>JAGYKU010000061.1 GCA_018401455.1 Flavobacteriales bacterium
TCAATTATATAGAAAGTCTTTTACCTCCATTGCCAAATGATTTATACAAAAAATACATCAATGAATTAGGTTTGTCGGATTATGATGCATCCAATATTGTTGACAACAGAGATGTGGCATTGTACTACGAAGAAATAATCAAACATACATCACAATATAAAACAGCTGCCAATTGGTTGATGGGCGGAGTGAAATCATTTTTGAATCTACAATCAATAGAGATTATCGATTTTGAAATTCCACCAATACATATCGCTCAATTGATTCAATTGATAGATTCTGGAAAGATAAATAACAACATTGCAAAAGAAAAAGTTTTTCCTGCAATGTTGGAAAATCCAAAATCCACTCCTGAAGAAATCGTTGTGAAGAATGAATGGGGGATTCAAAATGACAGTTTGGATATGGAAAGTGTTGTGAGAGAAGTCTTTGCAAACAATCCTTCTGAAACAGAAAGGTTTAAAAATGGAGAGAAAAAACTTACGGGTTTCTTTATGGGATTAGTAATGAAAGCATCCAAAGGAAAAGCAGATCCAAAGACTACTACACAACTAATTAACAAAATTTCAGAAACATTATAAGGCTTTTAGCATCATCATTTATAACTTTACAAAATGAAATACAAATCAATAATACTAATTTTTTCTGGTGCTACTATATTGTTTAGTGCATGTGGAAATGAGAACACCGATGAAAACTCAAAAGACAATCCTTCTGAAATAAATGGAAATGGCGAAAATAAATCAGTTGAAATTTCTAGTGGAAATACAGTTATTACTGGAACAATGACCAATGGAAATGGTGCAACGATAAAGTTGTATTCTTATGCTTCTCAACAACCTACAGTTTTGGATAGCGCAGTTGTTGGTGCAGATGGTTCTTTTTCAATAGCTATCAATCAAAATGGATATGACTTTTTGGGATTGGGTGAAACGCCACAAAATGCAGTTTTGCTATTGGTCACTGGAAATGAGCAATTGAGTATTTCAGGAAAGAGAGAAACTTGGGCGCTTGAAGCAGTAATTTCAGGTTCTGATTTATCTGTTACAATGAGTAATTACTTCAAAGAAAGACAAGTTTTTGCTCAAAAAGTTCAATCTTTAAAAGCACAAATGCAATCTTTACCTCAAGGAGATATGAAATCTATGGAGGAAATCAATACACAAGGAATGATTTTGCAAGAGGAATTTGATGCTTACAAGTATAAATTTATAAAAGACAATATCAATTCTCCTGCTGTATATGCAGCTTTTCAAGATATTTATGATTTAGCAAAAGACATCGAGTTGCTCAAACAAATTGAAAGCACGATGAATAAGTTTATGCCGAATTCAGTTTTTGCAGAGGCTACTACACAAAAATACGAATCTGCTTTGGCAATGACGCAACAAGAATCTACTCCTCCTCCAGGTGGTTTGGCAGTAGGGAAGGAAGCGCCAGAGTTGAATTTCCCTGGAGTGGATGGAAAGAATGTTTCGTTGAAAAGTTTACAAGGAAAATTGGTTTTATTGGATTTTTGGGCGAGTTGGTGTGGTCCTTGTAGAAAAGAAAATCCAAATGTAGTAAAATTGTATAATGAATTCAAAGACAAAGGTTTTACGATATATAGTTTTTCATTAGACCAAGACAAAAACAAATGGATACAAGCAATTGAAGCAGATGGATTGATTTGGCCAAATCACGCAAGTGACTTGAAAGGTTGGAACTCCATAGGTGGAGCATTGTATGGAATCAATAGTATTCCACAAACATATTTAATCGGTGCTGATGGCAAGATAGTTGCGGTAGGATTGAGAGGAAAAGATTTAGACGACAAAGTAAAAGAAATATTAGGATGATATTAAAAACAACAAAGATTATTGCACTTTTTTTATTAGTAACCTCTGGTTTTGCTCAGGAAAAAGTAATCGAAATAAACGGAACCATGAAAAATGGTGGAGGAAAAATGCTTTATTTGTACGGTTTTTCTGGAAATCAGCAGTTTGCTATAGATAGCGCTACGCTTAATAAGAAGGGAAAGTACAAAATGAACGTAACAGTAAAACAACCAGATTTCTTTTCATTAAAACTTAACCAAGAAACTTTTGCGCTTTTGACTTTTGATGAAAAATCAACTGAAAGCAAAGTGAAAATTGATGCAGATTACGACAATTTTATAAAATCGTATACTGTAGGTGGAAGTTCATCCTCTGAAGAAATTTCTAAGTTTACTAAGGAGGTGTATCAATTTCAAGAAGTTAAAACTGAGTTGAATAAACAATTGTATGACAAGAATGTAACACTTGAACAAAGAAATGGTTTGCAGAAAAGTATTGACAGTTTAGACCTATCTTTTTTGAATATTAGAAATGCATTTATCGAGAAAAACTATAAGTCTTTGGCCTCGATAGTGGCAATTGGTTACCTCAATCCTACTGAAGATTTGGAATGGTTAAGAAAAATTGAAAATGGATTGGCAGAATCAGTACCAGGATCTGAATATCATTTGGGTGTAAAAACACAACTTACACAAATAGAGACGCAAATTAAAGCTCAAGTAGAGCAAGAAGAAAGACAAAAAGCACTGGAAGCAAAAACAGCCATTGGAGCAGTTGCGCCAGAATTAGGTTTCAAATCTCCAACAGGTGAATTAATAACTTTAGAATCTTTAAGAGGTAATTACGTATTGATAGATTTTTGGGCTTCTTGGTGCAGACCATGTAGAATGGAAAACCCAAATGTGGTAAAATTATACAACAAATACAAAGAGAAAGGATTCACAGTTTACAGTGTTTCTTTAGACAAAAGCCAAAGCAGTTGGGAAAAAGCAATCCTAGATGATAATTTAATTTGGCCCAACCACGTGAGCGATTTAAAACAATGGCAAACAGAAGCTACTAAAATTTATGGTTTCAATGGAATTCCTTACACCGTTTTGATTGATAAAGAAGGGAAAATAATCGAAAAAAATCTTAGAGGAATTGCGCTTGAGAATAAGTTGAAAGAGATTTTTGGGGAGTAGGATTACGTGTTTGATGTTCGTTGTTTGATGTTTGATGTTCGTTGTTTTCAACCTTCGCAATTGCTTCGGTTGATGAAAGGGGTTTGGGGTTCGTTGTTTGTTGTTCGGAGTTTGTTGTTTGTTGTTCGGAGTTCGTTGTTTGTTGTTTGAGGTCACTTCGAGTAATTCGCCAGTTGGCGAATTGTATCGAGAAGCGACCGAACACATAAAGTGTTTGATTTTTCTTTGTCATATCGACTGAAGAGCAATGCGATAGCGGTGCACGTAATGGAGATATCTATATGTTTTTAAAGTGCAATCTTTGAAGTGAAATAATTTCATAACTCCTTAATATTTCGTTAATCGACTTTAAATCTTTTTTGTATATCCTTGCAGAAATACAATTTCAAGTATAGGATGATACATATAAAAAAGTTTATTATTAACTTATCGTGGCTTTTTATTTTATTAAGTTCATGTAGTCAAGAAGATTTAAAGCAAAATCAAACGTCAAGTACAACAATAAAAGGAGATATAGTTGGATCAGAAACTGAAATTTCTTTAGTCAAAGAATTAATAAAAAATTCTAATATTGACACACTTAAAAGTCTAGATGTAGTAGGTGGAGGTTCAAAAGATGGGATCGAAAAACTAATTAATGGAGAAGCTTTGATGGCAAATTCTTCTGTGAAAATGACTGGAGATGAAAAGTCCAAGTTGAAGGAAAAAGGAAAAAAAGGTTTAATTGAAATTATATTTGCTGGTGATGCTGTTGCAGTAATTACCAATTCCAATTTAGGTATTGATAGTTTGAGCGTATTTCAATTAAAGAAAATATTTAAAGGAGAGATTGTAAATTGGAAAGAAGTTGGCGGACCAGATTTAAACATCCAACCTTACAGAAGAAATGATAACTCAGGGACACATGAGTTTTTTTGGAACAAAGTAGTTCAAGGAAATTATTCGGAATCTATTATAGAAGTGAACGATAATTTAGAGTTAATAAACCACATAGAAAACAACAAAGGAGGAATTGGTTATTTGGGAGTGGGTGCCATCAAAGATA
Source organism: Flavobacteriales bacterium (assembly GCA_018401455.1). Classification (GTDB taxonomy): domain Bacteria; phylum Bacteroidota; class Bacteroidia; order Flavobacteriales_D; family Parvicellaceae; genus Parvicella. Next base: position 4,047 of record JAGYKU010000061.1, read on the forward strand.
AAGATGGCAAACCAACAGACAAAGTTTGGGCGGTAAATATCTTCATAGAAGGAGACCAACCAAAATCTCCTTATTCATTTGTAGATGTGGTATATGGAGGTTATTACCTTTCTAGACCTTTATATCAATACTTTTTATATAATGAAAAAGAACTTTTTCAAGATTTTATAAATTTTGAATTATCCGAAGAAGGTCAGCAAATCATAAAAGAATTTGGTTTTTTTCCAATTACAGAGGAACAAGCAGAAGCAAATAACGTAATTCTTGAGAAATTGAAAAAGTAGTTTATAGAGAGAAAAGGTTGTGGTATTATAATCTTACGCTCTCCAAACCTCTGCACGCCCTATGAAATATACAAAATGTTGTAGCAAGTTTTATTTTTTATTCCTTTAATTTATAGGGTTTTCCACTGAACTTATTTCGCGCAGTACACTTGCAAGTCTATCAAAGTCAACAAAAGTGCATATCCTATTTTTGTCGTTAACTAGTTTTTTTAACTCATTTACATCATCTTGTAAATCTCCTTGCATAATTTCCGAAGCAGAAAACCAATCTTCCGGCTTTTCAAATTTGTTCCATTCTTCAGAAGGAATTAGCCTATAGATTATCGTCTTCAGTTCCATTTCTGCATTTGGGCCATATTCCATTTCAAGTTTTTGAATTACTCTTTCGAATATGCTTTTTATTTCGGAAACTTTAATACTACTCATTTGGTTATTTGCTACAACGACTGGGCTAAACTGCTTTTCAATGCAGTTTAGGTTTTGTTGGGCATTGTTTTAATTTACCTACTTATTATTTGAATTAATACCATAAATAATAATTGGAGTCTGAATAGGCCATGCTCCCAAATAATTTATTCTAAACTCTTCTCCCTCAGGAATCAATAAAACTTTATCAGAAGTTGCAGGAAAATGAATGGTATTAATTTTAGATGCATCTATACTTAGTTTTATTTTTACAACTCTTTCCAATGCTAATTCATCTTCAGATTGGCTAACTACCAAATAAATATTGTTATGTATACTGTCACCAATTATTTGAGTTTTTACTATGGGTTTGCCGATCTTCTCTGCTCCTGAAGCAAAGGTTATTTTCAGTTCTACTGAATCTTGATAAGCCTTAAATTTGTTTATATCTATTGAATCTTGGGGGAAATAACCGACATTGCTTATTTGTATAGAATAAGGACCTTTTCTTATAAAAGGTGAACATATGAATTGGTCGTACAATTTTGCCATCGAGCTATATCCCGGGTACACGCCTTCTGGTAAAGTATTTATTACTTCTGTATAATGCTTGCCGATTTGGTTTTTTTGTATGAAGCTTTTAATTAATCCTCCATTATTCGCTAGTTCATAAATAATTCTATTTTTAATTATTCCTGTGCTGTCAATTTCAATCCTCTCATAGATGGAATAATATGTTTTGGGTATAAAATAATAGCTTAAATCCATATAATATGCTCTGACAAGCTCAATTGGACTATTAAAATCATGATTACGAAAGTGTTCAGATGAAACCTTATTGTTATCATAATAAAGTATTCTTTTAATCAAGTTGAGCTTTTTATCGTAAATAATCGCACTATATAATATATCTGTTTCTTTTATTTTTTTTATTTGGATATAATGTAATGAGTCCAATGCTTCTAATTTATAGTTTCCCCAATCCATTAGAGGTTCAAAAGGATAATCAACATAATTTAGAAAAAAGTCTCCTTTTTGAAATTCTATTGTCCCTAAATCTAATTTATACCGATTTTTAAGTTCTAAATCACCAAAATGAATAACCATTAATTCATCTTTTTTGTATAATATTAGTTTGTTGCGGGTTTCATATCGGTTATGGTAAATAGTAATTTTTTTAGATTTATCAGATACTTTTATTTGGGGTTCAGAATAATTACTGTCAATAGAATAGCACAGAGTGTATCCTGATTTCAATTCACCTCCTAAATTAAATATAATTTCCTGATCTCCACCTGGTTGAGAATACAAGCTATTAGATGGTACTAGAAGCAATATTAATAACTGGAATATGTTTTTTGAGTTCATTTTAAAGTCGTTTATGAATTGAGTTGCAAGAATTATGCATAACATTTGGCTAAACACCAGTTACTGGAGTTTATTCCAATAATATATTGTTTAAATTAATAACAAATATAAGAAAAATTCATTTGAGTTAATTAAATAAAAAAAGGCACTCCGAGATTCTATTCTCAAAGCACCTTTTAAATTAAAGTGAGTTACTTAGTTTTTTGCTTTCAGTAATTCTGCTGTTTCTACCAGTCTTATGAATTCTGCTCTGTAGCCATCAAAATCTTCTCCTTTGGCATTTCTTGCCATTGCTAAAGTGTTTTTGTAATTGCTTTCGCCTTTGTCTTTGGAGTCTCTCAAGAGCATTCCAAATTGAATTACAGCGGCTGCAAATCTCAAGTTTTCTGATGCTCTATCAAAAGGAATAGAACGGTCGTAAACTACATTGCTGATGAGTTTTGAAGTTGTTCCCGTGGGTTCTTTGTATCTGAATTTTACAGTAAGCACTTCATCACCATATTCAGTTGTTTTGGGTTTGTTTTCTGTTTGGTATTTTAGATCATCCACCGAAACAATATCTTCATCAGAGCCTGCTGGTATGATTTCGTAGAAAGCCGTTACGGTGTGTCCTGCTCCTAGTTCTCCTGCATCTTTTTTGTCATCATTGAAATCTTCGTTGTTCAATAGTCTGTTTTCGTAACCAATCAATCTGTAACCTTTTACGTGTTTTGGATTGAATTCCACTTGAATTTTCACATCTTTGGCAATTGTAATCAAAGTGCCTCCCATTTCTGTTACCAATACTTTTTTGGCTTCAAGAATATTGTCGATATAGGCATAGTTACCATTACCAGCATTCGATAATTTTTCCATTTTAGAATCTTTGTAATTCCCCATTCCAAAACCAAGAATCGTCAAGAAAATATCGTCATTTCTTTTTTCTTTGATTAAATCTTCCATCGCGCCATCACTCGAAATACCTACATTGAAATCTCCATCTGTAGCAAGAATAACTCTGTTGGTTCCATTTTCTATAAAGTTTTCTTTAGCTATTTGATAGGCTAATTTTATTCCTGCACCGCCAGCAGTAGAACCACCAGCAGATAAGTTTTCTAAAGCATCCAAAATTTGAGATTTGTTTGCACCACTTGTCGGAGGCAATACAACTCCTGCTGCTCCTGCATAAACTACAATAGAAATTTTATCTTCTTCTCTCATTTGGTCCACCAAAAGTCCTAGACCTGCTTTCAATAATGGTAATTTATTTGGACTGCTCATCGAACCAGAAACATCTAATAGGAAAACTAAATTATAAGCAGGAACATTATCCATTTCAATTTCTTTTCCTTTGATGCCCACATGCACTAATTTATGTTTTTCATTCCAAGGGCAATCTGTATATTCAGATGTAATAGAAAATGGGTCATTACCTTTTGGTTTTTTGTAGTCGTAACTAAAGTAATTAATCATTTCTTCAATTCTCACTGCATTAGGTTCTGGAAGTGTTCCGTTGTTGATAAATCTTCTCACATTGCTGTAAGACGCTCTGTCCACATCAATACTAAAAGTAGATAATGGATCTTTCGCAACACTTTTGAATTCATTGTCATTGATTTTGTCGTATGATTCTGTATTGTGTATTACTTGAGAATTATAATTCATTGTTCCGCCTCCATTAGGATAATAAGAAGCTCTTATTTTTTTTTCGTTTAAAGCTGCACCAGAATAATAATCTTTACTTATAGACATTTCTTCTAATACTGGAACAGGTTTTTGAACTATTTCTATATTCATTTTGATAACGATAGCAGAAGTTTCTACCAAAGTTTTAGAAACAGCATATTTTTTTACGGATTCATATCCATTGGCTTTAACGTAAATAAAATACTTTCCTGAATTTATGGATTCAAAACAAAATGTTCCGTCATTTTTGGAAGTAATGCTTTTGATTTTGGTATTTGATTCATTATACAAATCTATTTTAGCATTGGAAATGCCTGTTCCAGAATTGGCATCTTGAATGGTTCCTGAAATATCACAATTTTCTATTGCGAAAAACAAGTTGGGCAATAATAATAAGCCCAAGGTGAGGAGTTGGATGATCTTTTTCATAATGTTTTATTTGAATACTAATTTGATTATGAAAAGTATTACACAGGGATTTTAGAAAGGTTCAATTAAAAACAAAAACGGATTTCAAATACCTTGTAAATGATTATTAAATAAGGGAAAAAACTTATACAATTTTCACTTTACTCATCACAAAAGAACTTTGCACATTTGCAATATTAGGAATTGAGGATAGTCTTTCTTTAAGAAATTTTTCATATTGTTCCATATTGGCAACTTCTATGAGTAATGAATAGTCATAATCGCCAGCAATGTGAAAACAACTTTCAATTTCGCTTAAGTGAATAATAGCGTTTTCAAACGTTTCAATCACTTCTTTACTGTGTTCTTTCAAAGAAACTTGACAAATGACTTGAAGTCCTTTTCCGATTTTTTCTTTATTGAGTTGCACGGTATATCCTTCAATGATTCCTTTTCTTTCAAGGTTTTTAACTCTTTCAAATGTAGGAGTTATGGTAAGTCCAACTCTATTGGCTAGTTCTTTTTGAGACATTTTTGCGTTTTCTTTCAAACATTTTAAAATGGCTTGGTCAATGGAGTCTAAATTTATCATTTGTAGAAAATTATTCTGTTAAATATTTGAGTTTACTCTATAAATTAGTTAAAAACACTTTAATTTAATGTAAAAATAGTTAAATTTTCTTTATTAGATTATTTGTATAGAAAATAATTAATTTTGAATCAACCAATAAACAACAAAATAATTATGGATTATTCTAAAATGAAACCCGAAAGTTTAATGATGAGTTACGGATACAAACCCAGTTTGTCTGAAGGTGCCATCAAGTGTCCTATTTTTCAAACTTCCACATTTGTATTTAAGAATGCACAAGAAGGAAAAAACTTCTTTGAAGTTGCTTATGGGCTTCGTGAAAAAGGTCAGAATGAAGAATTAGGTTTGATATACAGTAGGTTGAACAATCCAGATTTAGAAATTCTCGAAAATAGACTATGTCTTTGGGATAAAGCAGAAGATTGTGCTGTTTTTGAAAGTGGAATGTCTGCTATTTCTACAGCAATGATGGAAATTATGAAACCTGGAGATTTACTTTTGTACAGCAGACCAGTTTATGGTGGAACAGATCACTTTATTAATCATTTTTTGAAAAAACTGAATATTACTGCAATCGGATTTTTAGCAACAGATAGTAAAGAGGCAATTATTGAAAAAATTGAAGCATCAGGTTTGGCAGATCGACTAACTATGATTCATATAGAAACACCAGCCAATCCAACTAATGCTTTGATAGATATTGAAATGTGTGCTGATATAAAAAAGAAATACACTACTTCTGAAAAAGAGGTAATTCTTTCAGTAGATAATACCTATATGGGACCCATTTGGCAACATCCATTGAAACATGGAGCAGATTTGGTTTTGTATTCTGCTACAAAGTATATTGGTGGACATTCAGATGTAATTGCTGGTGCTTGTTTAGGTTCGAAAGAATTGATGGGAAGAATAAAAGGATTGAGAACTTTTTTAGGAAATATGGCTGGTCCATGGACAGGTTGGTTGCTGATGAGAAGTTTGGAAACGCTCAAAGTCAGAATGGAGCAACAAGCCATCAATGCAAAACATGTTGCTGAGTATTTACAAAATCATCCAAAAGTTGAAAAAGTATATTATTTAGGATTTATCGAACAAAATGCCAATGCTCGAGAAATTGAAATATTCAAAAAACAATACACTTCTGCAGGAGCCATGATAGCATTCGATATTAAAGGAGGTGAAAAAGAAGCGTTTTCATTTCTAGATTCCTTGCAACTAATAAAATTGGCGGTTTCATTAGGCGGAACAGAAAGTTTGGCGGAGCATCCTCAAACGATGACACATGCAGACGTTCCTACCGAAGATAAAAATGCAATGCACATTTCCGAAAAATTAGTACGAATTTCTGTCGGTGTAGAACATTATACAGATTTGATTGCTGATATAGAGCAGGCTTTGAAGTAGCTACTACTTTTTAGTTGGGGTTAAATAAACTAACTCAAAAAAATGAAATTTTGATGTCAAATTTCCGATATTCTAACCTTTTTATTTTTGAGTTTGCTATTGTTTGTAAGATGAATCACTTGTTCTTTTTGCTCTTTTTTGATGGCTACATAAGCACAATCTTGTTTAAGTTCTATTAGACCTAAATCATCTTTTTCTAATTGTCCTTGTTTTAGAAGAAGTCCAGCAATGTCGCCTTTCGAAATTTTGTCTTTTCTTCCACCAGAAATGTATAGTGTGCACCATTCAGGATCTAGCCAAGTGTTATTTTCTGTAAAATCGATAGTTTCAATGTGGGTTAGAAATTCAGGTAATCGTTCGGATTCATGCTTAAGGACATAAGCATTACCTTCTTTTTTCATTCTCGCTGTTCTTCCGTTTCTATGGGTAAATTCCTCTTCCTTTTGAGGCAATTGATAATGAAGAATAAAAGTAATTTCTGGAATATCTATACCTCTCGCTGCTAAATCGGTTGCCAAAAGTAATTGATAAGTGCCATTTCTAAACTTAAGCAAAGACAATTCTCTTTGTGGCTGTTCCATTCCTCCGTGAAAACAAGTGTGTTCGATACCATTTCTGTAAAGAAAATCGCTAACTTCTGCAATCGAGTCTTTAAAATTACAAAATACAATTCCCGGTTGGTTTCCAATATGATGAAGAGTAGTCGCGAGTGTTTTTAGTTTGTTTTTCTCATTTGCAATAACTTTGTATATATTCAAATTCGTTGTAGCTTCATCTAAAAAATCAATTTTCTTGGGTTGATTAAGTTTGATAAATTTGGGAATTGCTACTCCAAAAGTTGCAGAAGTCAAGATTTTCTTTTTAACGTTTGGTAATGATTCCAATATGTCAATCATTTCATTTTCAAAACCAATTTCTAATGATTTGTCAAATTCATCCAATACTAATGTTTTGATGTGAATGGTTTCAAAGGCTTCTCTTCGGATATGGTCTGAAAGTCTTCCTGGAGTTCCTATAAGAATTGCAGGTCTGTGTTTGATTTCAAGTCTATCTTTTGAGCCAGAGCGACCTCCATATACAGCATTGGTTTTGTAGCCAGTTCCCATATTTCGAATTACTTGTTCTATTTGAATGGCTAATTCTCTAGTAGGAACAATGATTAAAGCCTGAACTTCTTCCAAATCTGGATTTAATTCTGCTATGATGGGAAGCAAAAATGCTAATGTTTTTCCTGTACCTGTTGGAGACAATAAAACAATTTCACTATTGTTTTGAATGATTTGTTGCGCTTCTTTTTGCATAGGATTCAGCGTGGTGATACCTATTTTCTCTAAGATGCTTTTTTGATTTTTTATAAATGACATAGCACAAAGGTAATGCTATTTTGATTGCTAATGATTAAAGAAATTTAAGTTGGAAAAATAATATCAACTAATTTCTAAAACAAAAATGCAGTTTAGGTCAATTAAATTAAAAAACGCTATTTTTTTAAATATCTAATTTTAAATTAGACTGGATATGAGCAAGAAATTCATTTTTAGTTTCAGCATTCAAAAACCTACCTTTAAATTGAGAAGTTACAGTAGTTGAACTATTATCTTTTACACCTCTCATTGCTACACAAAAATGCTTCGCATCTATTATACAAGCAACGTCTTCAGTGTCTAAAACTTTTTGTAATTTATTGACAATTTGCATCGTCAATCTTTCTTGAACTTGCGGTCTTTTAGCAAAATTCTGAACGATTCTGTTTATTTTAGATAATCCAATTACATTTTTATTGGCAAAATATGCGACATGTACTTTTCCAACTATTGGAACAAAGTGATGTTCACAAAGAGAATACAGTTCGATATCTTTTTCAACCAACATTCCATCGTATTTGTAATTATTATCAAATAATGAAACAGGCGGGTCGTTTTCTGGATTTAATCCTGAGAATATTTCCTCAACATACATTTTGGCAACTCTTCGAGGTGTTCCGTTTAAACTATCATCGTTGAGGTCTAAGCCCAATGTTTTCATGATTTGCTCAAAATGCTGACTGATAATCTCAATTTTTTCTTCATTGGTTTTATCGAATGCATCTGGTGTCATTGGATTTTCTAATGATGTGAATATATGGTCGTCACCTATAGCGATATTTTTTTCTTCTATGTTCATTTTATTTTTTTTCATTCTTCAATGGTACATTAACAAATTAATTAATGGAATGTTCTAATGAAATTATGTTTATTGCTTCCAAACGATACTTCCAGCAGTATCGATATACATTTTTTGGTTGTTTTTTGTTACCAAAGCCAAACCATTTTTAAATTGTGCTGGTTGATCAAATTGACTTTCTATTACAATATTAAAGTTTTTATCGATATACCCCCACTTTTTATTGTTTTTTTCATCATAAAAGCAAGCCTTTTCGTTTTTAAAACTATAAATATCTTTGTGTTCAACTTCATAAACGATTTCATTAGATTTATTAATGAAATACAATTTTCCATTAAAATATGAACCCTTTCTCACGATTGCAAAATCCTCTGAAAAAGGAAATGCATAGTCGTATTTCAGAGGAATTACCTCTTTTCCATTGGTATCAATATAACCCCAAAATTCTTTATTGTCTTTTTTAATCATTACACAAGCGAGACCATTTTCAAAGTCCCAAACAAAATCATATTTTCTAGGTATAATTTCTTTTCCAGAAGTATTTATAAAACCCCATTTGCCATTAAGGTAAACTCTTGCAAATCCGTTTTTGAAATCATATGCAGCATGATATTTTATAGGAAGCAACCTTTCACCTTTTTGATTAATATATGTAAATCTATTTCCTAATTGTATTCTTGCAAAACCTTCGCTAAAAGCATAAGCATAATGACTTTCAAAATTTGCTTTTGAGTTTCCATTTGTATCGATAATACTGAATTTGTTGTTGAATTTTGCAATAGCAAGTCCATTATCGAAAGCACTTAAATATTGAAAATTTACATCAGAAAATTCTTTATTTGTTTGAATATTCTTGAAATGAAAATAATTTCCTTTTTTGAAAACAAGAAAATGATTTTGAGAATAAAATGTAGAATCACAATCATTGCACAAGTATTCTTTGCCTGTAACATCTATCCAACCACTAGGAATAGGAAAAAATTGACTCCATGTATTTAAGTACAAGAAGAAAAAAGAAGAAATAAACAGTATTTTTTGCACTTTTGTTCCCAAATTAAATTTAATTATTTTTGACATTTAATACAAATGTAAGCGTTTGCCAAGATACAGAGAAATATACAACAAAAATTTATCCAAAATAATTGTTTGGAATATTACAGAGACAGAAGATGAATTAATCACTTTGGTCAATGATGATAATACTTTAAGTAAGGTTCAACTTTATAAAAACGAAACTCATCGCAAACAATTTTTAGTCACAAATATTTTATTGGAACAAGAAGATTGCAAGCATTTGATGACAAAAGATGAAAATGGTAAACCGATTTTACCTAATGGTTATATTTCAATTTCTCATGATTCTAATTATGTTGCTTTAATGTTGAGCAGCAAAAAATGTGGCATTGATTTGCAAAGTGAATCTGCTAAAGTATTAAGAATCCAACACAAGTTTTACGATGATGATGATGAGAAAATATTTGGAGAAGAAATTTCATTTTTCACCCTAATTTGGAGTCTAAAAGAAGCGTTGTACAAAATAAATGGAGATCCTATGGTTTTTTTTAAAGAGCATATCAGGATTAGAGAAGTAAATGGTAAAAAAATCAAAGCAAGTATTCTGCATAAAAAATATTTAGAAGATTTTGAATTGATGGTCAAAAATGTTGATGAATTAATACTTACTTTTACGGTTTGAATATACTAAATGACATAAAACAGGCTTATAAGGTAAACCAAAAACTTCTGGCTATTCTTGTAGATCCAGATGATGTTTTTGATACTGTCAAACTCTGTGAAGACATTAGTGTTTTTCCTCCAGATTTAATTCTTGTGGGTGGAAGCACTATTGAAAAAAATAATTTTCATGAAGTTGTATCGGTTTTAAAAAATCTTAATGTTGCTCCAGTTGTTTTATTTCCAGGAGATGTGAGTCAAATATCTGAAACAGCCGATGCTATATTGTTGCTATCGCTCATTTCAGGAAATAATCCAGAGTATCTTATTGGGCAACATATAAAAGCCGCTCCAATTCTCAAAAAATGGGGAAAAGAAATTATCCCAACATCATATATTTTGATTGACGGAGGTAGAGAAACCTCTGTACAAAGAGTCAGTCAAACAGTGCCAATTGCTCAGAATGACATTGAAATTATTATGAATACTGCATTAGCGGGAAGTCAAATGGGACATCAATTAGTATATTTAGAAGCGGGTTCAGGCGCAAAAAACCATGTTGAAGTAGCTATCATTTCCAATTTGTATAAAGAATTAAATATTCCACTTATTGTGGGTGGAGGAATTAGGAATACTCAAACAGCAAAGATGCTTTGGGATGCTGGTGCTACAGTTTTGGTTGTGGGAACTGCTTTTGAAAATGATGCCATATCCATAAAAGAGTTGATGGAATCTAAGTGAAAATATAAATGAGTTTTGAATTTCAAGGGTAAGGTTAACAAAAAGTTAATCAAATGTTTATTTTTTTTGTAATATTGTCTCGCATTATTAAATAGATAAATGAAATTAATTGTTTTTTCAAGTCCCGATCGATCCATTGCTGAAGCTAAAGAAGTGACTCAAATGTTTGAAGAAGGATTAAAATATTTTCACATAAGAAAAACAAATTTTTCAAGAGATGAATTAATTTCTTATTTAAATGCTATTCCTTCAAAATACCACAGTAAAATTGTTATTCATTCTCAACATGCTTTAAAAAAAGCGTTCAAATTAGGAGGGTTGCATATCAATAGAACCCAAAGAAAAAAGAAGTTTAAAAGTAAATTTAAATTTTGGTTGTTCAAGAAAGTGAACTCTAGACTATACTTCACGAGGACTCACAGTAAATTGAGTTCATTAACAGACGATACTTTGGTGTATAAATATGTATTTTTGAGTCCCATTTACGATAGTATTTCCAAAATTGGACATGCAGGAAATTTTGGAAATAGAAGCATCGAGAAATATGTAAAATTGTCAAAATCACCAGTCATAGCATTAGGTGGAGTAGATGTAGATAAATTTCAGGAATGTAAAGAACTTGGTTTCGAGGGAGTTGCAGTTTTGGGTTATATATGGAATAACGATAATATGTCCTCAATAGAAGCTTTTAGAAAAGCAAAAGAGACATTAAAAAATCTCGATTAACAATCAATTTTTTGTTTTTATTATGGTGCAATCTATATTTTTGAAATCGCTTATAATAATTTTTAAATCAAAATCAAGTTATTAAAACTAAGTGATTATATTTGCAAACCATCAATTTTTCTTATAAATGTCAAAAATCAAAGATAACACCATATTTATTTATAATTCCTTGAAAGGAGTAAAAGAAGAATTTGTTCCAGTAAGTGATAATCACGTTGGAATTTATGTTTGTGGACCTACTGTTTACAGTAATGTTCACTTAGGAAACTGTAGAACATTTCTCTCTTTTGATATGGTTGTTAGATACTTTAAATTTCTGGGGTATAAAGTAAGATACGTGAGAAATATCACAGATGCTGGACACTTAGAAAATGACGGTGAAGTAGGGGAGGATAAAATTGCCAAAAAAGCAAGGTTGGAACAATTAGAACCTATGGAAATTGTGCAACAATACACTGTAGATTTTCATAACGTAATGCAAGCTTTCAACGCTTTACCTCCCAGTATTGAACCAACTGCAACAGGACATTTGATTGAACAAATTGAAATGATTCAAGAAATTTTGGATAAAGGATTAGCTTATGAATCAAACGGTTCTGTTTATTTTGATGTGAAAAAATACATGCAAGAAGGTGGAGATTA
>JAGYKU010000062.1 GCA_018401455.1 Flavobacteriales bacterium
ATCCAAAAGACTTCATTTCAAAAAACCCAACCCTTACTCACCAACAATCTCCCAAGTGTGATCGGCTAGTAAGAAGGTGCTTCAAGATGTCCTGCCTTTCTTATGGCAAACTGTTATATAAAAAAACAAAATTTATATTTTACCCAATCTCAGGAAGTCCGATGTATTGGTCAGGTGTAACGATACCAGACTTAACTGCCATCATCACAATTCCTGCTGTGTTGTTGATGCCTAGTTTTTTTAGGATGTTTTTTCTGTGCGTATTAACTGTGTGATTGCTAATGTATAACAAAGCTGCAATTTGAGCGTTGGTATAACCTTCTGCAATCATTTTTATGATTTCTAATTCACGTTCAGAAAGTGCTATAGGTTCGCAAGACAAGGCTTCTTTTTCGATGTTTTCTACACTCACATTTTCGTTGCGCATTTGTTCTACCAAGTCGCCACAGAAAAATTTATTTCCTTTGTGCGTTTCAATGATGGCATCGATAATTTCGGTTGCAGAACATTCTTTTTTTACATAACTTTTAATGCCATTTCGAATGCCTTTGAGCACTACGCCTCCCGTTTTCTCTCCAGTGATGCCTACAAACTTAATTTTGCGGTTGATGAACTTTACTTTCTCTATCACTTCTATCGTAAAGTTTTTGGCGTGGTAATCAAACAAAATGATGTCTGGGATATGATTTTCAAGCATTTCCAACAATTCGTCATCACTATTGGCAGCCCCCAACAATTCAATGTCTTCTTGTTTTTGAAGAATCAATTGAATTCCCAACTGGAACAATTCGCTGCTGTCTGCTATGATTAACTTTATCGCCAAAATTCAGTTTTTAGATACTGCAAAGATAATCATGAATCTGAATTTTACCCACTAAAATTAGAATGATTCTAAACAATGTTTCAACAAATTCAGTAGAACTATTCATATTAATGAAAAACGAAAAGTTGGATTCATTAAACTTTAACTAATCAATTGAAAATATATTTGTAGTTTAGCGATATGAAAATTGAGATAATTTTAGTAGTTTTAGTTTTAATATTTTTTTTGAATTTGGTTTTTAAATTTCTTGGAACATTGTATTTAAAAATTAAACAGAAAAGTAAAAATGATAACATGATAACCGAGTACGGCAATTTTGCTGTAATTGTTTTATGGGGCATATTCATACAAAAGAAGTTATATCAAGAAAAATATCATAAATTGATAAAAATAATAAACACACTAAGTATTGTAAATTTGGCTATTTTCTTAATGATTGTTTTGATTGTATTAATTACAGGTAAATCAAGTTTTACCATTTCATTTTGAAAGCTTACCTGAATCCAATGCATAAAATTAGACAACTATCATTATTTACTATAACTACTTTGATTTCAGGAGTTATACTAATCATATATGGATATTTTAGTAGGTTTTTTTCTGTTTATTATTTTTGGGAAAGTTTAACTATAGGTTGGGTGATTATTTTTGTAGGATTCATTCTATTTTTATTAAATATTTTAAACTACTCTTATAGTGATTTAAAAATCAATAAATTAAAAAGAATTCTTATTAAATTTGGAATTTCAATTTTGATTTTTGTTTTGTGCATTCAAATGGCATTAATGATCATATTAAATTTATCTGATGCCAAAAAAGTTGCAAATGATTTTATTGTAAAAAATGATAAATTAGAAAAAGAACTTGGGCACATTAATGAAGTTGGTATTATTACTATGGGAAGTATAAATATTCATAATAACAATGGAGTATATAATGGAAGTGCTATTTTACACATAATTGTAAAAGGTGAAAATAAATTTAAAGATATTAAAATTTACCTTAATAAATCTAGTTATGACTCATCTTGGAAAGTTGTAAATTTTAAATAATTAAATCGATAATACAATGTAATTCAATTCATGAACGATTCTGAAATTTTGGACAAACCTTATATCGAAACAAAGAATGAAATTATTCTTCACTCTAAATTTTCGATTGTGCTAATTAGCTTTATTTTCTCTCCTATTTTTTGGTGGATTTTTATATTGTTCCAATCTTTATTTAGCAAATCAAAAAGACAAAATATTAGGCACTGCAATCGCCATAGCGATTTGTGATTATTGTGTATTCTTACCTTTTATTGGCTTTAAACTTGAAGTCTTTTCTATAGAACCACTTTTCTTTTTGAATAATTTATTAATCTCTTTGTTAGTGGTTTTTCCTATTTGGAATAAGCATTTTGAAGATGTGGATTACAAGACAAGGTTTCCTGTTAAAGTAAGTATTATAATGCTTCTACTTATTTTTATACTATTTTATTACAGAATTTTTTTAACTCAAAATATTACTTCAGAACTATTATTTCACTCCATCGGATTTACAGGTGCTACACCTGCTATATTTCTCTTTTATGCTATAATTATTAGAATATTATATCAAATAGTAAAGTAGATTTACACAATGAATATTGGCAAAAAAAATCCCCACTAAACTGTATTTAGTGAGGATTGTATATTTTCGGGAAAAGAATTATTTATTCTTCTTCTTTTGCATCATTTGCTTCGATGTCGTCATCAGGGTCAATTATGGGAGCATCAGTGATGGGTGCTTCTGGATTGTCTCCATCAATTACATCAATCAAATCCTCGTCTTCATCGTCACGTTCTACTCTTGCTACTGCAGCAATTTCATCGTTACCTCTCAAACTAATCAGTCTCACACCTTGCGTTGCTCTACCCATAGTTCTCAAAGCATCAACGTGCATTCTGATGATAATACCAGATTTGTTGATGATCATGATGTCGTCTTCATCTGTTACCACTTTGATAGCGACTAAGTCACCAGTTTTTTCAGTAACATTTAAAGTTTTAACACCCTTACCTCCTCTGTTGGTTACTCTGTAAATGGCTTCACCAGTTTCTTGATCGTTAAGTAATGTACGTTTACCATAACCTTTTTCAGAAACTACTAAAATAGTATGTGACAAGTCTTCTACGCAAACCATTCCAACTACTTCGTCTTTGTCGTGCGCTAAAGTTACACCTCTTACTCCGGAAGCATTTCTTCCCATTGGTCTCACTTTGGCTTCTGGGAAACGAATTGCTCTACCAGATTTCAAAGCCATAACGATTTCGTTATTTCCGTTGGTTAATCTTGCTTCTAACAGTTCATCTCCTTCTCTAATTCCAATGGCGTTGATTCCATTAGTTCTAGGTCTAGAATACGCTTCCAAAGATGTTTTCTTGATGATACCATTTTTAGTACACATAATGATATAGTTGTTATTCACATATTCTTCATCTTTCAAGTCGTTGACATTGATGTATGCTTTTACTTTATCATCTTGTGGAATGTTGATTAGGTTTTGTATTGCTCTTCCTTTCGAAGCTTTTGAACCTTCAGGAATTTCGAATACACGCATCCAGAAACATCTTCCTTTTTCGGTGAATATCAATAGATAATTGTGGTTGGTAGCAACAAATAAATGCTCTAAGAAATCTTTATCTCTAGTTTGTGTTCCTTTCGATCCAACTCCTCCTCTATTTTGCACCTTATATTCATCCAGTCTAGTACGTTTGATATAACCAGCGTGAGAAATAGTCACAACCACTTCGTTGTCTGGAATTAAATCCTCGATACTCATTTCATTAGCAGCATACTCAATTACAGACCTTCTTTCATCACCGTATTTATCTCTGATTTCTACCAATTCATCTTTGATGATTTGCATTCTTCGAGATTCATTAGCAAGAATATCTTTTAAATCTTCGATAGTTTTCATCAATTCTTCAAATTCTGCACGTAGTTTATCTTGTTCAAGACCTGTCAACTGACGTAGTCTCATTTCCACAATAGCTCTCGCTTGAATGTCGGAAAGTGTGAATCTTTCAATTAATTTCTCTCTTGCTTCATCAGCATTAGAAGATGCTCTGATGATTTTTATTACTTCATCAATATTGTCTGAAGCAATGATCAAACCTTCTAAGATATGCGCTCTTTCTTCCGCTTTTCTTAATTCGTATTGCGTTCTTCTAATAACTACTTCATGTCTGTGCTCCACAAAATAATGAATCATATCTTTTAGATTCAACATTTGAGGACGACCATCTACTAAAGCAATGTTATTTACTGAAAATGAAGTTTGTAAACCTGTATATTTAAATAATTTGTTCAATACAACATTTGAAATTGCATCTCTTTTTATTTCATAAACGATACGCATTCCATTTCTATCAGACTCATCTCTTATTTCAGAAATACCTTGTATTTTATCATCATTTACCAATTCCGCAGTTTTGGCAATCATGTCAGCTTTATTTACTTGGTAAGGAATTTCAGTAACGATAATCGCTTCTCTACCTTCACGAATTTCTTCGATGGTCGCTTTTGCTCTCATTACAATTCTTCCTCTTCCTTCGTGGAAAGCACTTTTCACACCTTCGTAACCGTAAATTACACCTCCTGTTGGAAAATCGGGGGCTTTGATGTGTTGCATCAATTCATCAATATCAATATCTCTATTATCGATGTAAGCAATTGTACCGTTAATTACTTCAGTAAGATTGTGAGGCGCCATATTGGTAGCCATACCTACAGCAATACCAGAAGCACCGTTTACCAATAAATTAGGAATTCTTGTTGGAAGTACAGATGGTTCTGTAAGTGTATCATCGAAGTTGGGTGTAAAGTCAACAGTTTCTTTATCCAAATCCGAAAGAATCTCCTCGGCTACCTTTTTTAATCTCGCCTCAGTATAACGCATTGCTGCTGGACTATCACCATCCACAGAACCAAAGTTACCTTGACCATCCACCAAAGGATATCTCAAAGACCATTCTTGCGCCATACGCACCATTGCGTCATATACAGAAGTATCTCCATGTGGGTGATACTTACCTAAAACTTCTCCTACAATTCTCGCTGATTTCTTGTGAGCAGTATTTGCTCTAACACCCAAATCTAGCATTCCATATAACACTCTTCTGTGAACAGGTTTCAAACCATCTCTTACATCAGGTAAAGCTCTTGAAACAATTACAGACATCGAATAATCGATGTAGGCTGTCTTCATTTCATCTTCAATATTTACCGTAATAATCTTTTCTCCTTTTCCTTCTTCTTCTGCCATAAATTTAAAATAAATTAAACAAATTAATCAGTTCTTTTCTGAACTTCTTTAACTCGTCAAAAATACAATTAATAAACTATTTTAAAGTAATCATTATTTTTAAGTTTTAAACATCTAACGTTGATAATAAACAATTGAAGCAAGAAGAATCGTTTATAAAGAAGAAATTAGTCAGAATCTCTTAGTAGATTAGGTCTTCTCTCCTCTGTTCTTTTTAAAGACATTTCATGTCTCCAAGCATCTATTTTGGCTTCATCTCCTGACCTAAGTACATCTGGAACTTTCCAACCCTTGTAATCTGCAGGCCTAGTATATACTGGCGGTGCTATCAAATCGTCTTGAAAAGAATCTGTGAGCGCAGAAGTTTCATTGTTCAAAACATCTGGAATTAATCTTATGATGCTATCTGCAACCACTGCTGCTGCTAATTCGCCACCAGTTAGCACATAATCACCAATGGAAATTTCTCTGGTAATTAAATGTTCTCTGATTCTTTCGTCTATTCCTTTGTAATGTCCACACAAAATGATAATGTTTTTGTATTCCACCGACATTTGGTTGGCGATTTTTTGGTTGAACAATTCACCATCTGGAGACATATAAATCACTTCATCATAATCTCGTTCAGATTTTAAATGCTCAATACATCTTTCAATAGGTTCTATAGTCATGACCATTCCTGCGCCACCACCAAAAGCATAATCATCGATACGCTTATGTTTGTCTAAGGTGAAATCTCTCAAATCATGCACATGAACAGATGCAATTCCTTTGGAAATGGCACGCTGTAATATTGAATGTGAAAAAGGCCCTTCTAATAATTTAGGAACTGCCGACAAAATATCGATTCTCATGCTGCAAAGATATGAATTGCTAGCTTTAAATATTCCTATTCTTAATCCTTTCTTTTACATTTTTAATCCAATGAACTGATTTTTCTTCTAGGGAAATATCATTACTAATTAAAAGGGCTATAGGTTTTAACTGCTCAAATGCTTCACAAATCACTTTTAGAATTGCAACAAATGGTAAAAACAAAATCATACCTGCAACGCCCCACATTGCGGCACCTACCAACAAACTTAGAATGGCCACTAAAGGATTTACATTCAAATTATTTCCTATAATTTTTGGATTTAAAAAGTTGCTTTCTATAATTTGAATTCCCCAAAACATAACCATAACTGCAAAGGTATCCATAATGATTCAGTGGACATAAAAGCATACAAAATTGGTATAATTGCACCAATTAAAGTGCCTACAAATGGAATAATCGATAATATGGATGCCAAAAAACCAAAGAGAAAAGGACTGTCAATACCGATAATCCAGAGTCCCAAACTATTTGCAAATCCTAAAGTAACAATCAAGATAAACATGCCAAAAATATATTTTTTCCCTACGCTTTGTATTTTTTTAAGCATATTAAATATGTTTTTTTTATTGCTTTCTACTCCAAAAGACACAAATACATCGGTTAAACCTTTTCGGTAAATTAATATCAGAAATGTAAATAATGTTATAGAAATTAACCCTGTAAAAAATGAAGCGGTTCCACTAAATGTATTCTGCAACAAATATCCAGAAGATTCTTTCAACCAATCTTGACCGTTTAGAATCAATTCTTCTTTGTTTAAATCAGCTGCAAAATTTAAATTATCATTAATATAAACTATTGCATCAGAAAACGTGTTCATTATCTTACCCGAAAAATCATTCAATTGATCTGAAAGCATCAATATTTGAGTTGAAAAAAAAGTAATTCCACCACCAATTATAAGGAACACCATTAGTATTGGTATAAAAGCCGATATTAATTTATTTACGCCCCAACTTTCTATTTTTTTGACCATTGGAAATAGAATAAATGAAATCAACAAAGACATACTAAGCGGAATAAGAATGCCTCTTGCCACCATCGTAATTGCAAAAAGACCGAAAATAAAAGTTAAAATATAAAATAGATTTTGAAATGATAGTTTCATAAGATTATTTAAATGAAAAATTTAATAATTAGTTTTTAGTCAAAATTTTAATAAGAAGACAAAAGTGAACAACATTTAATTTAATTGTGTAATACAATTAATTGTTTTAATTACATAATTCACAGTAGTTATGATTGACTTTAATTTTAATGTGTGAATCATACAAGAACGACTTTAAATTATGTAACATATTTGAAATCAATATATATCACCTTTGTAAGATAATTATTGTAAGTTCAATAATTAAAAAAGCATAATTTAAATCAGTTTCATTAATACATATTTTTTAGAAAATTGTAAGTGAAACAAAAATCAAAAAAAACATGGGAAATGGACAAAAAGTATTGATAGGATCTTTAGCAGGTCTTGCAGTAGGAACAGTTTTAGGAATTTTAATCGCACCAGATAAAGGCTCGAAAACTAGAAAGAAAATCATGGACAAAAGTGGAGATTATTATAGTGATATCAAGTCGAAATTTGAGGAATTCGCTGATTCTCTTGCTGAAAAATTTGAAAATTCAAAAAATGAAGCGGATAATTTAGTAGAAAAAGGTAAAGCAAAGTATGAAGACATCAAAAAAGAAGCATTAAATACGAAACATGCTGTATCATAATTTTTTTAGTTATAAATTTTAAAAATCAAATCATGAACGACAATGCAACTCCAATAGCTACTCTTTTTGAGCGAGCAGAAGATTACAGTAAAACATCCCTCGAATTATATAAGTTAAATACTATAGATAAAACGGCTGATTTAGTTTCTTCACTAGTTTCAAATTTTGTTATTTTGGTAACAGTTGCATTGTCGCTATTGATTTTAAACATTGGGGTTTCACTTTGGATTGGAAATTATTTTGATGAACTTTATTATGGTTTCTTAATCGTTGGAGGGTTCTATGCTTTTATTGGCATAATACTATGTGTTTTTCGAAAAAAATGGATAAAAATTCCTGTCAGTAATTCAATTATCAAGAAAATGATTAGAGAAAAAAATAGTTAAACTCAATTCAACAAATATAAACATACATTTAAACAAATCTTATGAAAAATGAAACCAATGAATTAAGTAGAGCAATCACTGCATTAGAAGAAAAAAGAGTTTTTGAACTTGATTTACTCAAAAATCAGTTTCATACTTCATACGAAAGTTTAAAACCAATTAATATCATCAAAAATACATTAGAAGAATTTTCTTCCTCTACAGAAATTAAAAGTGATATGATTAATAATGCCATTAGTATTGGCTCAGGGTTATTAGCAAAAAAAAATAATTGTCGGATAATGGATAGACAAATTGACATTAATAATCACAAAGAAAGCTATATGGTTATAGAAGACTTTGTGAAACATCATATTGACGGAATTAAGTTAAAAAAAGCAATAACATCTGATTGTCCAAACTGCAACGATTATGAAAATGAATAATTTTCACTCATTATAAACCCACATCAAAACAGGTTTCGAACTATTTTTCAGTAAATCATCCAAATATTTCATAAATTCATTACTCACAGCGGGACACCCCCACCCTTCTGGTGTTCCTTGAGGATATACTTCTTCATGAGGAATGTCGTCCCAGGAATGTAATACGATAACTCTTTTGTAAGCTTTGGAATTTGAAGCTTCCAATCCATGAAGTTTGTAGTTTATATTGATGCCCCAACTGCTATACCCTCTTGTTCCAATTTTATATTTCCCCAAAGAAGACAAATGGCTTTCCTCTACATTACTGAAAGTGGGAGAAGTTTTCGTTTCGTCCATTCCCCAAAGGTGATTTCCACAACCATGACTTACCATTCCAGTTGCAACTACAGAATCTTTGGTGAAATCATATACAAAAAGTCTTTTCTTTCCACTGTGAATGCTGTAATCTATCAGAATACAATAAGAAGTAGAAAGTTGATTGGCTACACAAAATGCTTTGGCTTCTTTCGCTTTTTCGTGTATATTGATAATTTTGGGTGCAACATACTCAGGTACATCAATTTTGCATGTCCAAAAGGAAAATACCGATAGCATTGTAAAAAATAGCGTCATATTATGTTTTATGAAGTAAAATACATATAACTGAAAACGATACAAATTATTTTGAGGATCTGTCATAACTTTTAGATTTTATAACCATAAAATTCTAAAAATTTAATGCAACAAAATACAACAATTGAGTATTCGACAGTATTGGGTTTTTATTTGATAGATATCAACTACAAAACTTGCCTCAATTCACTCAAACATTGTACATCAGCAAAAAGTTGGTGTGAATGTTTTACTTTGTGAGGATTGTAATAAGCAACATTCCATCCTGCATTGAGACCGCCTTCCACATCTACAAGTAAGTCATCACCAATATATAGACTTTGTGACGGAATAGCTTTGGTATAAGAAATTGCTAAATCAAATATTTTCTTATCTGGTTTTTTGGCTCCAGCCATTTCGGAAGTAATAATTTCCCCAAAATAAGGAGTGATTCCACTTTCTCTGAGTTTGATATGCTGTACTTCTTCAAAACCATTGGTGATAATATGCAATTGGTATTTTGGATTTAAATATTCCAATACTTCTAATGCAAAAGGAATTAGTTTGGTTCTTTTGGGTGAATTCTCAATATAATCAAGACCTAGTCTTTCTGCCAAAACAGGTTCGAAGATTCCAAAATACTCAAGTGTTTTTTGAAAACGAATGCCTCTTAAATCCTCTTTTGAAAGTAAGTTTTGACGATACAAATCCCAACATTCTTCATTGATTTGCTTATAGACTTTTACGAATTCATCTTTGAGAGAAATACCTTTTTGCATCAATTGATATTTTTCGAACAGAGACAGTAATTCATCATTACTATTCTGATCGAAATCCCAAAGCGTTCGGTCGAGATCAAAAAATATGTGTGTAATCGTGTTGATGGAACAAATATCTTATTTTACTGATTAATTGCAATGTAAATTCTTTATAACTTATTCACAAATACTACTCTTGGTCAAAGAAAAAATTAACCAATGCATTGAGAAGTTCTAAAGAGATTGAATCATCTTCAAAAAAGTCATTTACTGCCAAATCCATTTCTTTGCTACTTATTTCATCATTTTGGTCTCTGTCAAATCTCTGCATTGCTTCGGGAACTTTTGAATTTTCCTTTTGTTCATTACTTATTGTTGTAACTTCTTCATTAGAAATTTTCAGATAATCTTTTTCTTCATCAGGTCTATTATCCAAAACCACTTCTTTCATCATTCCCATTTGATACACTACTTCTGAAGTTGGTTTTCCTAGCGTATTGTATGTAAAATAGGTTCCATCTTTTCTAAAATCCTGTAATTCTTTTGAATAAACTAAATTACCTTGTTCCGCCAATTTACCATTAGGAAAATATACTGTTTTGATAAATATCAATTTTTTACTATCTGAAATCTCTATCAACGAAATAGTATTGCCTTTGTAATCATTTTCCTGGATTAATTCCGGAACATTCGATTTTTTATTACGCTTTTCGATATATGCTAATTTTCCATTTTCGTAATAATCTTCCCACAAATAAGCATTGAAATTGGCGTACTTTTGAATAGATCTGTAATATCCATTATTGAAAAAAACTTGCAACTCCCCTGTTCCATCTGTTTTGTATTTATAATTTCTTTCAAAGTTTCCATTGGGAAAAAAATTGGTATAACTTCTTAGTTTGCCATCCAAATAAATTCCTTTATGAAGCGTTGTCCCTTCAGAAAAAAAGTCTTCTTGTTTGGCTGTAATTGGATTTCCATTTGCATCTTTTCGAATCAAAGGCTCTTTATGAAAAGTAGCATATTGATCATAAAGATGAATACCATATTCCTTACTTTCAATATGTTCTAATTGAGGTTTAAATTCGTTTGTATTGGGAATTTCTAATATTTCTTCTTGAGCGAAAATAGAAAAATTGGTCACAAAAACCAACAATAAGAAATATAAACGGTTTCGACTTCTTACTTTTGTTGAATAATTATTTTTTTTCATTTTGAAAAATTACAAGATAGCTTTAAAGATAGTATGGATTATTGCATTTTTTGCAGTAATCACCGCTTATTTAATTTATCCTAATTACTTTAAAGTTGATTATATTACAAATAAACTAAATGAAAACCATAATTTAATAACTTTCGTTTATGTTTTATTTACAATATTTCGTTCATTATTTTTTATTCCAGCAACATTTGCTTTAATTTTAGGATTAGCATTGTTTCCTGATGAATTAACATTTTTGTTTATTATCAATATGTTTGGTATAATTGCAGGAGCAAGTTTATTGTATTTAGGCGGGAAATTCTTTACTCCAGAACATTTTTTCTCTGAAAAGAAAATGAAATCATTGCCTAAGATTAAATCAAAAATAAACGAATACGGTTTTGGAATTGTGTTGATTTGGTCATTTTTCCCTTTTGTACCTACAGATTTGATATGCTATGTTGCAGGAGCCACTCGAATGCAGTTCATAAAATTCATTACAGCAGTATTTCTTGGAGAAATAATTCTAGTAAGTATTTATCTATATACAGGAGAAAGTATTATGAATTTATTATTTTGAAATAAATAAGACCTATAATTTCACTAAATATTTACCTTTCTGAATAGGAATTACATTTGTTTGATTGGGAGTAAGACAATATTTGATATCTTCATTTAGATTTAAATCTCTCAATCTTCTTCTGTGTGAAGATGCTTTGAGATAACCGTGAATATTTTCACTTGCAGATCTAAACAAATACTTTGCAGCAATTGAAGAATCAAATTCACTTCTAAAATTTCCTGTTTCAAGAAGTTTATCTACAAATGCTCCAGCGCAAATGGTATCTTCCAAACAAAAAGTTTCTTTCCAGCCAGAACCTAATAACAAAACATTTCTATTTTGTTTAATCAACCAATTACTTAATGCATCCAAATTTAACAATGAACCAATCACAACGGTTTGCGCTTTCCTTGCTGTGTAAATAGCCTGTGTTCCGTTGGTTGTCGTTATGACTATAGTTTCGCCCTTGTATTTGCCATCCACATAAGATAAAGGTGAATTTCCTAAGGTAAAACCTTCTACAATTTGTCCTTTGCGCTCTGCTGCTACAATGTAACCTTTCTTTTTGTAATCTAATGCTTCTTCCAAAGTGGCTACCGGTATCATTCTTTTTACGCCATGTTCAAAAGCAGCACACATTGCGGAGGTAGCTCTCAAAACATCTATACAAACAACAATGTCAACTTCTTCGCAATATAATTCGTAAGACCTTGGCGTAAAACAAACTTCAACTCTAGGTTTTCTTTTGGGCATAATTTACGCTTTATAGAATGGTAATTTTACGACTTTCGCTTTAATGTTTTTGTTTCTTATGTCTAAATATATTTCAGAACCTTCAGCAGAAAATTCATTCGTAACATAACCTAAACCAATAGCTACTTTCATAGAAGGCGACATAGTACCTGAGGTAACTTTACCAATCACATTTCCTGTAGCATCCACAATTGGATAATCGTGTCTTGGAATACCTCTATCAATCATTTCAAAAGCGACTAATTTTCTTGTAACTCCTTCTTCTTTTTGTTTCAAAAGATTTGCGCTATTAGTAAACTCTTTAGTAAATTTGGTAATCCATCCCAAACCTGCTTCTAAAGGCGAAGTAGTGTCGTCAATGTCATTTCCATACAAACAAAATCCCATTTCCAATCTTAAAGTATCTCTAGCAGCCAATCCTATTGGTTTGATACCAAATTCTTCTCCTGCTTCAAATACTTTGTTCCAAACTTCCTCGGCAACTTCGTTGGGAATGTACAACTCAAATCCACCGCTTCCTGTATATCCAGTTGCAGATAAAATTACATTATCAACGCCTGCAAATTTACCTTTAGTAAAATGATAATATTTCACATCTGAAAGCACAACATCAGTAAGTTTTTGTAATGTTTCAGTTGCTTTTGGACCTTGCACTGCCAACAATGACATATTATCAGAAATGTCAGTCATTTCTACTCCAAAAGTATTTTTTGATTTTATCCAATTCCAATCTTTTTCGATATTGCTTGCATTCACTACCAAAAGATATTCTTCTTCAGCAATTCTATACACCAATAAATCATCAACAATTCCACCTGTTTCATTAGGCAAACAAGAATATTGCGCTCTTCCATCAAAAAGTTTGGAAGCATCATTAGTAGTTACACTTTGAATTAAATCTAGTGCCTTGGGTCCTTTTAAAATAAACTCACCCATGTGTGAAACGTCAAATACCCCTACTCCATTTCTTACAGTTTCGTGTTCTGCATTTACACCTTCATATTGCACAGGCATATTATATCCAGCAAAAGGGACCATTTTAGCACCTAATTTTTCGTGTATGTGAGTAAGAGCGGTATTCTTCATTTCTTTTGATTTTTTAAAATTAATTTAATGACTGCAAACTTAAACAAAATTTTAATGTAACAATATTTTAAAAATTGTTTAGAATTCAACTATTTTTCTTAAAAGTCACAATTAAGTTTAACTTAAAAATTAAGTTTTTCACAACACTAAAATTGTTCATGTTTAAATTTGATTAGTTCAATCAAAATACTGACTTTTGTACTCAAATAAATCATATAAATAATATCATGACAAAAGTTCATAATTACAGCGCAGGACCTTGTATTTTGCCACAAGAAGTATTCGAAGAAGCTTCAAAAGCAGTATTAAATTTTAACAACTCTGGACTTTCTCTTCTTGAAATGTCGCACAGAAGTAAAGATTTTGTGGATGTGATGGAAGAAGCAAGAAGTTTGGTAAAAGAAGTTTTGAACGTTCCAGAAGGATACACAGTTCTTTTTCTTCAAGGCGGAGCTAGTCTTGGTTTCTTAATGGCGGCTTACAATATGATGGGGAAAAACAAAAAAGGTGGTTACCTAAATACAGGAACTTGGGCTAAAAACGCAATCAAAGAAGCAAATTTCATGGGTGAAGGTGTTGTTGTTGCTTCTTCTGAAGATAAAAACTTCAACTATATTCCTAAAGGATATGCTATTCCTAGTGATTTAGATTATTTTCATTATACTTCAAACAATACGATTTTTGGAACTCAGTTCAAAGCTATTCCAGAAACAGATTTACCTCTTGTATGTGATATGAGTAGTGATATTTTTTCTAAAAAAGTTGACATCAGCAAATTTGATTTGATTTATGCAGGAGCGCAAAAAAATCTTGGCCCAGCGGGAGCAACCTTATATATTGTAAAAGATGAAATTTTGGGAAAATCTTCCGTGAAAATTCCTACTATGTTGAATCTTAAAACACATGTTGATAAAGATTCAATGTTCAATACACCACCTGTGTTTTCAACGTATGTTTCTATGCTTACTTTGAGATGGTTGAAGAAGAATGGAGGAATTGAATGGATCGAAAAAAGAAATGAAGCCAAAGCACATTTGTTGTATTCTGAAATAGATGCCAATCCAAATTTTGAAGGTACAACAGCTGTTGAAGATAGAAGTAATATGAATGTGACTTTTGTATTGAAAGACGAAGCAAATACCGAAAAATTCAACAATTTACTAAAAGAAGCGAATATCAGTGGACTAAAAGGACACCGTTCAGTTGGTGGTTATAGAGCTTCTATGTATAATGCTTTGCCTTTGGAAAGTGTTCAAGCTTTAGTTGATGTAATGAAAAAGTTATAAGATGATTGATGAAAGATGGGAAATCAGAAATCAGAAATCAGAAACCTGAAACCTGAAAGTATGAAGTAATTGTTACATTGGTATATTGTTACATTAGAAATAGATGATAGGAAATATGAAATCAGAAACCTGAAATCTGAAAGTATGAAATAATTGTTACATTAGAAAATGGTTGATGAAGATGGAAGATGGAAGATGGAAGTGATGGAGATGAATCAGAAGTCTAAAGTAAATTCAGTAAGCAAAAACAAAATACTAAAAAGACAATTTAAAACGATATATTGATAATCTTAAAATTATTTAGTTCTTCAATACATAAGTTAAAAACCAAAACATAAAATGAAAGTATTAGCAAATGATGGCATTTCAGCCTCAGGAAAAGAAAAATTAGAATCAAAAGGTTTTACGGTAGTCACAGAAAATGTACCACAAGATCAATTGATTGATGCAATTAATAAAGAAGGATATGAAGTACTTTTGGTAAGAAGTGCAACAACTGCAAGAAAAGAGTTAATCGATGCTTGTCCCAACTTAAAAATGATTGGTAGAGGTGGTGTTGGAATGGATAATATTGATGTGGCTTATGGAAGAGAAAAAGGTTTGGTAGTATTTAATACACCTGCCTCTTCTTCAATGGCTGTGGCAGAATTAGTAACAGGTTTGATGTTCGACATTGCTAGAGGAATTTACGACAGCAACAGACAAATGCCCAATGCCGGAGCACCTGAATTCAAAGCTTTAAAGAAAAAATACGGTAAAGGCATCGAGTTAAGAGGAAAAACTTTGGGAATCATTGGATTTGGAAGAATCGGCCAATATACAGCAAAATATGCTTTAGGTTGTGGAATGAATGTTATTGCTAGCGACCCATTTGTTACAAATGCTGAAATTCCTGTTGAAGTAGGATCCCAAACAGTAAATGTAAAAATTGAAACTCAATCTTTTGAAGATGTGATTTCAAAATCTGATTTTATCTCGCTTCACGTTCCAATGCCTAAAGACAACAAAGCAGTAATCGGAGCCAATGAAATTGCAAAAATGAAGGATGGTGCTTTCATCATCAATGCTGCAAGAGGTGGAGTTATTGATGAAAATGCTTTGATTGATGCACTAAACAGTGGAAAAATTGCTGCTGCTGGTTTAGATGTTTTTGTTGGCGAACCAGAACCTAGAAAAGATTTGTTGAGTCATCCAAAAGTTGCTTGCACACCTCATATTGGTGCTGCAACTATAGAAGCACAAGACAGAATAGGAACTGAACTTGCAGATATTATTA
>JAGYKU010000063.1 GCA_018401455.1 Flavobacteriales bacterium
AGATTACTTTTCTTCTTCAGAAGCATCAGTTTCTGGTTCAGCATCAGCACTTTTAGGCGCTTCTTCTGTTGCAGGAGCTTCTGGAGTTTCTTCTGTAGTAGCAGTTGGTGTTTCTTCTTTAACTGTTTCCTCATTTTTAGGAGCAGTAGTAGCTTTTTTAGCACCTCTTCTTCTAGTTGTTTTCTTCTTAGTTTCACCAGCAAGCAACAACTCGTTGAAATCTACTAATTCGATCATTGCAGTTTCAGCGTTATCTCCAAGTCTTTTTCCTAGTTTTATGATTCTAGTATATCCACCTGGTCTGTCCATTACTTTAGGAGCAACATCTCTGAACAATTCAGAAGAAGCTTCTTTGCTTTTTAAGTAAGAAAACACAACTCTTCTTGAATGCGTAGTGTCTGATTTTGATTTTGTAATAAGAGGTTCTACATATCCTCTTAGTGCTTTTGCTTTAGCCAAAGTCGTCACAATTCTTTTGTGAAGAATTAACGAACATGCCATATTAGAAAGCATTGCTTTTCTGTGTGCACTTTTTCTGCTAAGAGCATTAACTTTATTTCCGTGTCTCATTTTTAATTCTTTTAATTAGGTTATAGATCAAACTACACCAAATAATTATTCTTTATCTAATTTATATTTTGATATATCCATACCAAAAGAAAGACCTTTAGACTCGATTAAATCTTCCAACTCAGTTAAAGATTTTTTACCGAAATTTCTAAATTTAAGTAAATCTGATTTTGCGAATGAAACCAATTCACCCAAAGTCTCAACGTCAGCCGCTTTAAGACAATTCAATGCTCTTACAGATAAATCTAAATCAACTAATCTAGATTTAAGTAATTGACGCATATGAAGTGAAGTTTCATCAAATTCTTCAGATTCTGCTCTTTCTTGAGTATCCAATGTGATTTTCTCATCAGAGAACAACATAAAGTGGTGAATCAAAATAGTAGCCGCTTCTTTCAAAGCATCTTTTGAATGAATAGATCCATCAGTTTGGATATCAATAACTAATTTTTCGTAATCAGTTTTTTGTTCCACACGATAGTTTTCGATTGCATATTTTACATTCTTGATAGGAGTGTAAATAGAATCGATGAAAATCGTTCCAACAGAAGCGTTTGTAGTTCTTTGCTCTTCAGCAGGAACATACCCTCTTCCTTTGTTGATAGAAAGTTCGATTGTTAAAGAAACTTTAGGTTCTAAAGTACAGATAACTAAATCTGGGTTTAAAACTTGAAAAGCAGAAGTATATTTTCCTATATCTCCAGCAGTAAAGTGTTCTTGACCTGCAATTTTAACAACTAATTTTTCGTTTTCAGCATCTTCAATTTGTCTTTTGAAACGTACTTGTTTCAAATTCAAAATGATTTCAGTAACGTCTTCAACAACACCTTTGATTGAAGCAAATTCGTGATCTACACCTTCAATCTTAACAGATGAAATTGCAAACCCTTCTAATGAATTCAATAAAATTCTTCTTAAAGCGTTTCCTATTGTGATACCGTAACCAGGTTCTAATGGTCTGAATTCAAATTGACCGTTGAAGTCATCTGATTCAAGCATGATTACTTTATCGGGTCTTTGAAAATCTAATATTGCCATGTTTAATTTTGTTTTAGTTTAAAAATCCATTCATTATTTAGAATACAACTCCACTATCAATTGTTCTTTGATATTTTCTGGAATTTGATCTCTTGAAGGAATTGCTTTGAATTCACCGCTCATTTTGCTAGAATCCCAATCCAACCATTCGAAAACACTTGAATTACTCGCTAAAGATTCAGTGATTGTAGGAAGTGATTTTGATTTTTCTCTTACAGCAACTACATCACCTACTCTAAGCGAGTAAGATGGAATGTTTACTTGTTGACCGTTTACAGTGATGTGTTTGTGAGAAACTAATTGTCTAGCACCATCTCTAGTTTTAGCGATTCCTAATCTGTAAACTACGTTGTCTAATCTTGACTCACATAATTGAAGTAAGATTTCACCTGTAATACCAGATTTAGCGTTTGCTTTTTTAAACATATTAGAGAATTGTTTCTCTAAGATACCATAAGTATATTTTGCTTTTTGCTTTTCAGCAAGTTGCGTAGCATATTCTGATTGTTTACCTCTTCTTTTGTTTGGACCGTGCATCCCTGGAGGATAATTTTTCTTTTCAAGGGTTGAATCTGGACCGAATATTGCGTCTCTAAATTTACGAGCAATTTTGGTTTTTGGACCTGTATATCTTGCCATTTTTTTGTCTTAATTAATTGGTTATAAAATTATACTCTACGTCTTTTTGGAGGACGACATCCATTATGAGGTAACGGTGTTACATCCACAATTTCTGTAACTTCAATCCCAAAATTATGAAGACTTCTAATTGCAGATTCTCTTCCTTGTCCTGGTCCTTTTACAAAGACCTTAACTTTTCTCAAACCAAACTCAAAAGCTTCTTTAGCGCAATCCTCAGCAGCAACTTGTGCAGCATAAGGAGTGTTTTTTTTAGAACCTCTGAATCCCATTTTACCTGCAGAAGACCAAGAAATAACTTGACCAGATGCATTACAAAGAGATATAATTACATTATTAAATGATGATTTGATGTGCGCTTGACCCACTGGATCAACGACAACCTTTTTTTTCTTTTTAGTTGACTTAGCCATAATAACTATTTATTATTTAGTTGCTTTTTTCTTGTTAGCAACAGTTTTCTTTTTACCTTTTCTAGTACGAGAGTTGTTCTTTGTTCTTTGACCTCTAAGTGGTAATCCAAGTCTGTGACGGATTCCTCTTTGACATCCAATATCCATCAATCGTTTGATGTTTAATTGAACTTCAGATCGCAAAGCACCTTCTACTTTAAGGCTTAAGTCTTTGTCATCTACAATAACCGAACGGATTGCTCCGATTTGGTCATCATTCCAATCTTGAACTTTTATGTTCTCGTCTACACCAGCCTTGCTTAAGACTTTTTTAGCGGTGCTTCTACCAATACCATAAATATAAGTAAGAGCAATAACTCCTCTTTTATTTTTTGGTATATCTATTCCTGCAATTCTTGCCATAATTTATACTCTATTTTATCCTTGACGTTGTTTTAATTTAGGATTTTTTTTGTTGATTACATACAATCTTCCTTTTCTTCTAACAATCTTACAATCTTCAGATCGTTTTTTTAAAGAGGCTCTTATCTTCATTATTTCTATATTTATTTATATCTAAATGTTATTCTTCCTTTTGTTAAATCATAAGGGGACATTTCCACCTTAATCTTGTCTCCTGGTAAAATTCGAATGTAGTGCATTCTCATCTTTCCAGAAATATGAGCAGTAATAATATGCCCATTTTCTAATTCTACTCTAAACATTGCGTTAGACAATGCTTCGATTATTGTTCCATCTTGTTCTATAGATGTTTGTTTTGCCATAATTTATTTTCCTTCTAATACTTCTTCAATATATTTAAACGTTGAAAGTACATCTACTCCATCTTCAGTTATTGCAACATCATGCTCAAAATGCGCTGATGGTTTACCATCTTTAGTTACAATTGTCCATCCATCTTCCAACTGAACAATTTCTTTTCTTCCCATATTAATCATTGGTTCGATAGCTATCACCAAACCACTTTTAATTTCGGGACCTTTACCTTTTTTACCATAATTTGGTACTTCAGGTTTTTCGTGAAGTGCTCTTCCTAAACCATGCCCTACTAAATCTCTCACTACACTAAATCCGTTTTTTTCGGCTTCTAGTTGAACCGCAAAACCAATATCTCCAATAGTGTTTCCAACTCTTGCTTGCTCAATTGCTTTTATCAAGCAACTTTGTGTCACATCGAGTAACTTTTGAACTTCTTTAGAAACTTCTCCTATTTTGAATGTATAGGCAGAATCTCCATAGAAACCGTTTTTCAAAGTCCCGCAATCGATAGAAACAATATCACCATCTTTTAAAGGTTTGTTTGTAGGAAGTCCATGCACTACTGCTTCATTTACTGAGCAAAGTAAGGTACTAGGGCAACCATACAATCCTTTAAAACCGGGTTTTGCTCCATTATCTAAAATAAACTCTTCAGCAATTTTATCTAACTCAGCGGTTGTTACACCTGGTTTAATCAATTTAGCTACTTCAGCTAAAGTTTTTCCAACAAGTAAAGAACTCTCTCTAATCAGTTCAATTTCATCCTTGGTTTTGTAAAAAATCATTTATTCTACTTTTCCAAGTTAAAATTATATTGTTTGTGGCATTGTAACAGGAGCCATATTTGACCTACCTTTTATTTTGCCATTTTTCATCAATCCGTCATATTCACTATTCAACAAATAACTTTCTACTTGTTGTAAAGTATCTAAAACTACACCTACCATAATCAATAGTGACGTTCCACCATAGAAATAAGCAAATGAATTCATAACTCCCGCGTTCATAGCAAATGCAGGAAGTATTGCAATAAATCCTAAAAATATAGACCCTGGTAAAATTAGTCTTGACAAAAGTGAATCGATGAAACTAGCAGTGTTTTTACCTGGTTTTACACCTGGAATAAAAGCACCACTTCTTTTCAATTCATCCGCCATTTGATTTGGATTCATTGTAATTGCGGTGTAAAAGTACGTAAACATTACGATTAATACAAAAAATATTAAATTATACCAAAATCCAGCAACGTCTGTAAAGTCTGGTGAAATAAATGCGGGTAAAAACATCAACGCTTGCGCAAAGATGATTGGCATAACACCTGCTTGATTTATTTTAAGTGGAATATAAGATCTTTGACCACTTGAAACACCTTGTTTACCACCTCTTTGATTTACAATTCTTTTTGCTGAATGAACAGGAATTCTTCTAGTTCCTTGCACAAGCAATACTGTAGCCATGATTACAAAGAACAAAATAACCAATTCAACAAGTAATAAAACCATACCTCCATTAGAAAGTTTTGCTCCAAATTCTCCAACTAAAGCACCTGGAAGACCTGCTAAGATACCAATTGCGATTATTAAAGAAACTCCATTTCCAACTCCTCTGTCTGTAATTCTTTCACCTAACCAAGTAACAAACATAGTTCCTGCTGTAAGAATAACAACTGATTGAATCCACCAGAAAGTACTGTCTTTAAAAATTGGATAAATAGCATCACCTGCATACATTGAAAGATAAGTAGGTGCTTGGAAAATACAAATCAAGATAGTTAAATATCTTGTATATTTAGTAATTTTCTTTCTACCGCTTTCACCTTCCTTTTGCATTTTTTGAACTGCTGGAACAGCCATACCTAATAACTGCATAACAATAGACGCAGAAATATAGGGCATAATCCCCAATGTCATTATGGACGCTCTTCCGAATGCACCACCTGCAAAAATATTGATTAATCCAAGAATACCTTCATTGGAGTTATTCCCAGACATCAATCTATCTGTGTCAATACCTGGAATAACAATGTAAGATCCGATACGATATACCAAAACAAGAAGAAGCGTATAGATAATACGCTTTTTCAATTCCTCTACACTCCAAATATTTTTTATTGTCTTAAAAAAATCTTTCATTCAACAGTTTATTTGATAATTTCAATAGTACCACCTTGTGCTTCGATAGCTGCTTGAGCAGTTTTCGAACATCCGTGTACTTTAAAAGTAACTTTTGATTTTAATTCACCTCTATTCAAAATCTTAACAAGATCTTTTTTATTAGCTAAACCATTTTCAACTAATACATCAAGAGTGATTTCAGTAATTTTTTTGTTATCAACCAAAGCCTGAATAGCATCAAGGTTGATTCCTTTATACTCAACTCTATTGATATTTTTGAATCCAAATTTAGGTACTCTTCTTTGGATTGGCATTTGCCCACCTTCGAAACCTATTTTTGATTTGTAACCAGATCTAGATTTAGCTCCTTTATGACCTTTAGTAGCAGTACCACCATGACCAGATCCTTCTCCTCTACCAATTCTTTTAACTTTCTTAGTAGATCCTTCAGCTGGTTTTAGACTATGTAAATTCATTATAATTTATTTTTCAAGTATTATTACTTCTCTATTCTCAATAAGTGTTGAACTTTATTGATCATTCCTAAAATTTGAGGAGTGTCGTTATGTTCAACAGTTCTGTTTAATTTACCAAGACCTAAGGCTTGCAAAGTTAATTTTTGCCTTTTGGGTCTATTGATAGCACTTTTTATTTGTGTAATTTTTATCGTTGCCATTTTATATATTCTTATCCGTTAAAAACTTTATCAAGTGAAATTCCTCTTTTTCTAGCTATTGAATTTGCATCTTTCAATTGATTAAGAGCATTAAAAGTTGCTTTAACAACATTGTGAGGGTTTGAAGAACCTTTTGATTTAGCTAATACATTTTGAATACCTGCACTTTCAAGTACTGCACGCATTGCTCCACCAGCAATAATTCCTGTACCTTCAGAAGCAGGTTTCATAAACACGTGACCTCCATCAGCTTTTCCTATTACTTCATGAGGTAAAGTATTGTTAATAATTGGTATATTAATTAAATTCTTCTTAGCATCTTCTACAGCTTTAGAAATTGCTTCAGTAACCTCTTTAGCTTTTCCTAAACCATGACCTACAGTACCTGCTTCGTTACCTACAACAACTATTGCAGAAAAACTAAATGTTCTACCACCTTTAGTAACTTTAGTAACACGATTAATTGCTACTAATCTGTCTTTAAGTTCAATTTCGTTAGTTTTTACAACTTCTTTTTTTCTTGACTTTGCCATTTCTTAATTATATTTTAAGACCTCCTTCTCTAGCTGCTTCAGCTAAAGCTTTTACTCTTCCGTGATAAATGTATCCATTTCTATCAAAAACACAAGCTTCAATTCCAGCAGATTTTGCTTTTTCGGCAATAGTTTTACCTACATATTGTGCTTGAGAAACTTTGTTCATTTTTTGCGCTGCTTCATCTTTTAAAGAAGATGCAGAAACTAATGTTTTTCCGCTAAGATCATCAATAATTTGAGCGTATATTTGTTTGTTACTTCTGAATACAGACAATCTAGGTCTTCCACTTGAACCTTTGATGTTTTTGCGTATTCTACGCTTAATTCTTAATCTTTTTTCTACTCTTGTTAAGGCCATCTTATTATGTGCAATTAATTTTTAGTATTATTTTTTGGCAGACTTACCTGCTTTTCTTCTAACTACTTCACCTTTAAACTTGATACCTTTTCCTTTGTATGGTTCAGGTTTTCTTAGTGATCTAATTTTAGCTGCAACTTGACCTACCAATTGTTTATCAATTGATTCTAACTTAATTTCGGGATTTTTCCCTTTTTCAGTCGTTGTTGTAACTTTTATTTCATTTGGAAGTTCGAAAACTATTGGATGTGAATATCCCAAAGCTAGTTCTAAAACTTGTCCAGTAGCATTTGCTCTATAACCCACACCTACTAATTCTTGTACTGTTGAAAACCCTTCAGAAACTCCAACTATCATATTGTTAACAAGTGCTCTTGACAAACCATGAAGCGCTCTATGATCTTTTTGATCAGAAGGTCTTTTAAACTCAATGATACCTTCGTTGATTTCAACTGTAATGTCATTGTGAATCTTTTCTGTCAATTCACCTAATTTACCTTTTACAGTAACTACGTTATCATCAGAAAGTTTTACTTCAATTCCAGTAGGAATGTTTATTGGTGATTTACCTATTCTAGACATCTCTCTTAATTTTAAATATTAGTGAACGTAACAAAGGATTTCTCCACCTACGTTTTCTGTTCTTGCTTCTTTATCTGTTATTAGTCCTTTAGAAGTACTAATAATAGCAATTCCTAAACCATTTAATACTCTTGGCAACTCTGAAGCACCAGCGTATTTACGTAAACCTGATTTCGATACACGTGTTAAATTAGTTATTGCTGGTTCCTTTGTTTGAGGATTGTATTTCAATGCTATTTTGATGATTCCTTGTTTATTGTCATCAACAAATTTATAGTTTAAAATATATCCTTTCTCAAAAAGGATTTTTGTCATTTCCTTTTTAAGGTTTGAACCTGGTATTTCAACCACTTTGTGACCTACGCTACTAGCATTTCTGATTCTAGTTAAAAAGTCAGCTATTGGATCTGTAATTTTCATCGTTTAATTTTTTCTTTTAATTACCAACTTGCTTTTGTAATTCCTGGTATTTGACCAGAAACTGCCATTTCTCTGAAAGTTACACGTGAAATTCCAAATTGTCTCATATACCCTCTTGGTCTTCCAGTAAGTTGACATCTATTGTGTTTACGGATAGACATAGAATTTTTAGGTAACTTTTGTAATGCAAACATTGCATCCCAATCTCCTGCTGCAGCTGCTTTTCTCAAAGCGGCTCTTTTTTCTTCATAACGAGCGGAAAGATATGCTCTTTTACGCTCTTTAGCTTTCATTGATTCTTTAGCCATAATTTCTTATTTTTTTGCGAATGGAAATCCGAATAGGTTTAACAATTCTTTTGCTTCTTCGTTAGTTTTAGCAGAAGTTACAATGGTAATATCCATTCCCAGTATCTTGTTTACTTTATCAATATCAATTTCTGGAAAAATGATGTGCTCTTTAACTCCGATAGTAAAGTTTCCTCTACCGTCTCCTTTAGCTTTTACACCTCTAAAATCTCTTGTTCTAGGTAAAGAAACAGAAATTAATCTATCTAAGAATTCGTACATTCTTTCTCTTCTCAAAGTTACTTTAGTACCAATTGGCATTCCTTTACGTAACTTAAAGTTAGATACATCTTTCTTAGATTTGCAGATTACTGCATTTTGACCTGCAATAATTGAAAGTTCTGCTTTAGCTGCATCTGCAATTTTCTTATCA
This sequence comes from Flavobacteriales bacterium, assembly GCA_018401455.1. Taxonomy (GTDB): domain Bacteria; phylum Bacteroidota; class Bacteroidia; order Flavobacteriales_D; family Parvicellaceae; genus Parvicella. The sequence continues at coordinate 8,826 of JAGYKU010000063.1, forward strand.
GAAACTGCATCTCCAATACCTTGACTAATCACAATTTTAGTAATTCTAGGTACTTCCATTGGACTTTTGTAACCAAATTTTTCCTGTAGAGCTGGAACTACTTCGGTTCCAAATTTCTCTTTTAATCTTGGTGTGTAATTCATTAGCTTAATGTTTTACCAGATTTTTTAGCGTAACGTACTATTTTTCCTTCTTCAACTCTTCTACCTATTTTAGTAGGAGTCTTAGTTTCTGGATCTAATAACATTACGTTTGATATATGAATACTTTTACTAATATCAATTATCCCTCCATCAGGATTTTCTTTATTAGTTTGTGGTTTAACATGCTTTTTAGCAGTTATACCTTCTACAGTAACTCTTTGTTTTTTACTATCAATGCTCAACACTTCACCTTCTTGGCCTAGTGCAGCACCAGCAATAACTTTTACTGTATCTCCTTTTTTAATTTTTAGTTTCATGCGAATCTTATTCTAATTTTATAACACTTCGGGTGCTAATGAAACAATTTTCATAAACTGTTTTTCTCTTAATTCTCTTGCCACAGGACCGAAAATACGAGTACCTCTCATTTCACCACCTGCGTTTAGAAGAACAACTGCATTATCGTCAAATCTGATATATGATCCATCAGCTCTTCTAACTTCTTTTTTAGTTCTCACAACTACTGCTTGAGAAACCTGTCCTTTTTTTACGCCACCAGAAGGTGCAGCATCTTTTACAGACACTACTATCTTATCTCCAATAGAAGCATATCTTCTTTTAGTTCCTCCTAGGACTCTTATGCACAATACTTGTTTTGCTCCACTGTTATCAGCAACTCCAAGTCTACTTTCTTGTTGTATCATCGCTTAATTTTATTTAGCTCTTTCTATTATCTCCACCAATCTCCAGCATTTTCTTTTGCTTAGTGGTCTTGTCTCCATTATACGTACTGTATCACCTTGATTACATTCGTTTTTTTCATCGTGGGCGACAAATTTACTAGTTTTTTTGACGAATTTACCATATTTGGCATGTTTTTCTTTTCTCAATACCGCAACAACTATAGATTTATCCATTTTGTCACTGGTAATTACGCCAATTCTTTCTTTTCTAAGGTTTCTCATAATCTCTCTATATCCTTAATTATTAGCTTTTTCTAGCTCACGTCTTCTTAGTTCTGTTTTCATTCTGGCAACAGTTCTGCGAATTTTTCTAATTTCTATTGGGTTGGGAATTTCAGCAATTTTGTGACTAACTTTCTTTTTAGTCAGTTCTTGCTCATTCTCACGAATTGCATCGATTAAATCTTGCAATTCCAATTCTCTTATTATTGATGCTTTCATTTTCTTTCTGTTATTGTACGTAATCTGGTCTAACAATAAATTTAGTCTTTACAGGAAGTTTTTGAGCAGCCAATCTCATTGCTTCTTGTGCTATTTTAAGTGGTACACCATCACATTCAAACATAATTCTACCTGGTCTTACAACTGCTACAAAGTGACTTGGAGCACCTTTTCCTTTACCCATCCTTACCTCTGCTGGTTTAGCTGTTAAAGGTTTATCTGGGAAAATTCTAATCCAAACTTTACCTTCTCTTTTCATATATCTAGTAACAGCAATACGTGCTGATTCTATTTGACGAGAAGTGATAAAACCTTCATCTAGAGTTTTAATTGCGAAAGATCCGAATGCTATTTGCGTTCCTCTTTGTGCAACACCCTTAATTTTACCTTTCTGTACTTTTCTATATTTTGTTCTTTTTGGCTGTAACATTGTCCAAATATTTTATATTGATAAATTATCTTTTCTTTTTTCTTCTATCTTTTGGAGCATTATTTTGAGACATTCCAAAGTTTGGTGATAAATCTCTTTTTCCATAAACTTCTCCTTTACAAATCCACACTTTAATACCGATTCTTCCGTATGTAGTATGTGCTTCTGCTAAAGAATAATCGATGTCTGCTCTAAAAGTATGTAATGGAGTTCTTCCTTCTTTGTAAGTTTCATTACGAGCCATCTCGGCTCCATTCAATCTTCCAGGATTTTAACTTTAATTCCTTCTGCACCCATTCTCATTGTAGATGCAATTGACATTTTGATTGCTCTTCTAAAGAAATTCTAAACAATTTGTCTTCAAATCTGTCATCAACTAATTTAGCATCTAATTCAGGTCTTTTTATTTCAAAATATTGATTTGAACTTCTTTATTAGTTACTTTTTTAACTCTTCTTTAAGTTTATCAACTTCAGAACTGACCATTGATGATTACACCAGGTCTTGCAGTATTGATAGTTATAGTAACCAACTTTAGTGTTCTTTCAATGATAATTTTAGAAATACTGAAATTTAGCAAGTCTTGCGTATAAGTATTTACGTATTTTATTATCTTTTCCTACTAACTTTTCAGTGTAGTCTCTTCCTCCGTACCAGTTAGAGTCCCATCCTTTGATGAATCCTAATCTATTTGCTATTGGATTGGTTTTTTGTCCCATTTTCTAGTAATTATTTTTTAGTATCTACTACATTGTTATATGGTTTGATCTTTTTCTAACTCTATGAGGTTCTACCTTGAGGAGCAGGTTGAATTCTCTTCAACATACGACCACCATCTACTTTAACTTCTTTTACAAACAAGTCTGAACTGTATGATCTTGACTCCGTTCTTTTGTTCCCAGTTGTTAATCCGGAAATTAGAAGTTTCTCTAAATCCTTTGACACCTGCTTTTGATTGAACTTTAGGTAGTTGATTGCAATTAGGATATCTTTACCTCTAACTAAATCTGCTACTAGTCTCATTTTTCTTGGCGAGTAGGGCAATTATTCAACTTTGCCAAATGCAATAGTTTTGTTTGCTTTTCTAGCGTCAGCGCTATTTCTTTTCTTACACCCATTTTTTCTATAATTTTATACTGAGGATAATTATCGTTTACCTTTATCTTTTTCCAGCATGTCCACGGAAATTTCTTGTAGGTGCAAATTCACCCTAGTTTGTGACCTACCATATTTTCTGTAACGTAAACAATTATAAATTTTCATTCCATTGTAAACAGAATATTGTTAATCCTACAAACTCTGAGTAATTGTAGATGCTCTTGACCAAGTCTTAATAACTGATTTAGACTGATTCGTTGAGCGTCTTCTAGCACGTTTCATTAACTTGTAATGAATAAACGGTGGTTTTAATGATCTAGACATATCTTAAATCTTATTTTCTTTTGATATTATAAAATGGCTTGACGCTTTATTTTATTTCTTGTTTATATCTTTTGCTGGAATACTTTTCTGATCTTGGATGACTCCTGAAGACTTACCTTCTCCACCACCCATTGGGTGATCAACTGGATTCATAACTACACCTCTTACTCTAGGTCTTCTACCCAACCATCTTGTTCTTCCCGCTTTCCTGATCTTGTCAAATTGTGATCTCCATTAAGTCGTTCCAATCAGGCTTTTACAAGTTGATAAAATCATTCTAACTTCACCAGAGGCATTTTAACGATAGCATATTTACCATCTCTTGCATTTAACTGACCATAAGAACCAGCACTTTGCTAAAATCCCTCCTTGTCCAGGATATAATTCAATATTGTGAATGATAGTTCCTAGTGGGATATCTTCTAAGTATAAAGCATTTCCTAATTCTGGAGTTGCTTTTTTACCTGAGTTTAATATTGAACCAACTTGCAAACCTTGAGGAGCAATGATATATCTTTTCTCACTACTCATAACTAGCAAAAACGGATTCTTGGATCATTGGATATACTCGATAGTTTGAACAGTTGCAGACATACCTTCTTTATCTCTCTTGAAATCGATAATTCTGTATCTTCTTTTGTGTCCACCACCGATATATCTCATGGTCATTTTTCAGTGTTATTTCTACCACAGATTTTTGATACCAATTGTCAAACTCTTTTCAGGTTTGCTTGCAGTAATCTCAGCAAAATCAGTTGCTACTTTATGTCTTGTTCAGGTGTTACTGGATTAAATTTCTTTAAGTGCCATTACTTAAATACTTTTCAACGATTAAATATTTTCATACAAGTCTATTACGTCACCTTCTTTAACAGTAACTACTGCTTTTTGAAAGATTTTGGCTTTTGATAAACAATACCTCGTTGGTTTGTTTCATCTTCTTTTACCACCACCGTAATTCATAGTATTATTGAAGCAACCTCTACTTTGTACAATTTTTCTATAGCGTTTTTAATGTCGCTTTTGTCTGCCTCTTTACTAACGATGAAACCATATCTGTTATACTTTCAGTAGCAGCATTCATCTTTTCAGTTAGTATGGGTTTTAGTATGACGTTTTCATCCTACTATTATTTTAAAATGTTATTAACTTCCAATGCATCCTCAGCAATAAACATCTTTTGCTTTTAGAATATCGTATGTGTTAAGCGTATCTGCTGTAACAACTTGTGTTCTTTAATATTTCTTGATGACAAATAAACGTTAGGATCATTTGCACTCAAAACAAAAGAGTTCTTTCTGAAGTTATATTCAAATTGCTTAATAGACTCAAGAAATCTTTAGTTCTTAGTTTGTCCATTTTAATGTTTCAAGAATTGTGATACATATCTGTATTTGCTTTGTGAGTTAAAGCCGATTTTCTTGCAATTCTTTTAACCTTTTTTGTTTAACTTAAAACTATAATCTTTAGGTCTTGGTCCAAAAACTCTACCTCCACCTTTGAAAAGAGGATTTTTGATAGAACCTGCTCTCGCAGTACCAGTTCCTTTTGTTTTTTAATTTTTCTTGTACTACCAGCAATCTCAGGCTCTTTCTTTAGATTTGTGTGTACCTTGTTTTTGTTGAGCAGATATTGTTTCACATCTAAGTAAATCGTATGATCATTTGGTTCAATACTACTTCTCCGTCAAGGTTACCTTCTTCGATGTTGCCTTTCCACTTGTGTTATATACTGCTAATTCCATTATTTCTCAAGTACTACGATTGAACCTTTAGCTCAGGTACAGAACCTTTAATTAATATTACATTTCTTTCTGGCATAACTTTCACAACTTCTAAGTTGATAGCAGTTACTCTTTTATCTCCAGTTTGCCCTGCCATTTTCATACCTTTGAAAACTCTTGCTGGGTAAGACAGCTGCTCCTACAGACCTGGTGCTCTTAGTCTATTATATGTTGACCATGTGTAGCATCACCTACACCTGCAAATCCATGTCTTTTAACAACACCTTGAAATCCTTTACCTTTTGAAGTTCCGATTACATCAATGTAATCTCCTTCACTGAAAGATTCAACGGTGATTTCGTCACCTAATTTTAAATCATTGAAAACACTTGTTTCAACTAATTTTCTTTTTGGGGTTGTCCCCGCTTTTTTGAAGTGTCCCATCATTGGTTTGTTTGAGTGCTTTTCTTTTCTTTCACCAAAACCAATTTGAAGTGCTTCATATCCATCTTTTTCTAAAGTTTTCACTTGTGTTACAACACAAGGTCCTGCTTCGATAACTGTGCATGGAATATTTTTTCCATCGGCACTAAAGATGCTAGTCATCCCTATTTTTTTTCCTATGATACCAGCCATAACTTATCTAATTAAACTTTTATTTCTACCTCTACGCCACTTGGCAATTCTAATTTCATCAATGCATCGATAGTTTTTGAAGAAGAACTATAAATGTCCATTAATCTTTTATACGAACACAATTGAAATTGCTCTCTCGCTTTTTTGTTAACGTGAGGTGAACGTAAAACTGTATAGATTCTTTTATGAGTTGGTAATGGAATAGGTCCATTTACAACAGCTCCTGTAGATTTTACAGTTTTTACAATCTTTTCAGCTGACTTGTCAACTAAATTGTGATCGTACGATTTTAATTTTATTCTAATTTTTTGATTCATGTTAAATCATTATTCTTTATTATGCTTCTACTTTACCTTTTGCTTTTGCAATTACTTCTTCAGCAATATTCTTTGGAGCTTCTTCAAAATGTGAAAATTCCATTGATGATGTTGCTCTACCTGATGTAATTGTTCTTAATTGAGTTACATATCCAAACATTTCTGATAATGGAACTTTAGCCTTAACAACTTTAGCACCTGCTTTATCGTCCATCCCTTCAATCATACCTCTTCTTCTGTTCAAATCTCCAACTACATCACCCATATTTTCCTCAGGAGTCACAACTTCTAATTTCATAATAGGTTCTAATAAAGAAGGACTTGCTTTAGGCATTGCATTTCTGTAAGCCATTTTTGCTGCTAATTCAAAAGAAAGCGCATCTGAATCCACAGCGTGGAATGAACCATCATTTAGACTTACTTTTAAATTATCAACTTGATAACCTGCAAGTACACCGTTTTTCATTGCTTCTTTGAATCCTTTCTCTACAGATGGGATATATTCTTTTGGTACGTTACCACCTTTAATATTATTAACAAAAGTTAATCCTGGTTTGTCAATTTCTCCTGGTTCAATTGTAATTACAATATCAGCAAATTTACCACGACCACCAGATTGCTTTTTGTAAACCTCTCTGTGATCTACTTTACTAGAAATAGATTCTTTGTAGTTTACTTGTGGAGCTCCTTGGTTTACTTCAACTTTGAATTCTCTTCTCAATCTATCAACAATGATATCTAAGTGTAACTCACCCATACCAGAAATGATAGTTTGTCCTGAATCTTCATCTGTGTGAACTCTAAATGTAGGATCTTCCTCAGCCAATTTATTCAAACCATTTCCTAAACGATCTACATCCGCTTGAGTTTTTGGCTCAATTGCTAAACCAATTACTGGTTCTGGGAAATCCATAGATTCCAATACGATTGGATGGTTTAAGTCACACAGTGTATCTCCAGTTTTAATATCTTTAAACCCAACTAATG
>JAGYKU010000064.1 GCA_018401455.1 Flavobacteriales bacterium
TGCAGAGATTGTCGAAGCATCTTGTAAAGGAAATTATTTGGTAGCACTAGAAGGATTGACAGTGATTGAAAATCTCGAAGGGCCTTTCAATGAAGAAACTTTGAATGATGCAAAACTTGTTCTCAATGAGTACTTTCAAAACGAAGACGAAAAAACCGATTTGATAAAATCAATTTTGGGATGTATTCGTAATTACGATAATTTTATTTCTGCTTAGTTGGTTGAATCTATTTCAACTTCTAATGGTTCTATATCAGAAATACCGTTTTCATAATGTTCGATGCTTACAATCTGACCGATAGTATCAAACTCTATTAAGTCGCCTTCCATTTTTCCTTCTTCATATTCCACTTTGGATGCCAACATTCCATTGGGATGAAAAGTTTCATAACTTCCATTGGGTAAATCATTTTCGAAATTGGATTTGATTTTTACATTACCATCAGGATAATATTGAATCGCTGCTCCTTCTTTGTACCCTTCTTTGTATGAAGTTTCTTCAATTAAATTTTCATTCTCATCATAAAACTTCCATACACCGTTCATTTTGCCTTCCTCCCATTCAACAGAGGATTGTATTTTACCAAAATCATAATACGTATATGAGATTCCATGAGGTTTTCCATTTTTCCAAAGACTTTTTTCAATCATTCCTCCATCATTGTTCCAATACAACCACTCCCCTTCTGGCATGTCCATTTCGTAGAATCCTTCACTCATTTTTCTTCCATTTGGAAAAAATGAAATGTACCTACCATTCAATTTTCCTTCGATGTAATTTGCCGTATCTTTTACCTTTCCATTTTCGTCAAAACTCACCCACATCCCATCTTTCAGCCCTTTCTCGGACATCTTACCTTTCTCAATAAGATTTCCGTTTTCATCTTTGATTTCTTGGATACCATCATTAATAGGAGCATCATTCTCATTAGCGTTTTGATTACAACCAATCAATACCAGCGCAATTAATTCTATAGCAAGAATGTAGTACAAAAACCTCTTCATAACCTCAAAGGTAAAAAAATATAATCTTGAAATTAAAAAAAAATTCTAAATAGTGTTAAATTGGAAATCAGAAATTGGAAATAGGAAATTGGAAATAGGAAATTGGAAATAGGAAATCTGAAATAGGAAATCTGAAAGTATGAAATAATTGTTACATTGGTATATTGTTACATTAAAAAGATGTTGACTTGTCATATCGACCTCCGCAGCTGCGGAGGAGATATCTTTAATGAAAACCTTTTTGTTTAAACTAATTTGCGCTTTATTTGTTTGATATACATCTATAATATTTATGCTAAAGACATCAAAAAAATATTCAAAATTCATTCTGTTTGTCTTCAGTTTGGCTATTGTAATTATAGGTTCTTACTTTCTCCCTCAAATTCCGATTCAAAACGATATAAAACAACTTTTTAAACAAAAGTATTCTAAAGAAAATAAAGACGCTCACGAAACATTTGATTTTTCAACAACCAATGAAATACTCATTTTGCATCTTTTTTCAGATGAAAACAACTATTTTCAAAATTTTGAAAGACTTAAAAACTTAAAATCTTTAACTGATTCTGTTTCTAAATTAGATTTTGTAGATAGCACATTTTCAATTACATCAATAAAAATTCCAAAAAAAGTTGGGACTGGAATTTACAGCAAACCTTTGGTAAATTTGAATAATGACAGTCTTTCGAAAGAAGATGTAGATTACATCAATGAATTTGAGGATATTACACCAGTATTCGTCAATAAGAATTGGAACAAAAGCAATGTTTTTATTGCGTTGAAATCCGACTTTCAATTTTCTTCAGACAAAATCCAATCATTAGAAAAAGCAGCGCTTTTCTTTGGTTTTAGTGACGCCAAAATTATAGGGAGTTCTGTTTTTGACAACGAAATTAAATCGAGGGTAGAAAACGATATTTTCAGACTAGCAGCAATTGGATTTGTCATTATTATTTTGGTTTTTTGGTTGTTTTTCAAGTCTTTTTATGTTGTTATGTTCATTGGTTTTATGGTAGTTTTGAATGTCAATGCAGCCATCATTTTTATCAAAATATTAGATGTGGAGTTTAATATAATGACAGCGGTTATTCCCACTTTAATCGCGATTTTATCTGTCACAGATCTAAACCATATTTTGCATATATACAAAGAAAATGAGCATCAGCAAGATGTTTTGAAACGCATCAAGTTTTCATTGAAGAGTATCAAATATGCGCTCATAATGACATCATTGACAACTGCAATTGGATTTTCTATTTTTTTAGTCAATGATGTAAAAACAATTGTAGATTTTGGTTTGATTGCTATTTTAAGTATTGCTTTTGCCTTGTTTTCTGCTTGGTATATTGCGCCAGTTTTGCTTAGTTATATTCCCTTGAAAAGCATCAAATTACTCAACATAAAATCTATTCAAGAGAAAGTCCTTTTGCTATTGGTTCAAAAAAAGAAACAACTTTTGATAGTTTTTGTTACTGTTTTTACACTTGCAACAACTACCACTTTTTCACTTTGGAGTATAGATTATATCATCTATGACGATTTGGAAAAGGACACGCCAATTTATAATACATATCAATCATTTAATGAGGATTTTCAAGGTACAAGGAATGTTGAATTGATCATTAAAGATAAAGAACACCCAGTTTTAAGTAATGAGAATATTATTTTGTTGGAAACCATAGAAAAAGATTTACTTCAAAAATTTGATTTTAAATATTTAACGAGTTACAATAATCTTTTAAAAAATTACAATAGAACCATCAACAAAGGCAAAAATGAATTTTACAAAATTCCAGAAGATACTTCGCTTATTTCCTTGGGAAAACAAAGAATTCAGGAAAATCTAGATTCCAATATCATTTTTCAAGTACTAGACCCTAAAAATAATGCAGTAAAAATACAATTGTTTGGTCCAGAAATATTTTCAAGTTTGGGAACACAACAGGTAAATGCGCTCAAATCATATTTAGAACATAAATTTTCAAATACAAGTTTAAAATTTGAAATAACAGGCGATGGAATCTCGAGGGATGAAAGCACCAACAACATAAGTACGACTATTATTTTTGGGATATTTATCAGTATAGGAATTATCAGTATTATTATGGGATTTACTTTCAAATCAATAAGAATAAGTGTGATAGCTTGGGTAATAAATCTGCTACCAGTTTTCTTCAGCGTGTCGATTTTATATCTTTTGGGATTGCATATTACGCCAGCCATTGCAATGATGTTGAGCATTAGTTTTGGAATAGCGCTCGATGATACGATTTATTTCTTGGGAAGACTCAAATCTCAGCAAAATGGTGTGAGCGATGCCGATGTTTTAGAAAATGTAAAACAAATTTCATTTCCGGTTCTTTCTACTTCTATTATTCTGTCAATGAGTTTTTGTGCATTGTTTTTCTCTTCATTTTCATTCAACACAATGAATGCACTCATTATCATCATCACATTATTGGTAGCAATGATATGTGATTTGATTTTTTTGCCAATGCTCCTAATGATATTTCAAAAGAAGTCGAAAAACTAACTAGAGTATTTACTGTCTTGCATAAAAAGCGATACCTTCTGGTTTGCTCCAAGCATAGTTCACAGATTTGTTGATAAAAGATTCCATTTTGCTACTTGCAGGAAAAAAAGCGGCACACATTGGAACTTCACCTCCCCACTTAGTAGATTTAGAAAGTTCGCCTTTGATGATTAAAACTGTAAATTTATGTTTGTCGTTAGTGTTGATCGCAATTACAGGAACATCTTCATTGGCTAGTTTTTGCGCTTCTTTCAAAACCTCTAAATCTGTAGCATAACCCAACAATTCCCAATCTTCTTCTTCCGAAACAATTTCATATATTTCGTGATAATCTACATAGCGACCATCATCTACAAAGTCTTTGATACCATTGTATTCACAAATGGCTCTAGCTACAAATTCTTTACAATCTTTATTGCTTTCGGCTTCTGCAACACAATCGTTGAATTCTTCCAAAATTCTGTCGATGGTAACTTTTTTCTGTTTGTCAGATGGTGTTCCGCCACAATTTATCATTACCAATGCAATGAAAATATGAGCAACTGTTTTGTAAATTGGTTTCATAGATTTGTATTTTGTGGAAACAAATAAACGAATTTATTTATTGTAAAACAAAACAAATTTGTCAATAAATGAAGTGTGAATAATGCTACTTCCTTGATTTCCAAATCTATCAAAAAAAGTAATTTGATTTTGGCTTTTCGCTACAATTCGGTTGTAAAGTTTGTCGTATTCAATTTGCGATGCAATAAAACTATTGATTGGCACCATCGAATTGTTGTTGGCAGTGTATTTTAAAATACCTGTACTATGACATATAAATATTTCATTTTCATTCACTAAACAGGCGTCAAATACAATTCCTGAATTGATAGCACTTGGTTCGTAGGTATAATTGTCATTGACATAATATACATAAAGATGAAAGGAATTTCCTTCGCCAACAATCAAAAAAACTTCATTGTTATTTCTAGGTAAAATCTTCACAACATCACCTTGTACTTGAAATTGATGCTTTAATGAATGTGTACTTCTGAAATAAACATTCAAATTGTTTTGCGCTGGAGATTTTTCTTCAATCAATAAAAAATCCCCATTTTCTTCAATATCATCTGGCTGGTATATTGAAGGGAAAAGTACAGTATTCTGAACAAGACCGTTTTTATCGTAAGATATAGCAGTATGATTTCCTCTTGAAACATACATCCTTTTGTCAGAATTAAGTTGCTTTAGTTTTCCAAAAAAAGGTTTTGAAGTAGGTTGCGGAGATTTTTCAAAATTTATATCGTCAATATAGGGAATATAATTGATAAGATTTCCAGTAGAACCTCCCGAAAATAGTAGCTGACCCCAATAGGAATTGGCAATCATATCTTGAAAATCACCTTGGAAGTTTCTAACAAATTGAGTTGCATTATTGTTGTCTGCTCGAAACAAATCGTAATTGGTATTTCCATTTTTGGAAATCATAAAAATATCTTCTAAAGCCAAAGGAAGTTCTGTATAAGTTATTTCGGTAAATGCGGAGCGTCTATTACCCGCTAAGTCTATTGCTGCGACTTTGATGTAGTAATTTCCTGATGGTAAATGCTTGTCGTCCAAACTAAAAGATTTGGTAAAAGAATCTGATAATCCAGAAACACTAACTTCATAAGAAAAACCTGTGGGTCTAGAATCGGGATACATTAATTCAATTTTCACACTTTTCAAACCCGTTTCGTCAGTTACAGTTCCACTTACCGTCACAATATCATCATAGAGATAATGTGTCATTGAATTAGGTTTGTCAATAGTTGCGGTAGGTAGCGTTGTATCCTTTTTTTTGCAACCAAGAATCAGTATGAAAAGGAGAAGATATGTAATAAATTTGACCAAATGATTAATTTTTAATCCATTAAAGGTACAATAAAAGTAAGCAAAACCATACTGTCTTCTCTCTTTTTCTTATTAAAAAAATCAAAATCGTTGGTGTAAATTTCACTTTTTCCAGTAAAAACATTGTTTTCATAAGAAAATTGAATACTCACTTTTTTTCTTTGGTCTTTTAGGGAAATGTATCCTGTCATAAGGAATCCTTCATCATTTTTTTTGATTTCTTCGCTTACAAATTTTAGGGTAGGGTATTGGTCGGCATCGAAATAACTTTTACTTTTCAAATGTTTGTCTCTCAATCCATTTCCAGAAGTTAAAGTGCTTACATCTACAGTACCTTCTATCTTAGATTTTGACAAGTCATTCGTGTTGAATGTTATGCTTGCTTTCATTCCAGAAATAGTGCCTTCTACCTTTTCTTTCACAAAATGATAATTGACAATTGCTTTTTCAGAATCAATTTGTAAAGTCTGGGCAGTTAGATAATTACTTAATAATAGAATGACAAGTAGCAGAATATGTTTAGATTTCATAAAGTATAATTATTTAATAAGTACAAAGTAATTCATTAATGTGTTGTGATGCAAAGTGATTCTAATATCTGATGTTTTAGGATTAAACTTTAACATTGAATTATAATTTTTCAAAATAATTATTAATTTGGTATAACAATTGAAAGATTTGAACGTATAAGTATTACAAATGAAGTTTCAATTAATCATATTATTTCTATTAAGTTCTTTTGCTATATTAGCTCAAGGCAGAAGGCCTGTGCCATTGATTGGTGAAACAGATAGTATTCCTTCATATATTTTGGAAGAAGCAAATATTGTAGCTGTAGATATTGAATTTCAAAAAAGATACGATAGAGCCAAATATTATGCACTTAGAATGTACGATTATGGAATGTTGGCATCAGCGATGTTGAACGAATTTGAAGATTCTCTTGCAACGATGACATCCAAAAGAGATCAGAAAAAGTATATCAAAGAAGTCAATTCTTATTTAAAAGATGAATTTGGAGACGAAATTGCTGATTTGTCTATCAATAGTGGTGCTTGTTTGATGAAAATTATTCATAAAGAGACTGGACTCACATCCTTTGATATCATTAATAAATACAATGGTGGTATGAAAGCAGTTTGGTGGCAAGGTGTAGTGAAATTGTTTGGTGCAACACTCAAACACGAGTTTGATCCTCTTGGTGAAGACGATGCTTTGGCAAAAGTTTTGAGAGAGATTGAATCTGGAAAACTAAAACCTATACCTCGTCCTGCAAAATCTGAAAAAGGAAAAGATGCGCTTTCGAAAAGAGACAAGAAAAAACTTGAAAAACAGAAAAAAAAGGAAGCCAAACGTAATGAAAAGAAATAAGGTCTTATTTTTGTAGTATTAAAAGCAAAATTCAATTAATGCTTAGATTTAATTTTTGTTTATTTTATTTCCTTTTTTCACTTACATTTTTAGCACAGAATAATTCTTATCTAAAAGATGGCAGTTTTGATGAAATAATGTTTCATCAATCTGAGGTAAATCACCAACACTGGGAAAATGGTTTTTGGGTGCATTACAATCTTAAAAAAGATGCCATCCAACGACCTAGTTCCTATTCGAAACAAGAAAATGTATTGCAATTTAATTTTAGAGTTAACTCAAATAGAGTCGATAATAATTTTATTGCTACAAAACTCACTCAGCCTTTAGAAACGGGTAAGCAATATAAAGTATCGTTTTTGGTCTCAAAAGATAAGTTTTCGGGCTACTCACTAAAGCATTTAACAGCATTTTTTACTACATCAATTCCACATCAAAACTATCACAAAACACACCAAATGAAAAATGCTATTTTAGAGTTTTCTTTAGATGAAGTTAATTCAGAATGGAGTTCACTTACAATGAATTATACTGCTTATGGTGGCGAACAATATTTTCATATAGGTTCTTTAGGGCAAACATTTAATATTAAAGAATCATTGAAGTATGGACTTATGGGAGCGGACGCTACTTACAATCAAAATATTTATAATTCAGTGTATTATATTGATGATGTTGTTTTAGAATTAAATGAAAAACTCAAGTTGATTCAATTACTCAATTAAATTTTATCTAATCCTATGATTATTTTCATCACAACAAAATTTACTGTATAATAGTGGATTGGAAGAAAAAGTAGAAAAAGTTTATTATACCGAAGCATATGTTACTCCTGGTGGAATGGTAGCGCCTTATGTATATTCTGTAAATAATTTTGAACCTCGATTGCATCAAACGGACAGTAATGCTTACAGAAGTGAATATGGGAAAGAAGAATTACCCTACATGGGAAATAGCATGTTGAGTTTTAAAGCACATAGTACCAACAAACATCATGTTTATCAAGAGGTGTTACACAAACAAAAAGGGCAAGATTATGACACTTGGTACTATTACGAAAGGATGCCTTCAAGCACAAATATTCCCAAATATGAAAAAGGAAGTACGATTTGCATGCCTTTAAAAGATTATTTGAAAAAAGATAGTGTTTACTACTTCAGTTTTATGCTCAAATTGGATGATGGATCGAGTTACGGACTAGATTTTTTAGGTTTTCATGCTTTGAATGAATTTCCGGCCAATACCAACGATTCTATTTGGAAAAGAGTTCCAGATGAAATCATTCCAGTTGAAGATTTACTGTCAAATTCGAATTGGATGGAAAAGCAAATACGTTATCAAGCCAAAGGTGGAGAGCGATTTGTAGCTTTAAGTGCTGTTTATCCAAAATTGAACATCTACAAAAATAAAAATTTCACACCTGTAATAGCAGAAACTTGTGGTCCTAATACCTATAATTGTTTCCATCGCAATGTGTATTATAAAGATTCATTATTTGCTAATTATTCTTTAGATAACTTAGTTTTGCTTTCCGAAAAAGACTGGGTGTCAAATGCTTCAAAAATATTTCACAATGTTACCAATCAAATTGAAGTAATGTTTTTTCCCATGGAAAAAGAAGGGGAGTGGAAGGCACAAAAATTAATTAATGCTCAGAATGCTCTAACGGATATATTAGAAATATTAAGAACGAATGATGCTATTTGTGTATTGAATGAAAATAAGAATGATCCTTTAATTTTAGAGCCGTTTTCGATAATTAACAAGAAGAAAATTATCAGAAAATTAAATCAGCCACAATTGGTAAGAAAAACAAGAAATTTTGAACTAAACGACAATAGAATATTTTTTTCGGGAGAGGCAATGCCAGATTTTAATAATCATTTAGTAATAGTAACTGACGGAAAACTTGATTTCAATACTTTGGAAATGAAAATACAATTATTTTGTAAAAATGAAGGATATTTTACATTGATATATACTGGCAGTGACGAAGATTATGATATTTTCAATGAAAAAAATAGTATTTATCAGAATGTACTAATTGTAGATGCTTCCGAACAAAAATTACAACAAAAATTACTTAAAAGAGTTTTAAAAGTTGAATTTTAAAAAACTTCGTCAACAATTCTAGGGGCACTCCCTTTTTTCTCAAAACCTTTGAAAAGGTATGAATATCTTATAGAAATGCCAAAATAATTTCCAGACATCAATGCTGTATTTTCTTCGAAACTATTTCCTTTATCTGTAAACACCATGTAAGTAGAAGCCACATCAGAAAGGTTGTATTTGTATTGAGCACAAAAATCAATAATTTGATTGCCGCTTTTCAATCTCAATTGATAACCCACCTCAGGCATTACATAGATATTTGTTCCTGACGTAGATGAATTAAAGTTATAAAAGTCATTTTCACCACTTTTATTAGCGATGTTCAAAAAGTTATATCCTGCTGCTGCTCTGATAAAAAAAGTGTCATCTGGTTTGGAAGGGAAAATTTTCTTGATTCCCAATTCTGCCCCAGTACTAGAATATCCAGTTTTGAAAGTGGGTCCTTCATTGTTAATTTCAAAACTTGCAGTTTCGTTTTGGATTTGCACATCAAAACCCCAACTGTTTTTTATGACAAAATTATATCCCAATCCAAAAATAAAAACACCTCCAGGATTAACTTTCCAGTTGTTTTTGGTGCTCAAAGTTGGAGTGCCCAATCCATAACCTATTCTACTGTTTGCAGACATATAATTAATATTCTTAAGAGGTCTTTGCAATATGTTTTTGCCTCCACCTTCTGTAAGTTGAGCGTTAATATTGAAGCAAGAGAAAATAAGAGTAATTAGGATAAATTTTTTCATTTTTTTCATTTTTTGTAATTGCAAATTGAGTGATAAATTTTGAAAACTGAAAACATATTATCTAAAATATATCAACAAAAAAATCAAGTTTAACAACAGTTAGTCTCGATACAACTTTCTATTTTGTTATTGATTTTGATTAAAATCAATTCAAAATATACGAAAGTCACTCGACCTGACCTTATTTATTCAGATTAAATTTTCATTTATAAATTAAACAAAAATTCTCGTATAATTGAGGTTAACCAAATAGATAAATTATTCTACCATTATTAATATAGTGTTTTTTGTTTTTTAAAAATACCTTTGCAAAACCATACAAACTATAAATTAATTGATAAGCAACGGCAGGATAATATTATTGGGAATTCTAACCATTATGGTATTTCCATTAGTGGGATTTATTTTGTACTGGGTTTTAGAAGGTAATTATCAAACATTTTTACAGATATTCGAATCAAAAATTGGATTGCAATATGAATTCATAATTGGAGCATCTTCTGGTTTTTTATTTGGATTTATGGCTTGGTGGCTGATTAAATCAGAAATGCTTAAGCCAGTTTTAGAAAAATATGGAAACGTAATCCAATCAATGAAAATGAATTATTTTTCTATTGTTTTTGTGAGTATTTGCGCAGGTGTAGGAGAGGAAATTTTCTTTCGGGGTGTGCTTCAAGATTATTTAGGTGTAATTATTACAGCGGTAATTTTTGTGGCAATACACGGATACATCAGTTTTAAAGATTGGCGTATTTCGATTTATGGTATTTATTTGACTTTCGCTATCATTATGATAGGTTATATGGATTATTACTTTGGATTAACCACAGCTATGGTTGCACATACATGTATTGATATTGTTCTTTTTTACAAATTAACGCACACTAAAATTAGTGAGCATAAGGTCTATTTTGAGTTATAAAAACTCATAGGAAAAAGTTACTAAAAGTCTCAAAATCAAAAAAAATTACGCCATCTTCAAAACACATGGATAAGTATAAAAAGAATAATGTACTTTTGTACTTCTAAAAATTTGATTAATATGTATAAATATTTCGCAACGACACTTGCCGTTTCTATGCTTTTTGGTTCTTGTGCTGAAAATAAAACTGAAACAAACACTGCTGAAGACACAGTAAAAGAAGTTCCAAAAACATTGGAAACTTTGGATTTTACCTCATTGGACACCACCACAAGTCCTAAAGTAGATTTTTATCAATTTGCTTGTGGAAACTGGTTGGCTAACAATCCTATTCCAGAAGAAGAAAGTAATTGGAGTAATTTTAATGTGCTCGACAATAGCAACAACGACATTCTAAAAACACTTTTGGAAGAAGCACAAAAAAATCCAGGTGAAAAAGGTCAAGCGAAACAATTTATAGGAGATTTATATCAATCGTTTTCAGATACAAATACCAGAAACGCTATGGGAATAAAACCTATTGAAGGTTTGCTTTCTGAAATTGATGCCATTTCTAATTTAGAAGGGTTGCAAAATCAAATTACAAAAATGCACAATTTAGGCATTAGTTCTGGGTTCTCAATTTATGTTTCTCAAGATGCTAAATTTAATGATAATTATGCAATTTATCTTGAGCAAGGTGGTTTGGGACTTCCTAATAGAGAATATTATTTCAAAAAAGATGACCGTTCTGTTACGATAAGAAACGCCTATCAAGAGCATTTGAACAAAACTTTTCAAATGGCAATTGCTGGAGAAAACAAAAACTTAGTTCCATTTACGTATGAATTGGAAGAGAAATTAGCAGAAAAAAGTTGGCCTCCCGCTCAACTAAGAGATATCGAAGCGCAGTACAACAAAATGACCATTTCGGATTTATCTGAAATGGCACCAGGTTTTGATTGGGCTAAATATTTTGCGGATAGAAACATTGCTGTTGATTCTGTAATTGTGGGGCAAAAAGATTTTTTCACTCAATTTTCTAAAGTTTTTGCCAACACTTCTATAAGTGCTTGGAAAGCCTATTTAAAATGGAATGTCTTGAATGAAAGTGCTACCGCTCTTACTATGGATATGGAAAGATTAAATTTTGAATTTTATAGCACAGTAATGCGTGGAACTAAAAAAATGAAGCCTCTTTGGAAAAGAGGCGTAATGATGGTTTCGAGATCTCCAGTGGGACAATGTTTAGGAGAAGTTTTTGTGCAAGATAATTTTTCGCAAGATGCTAAAAACAAAGTAAACGAAATGGTAGCAAACATCACTTTAGTTTTTGAAGAAAGAATAGCAACTTTAGATTGGATGAGCGCTGAAACAAAAGTAAAAGCCAAAGAAAAACTAGGAACTTTTGTAAGAAAATTAGGTTTCCCAGATGAATGGAAAACTTACCCAGGATTGGAAATATCTGCTGATAATTACTATCAAAATCAAATGAATTTAAGTCAGTTTTCTGTAAAAGAAAACTTGTCAAAACTTGGAAAAGAAATTGACAAAGAGGAATGGCACATGGTACCGCAAATGGTCAATGCATACTACAATCCACTTTTGAACGAGATTGTATTTCCTGCTGGAATTATGCAAAAACCTTTCTTCAGCGAAAACTTTGAAGATGCTGTAAACTATGCTAGAATGGGAGCAGTGATTGGTCATGAACTCACACATGGGTTTGACGATCAAGGAAGTCAGTTTGATGCAACGGGTGCGATGGTGAATTGGTGGACGCCAGAAGACAAAGCAAAATTTGATGCAAAAACACAGCTTTTAATTGACCAATACGATGCATTTGAAGTATTGGAAGGAGTGTTTGTAAATGGAGAACTTACTTTAGGTGAAAACATTGCAGATTTAGGAGGTTTGACAATTGCGTATTACGCTTATCAAAAATCTTTGGAAGGCAAAGAAGATATAGTTATCAATGGTTATAATAACGCTCAAAGATTCTTTATTGCTTTTGGACATGTGTGGCAAAACAACATCAGAGAAAGCGCTTTGGTACAGAGAGTCAATACAGACCCGCATTCTCCTGGAAAATATAGAGTGAACGGAACTTTGGCAAATATGCCCGAATTTTTCGAAGCTTTTGATGTGCAAGAAGGAGACCCAATGAGACAACCTGAAGATAAAATTGCTAGGATTTGGTAATTTAGGGGTTAGTCTTTAGGGATTAGTTGTTAGTGCTTGCAAAAAATTCTAAAGAACAAAATATAAGACCTATCTCTTTAATTGGAGGTGGGTCTTTTTTATAAACTAAACAAGTAAAAATATATCTTTGTAATCAGTGAAGTTTCTGAACAACATACTTAAGCAAATATTTATTTTTCCGGTTAGGATTTATCAGTATGTGATTTCTCCGCTCACGCCTGGAAGTTGCAGACATGTTCCTACTTGTAGCAATTACACTGTAGAAGCTATCAAGGAATGGGGAGCGCTCAAAGGGACTTGGATGGGGCTAAAAAGATTGTCTAAATGTCATCCTTGGGGTTCGTCTGGTTACGATCCTGTACCTAAAAAAACTTGTGTAAAATGTGAAGCACAAAAATCCAAATAATGGTTTATTTTGAAGTTTTTATAGCGCTATAAATTCTCGTCATTCCTGAATCTGAAGACATACTTAAAGTTTGACTAATTCTTTTTTGAAGTTGAAGATATTCGTTTAGTTTTTGAATTTGATCTTCTTTTGAGGTATCTTTATTTGCCATAACGTATAATTTTATGCTACAAAGTTGGGAATTTGATGTGCTGTTGTCAATACCAATAAAAAGGTATTTTGACTTGTTATATTTAAAGCCATTGTAAAATACATTTTACCTAGGACGTAAAACGTAGTACTAAAAAAAATCAATATTCCTCCCTTTTTAAAAGTCCCCTGATTACTTTTGCGCATCTAAAAAAACAAACCGTTGCTATGAACCAAAAAAAAGAGGGTAGTTCTAACCTAAAATTAGCATGGTTTTTATTAATTCTGCTTTCAATTGTTTGGGGTGCTTCTTATATTCTTATCAAATTATCACTCAAAGATGCTCAGGGAAATATTAGATTGTTGCCGGATCAATTGGGTGCAGTACGAATGGTCATTGCTTCATTAGTATTGCTTCCGTTTTTTATTAAATACTACAAAAACATCAAAAAGAAACATGTCCCTTTGCTTTTGATAGCGGGTCTTTGTGGTAATGGAATACCTGCATTTCTTTTTGCTTATGCTCAACAATATTTAGACAGTGCCATTACGGGCATGTTGAATTCTGTAGTACCTATTTTTGCAATTACAATTTCTACCTTAGTTTTTGGTTTTAAAATCAAGTGGAATCATATTTTGGGAATTGCTATCGGTGTGTCTGGTGCTTTTCTGATTGTTTACAGCAAATTGCAAAATGTAGTGATTACTTCAGATGAATTATTCCCTTTTTTATTGGTGGTTTTAGCCACTCTTTGTTATGCCACAAGCCTCAATGTCATCAAATATACCTTACCTGATTTGAGACCGATGACCATCACGTCTGCTTCTTTTCTTTTTGCTGGTGTTCCTAGTTTAATTTACCTACTTTCTATAGGTTTTGTTTCACAAATAACTACGCAACCCAATATCATAGAAGGAATAGGTTTTGTATCTATTTTGGCAATCGTAGGAACAGCAGTAGCGGTGTATTTATTTAATCATTTGATACAAATTAGTTCGCCTGTTTTTGCGTCCTCAGTCACGTATTTTATTCCTGTTGTCGCAACTATTATGGGATTTCTTTTTGGCGAACAACTTTCTTATTATCAATTAGCAGGTATGATTGTTTTGATTTTGGGTGTGATTTTAATCAATAGAAAAGCGAAAATCAAACCGCTTCCAGATTTTGATTCAAAGACTACTGTAAATATATAAAGTCAAAATATACTAAAACTAAATATTACAATGGGGAAATCTATTTTTATTTTAGAAGACTACATTATATTTTTTAAAAAAAATTATCGCTATGCAACCTTTTCTTTATATCTTTAGTCTATGACTTTAGAAAAGAAGGATATGAGTAACGAAGCTTTGATTGCAGCCTGTAATAATGGTGATGCTCGTGCACAAAAGATTCTTTTCGAAAAGTTTGGCCCAAAATTGTATGCGGTTTGTATGCGGTATTCTAATAGTCCAGAAGCGGCACAAGATATGCTACAAGATGGGTTTGTAAAGATCTTTGAAAAGTTAGTTTCCTACAAAGGAGAAGGTTCGTTTGAAGGGTGGATGAGAAGAGTAATTGTAAATACTTGTTTGGATGAATTAAGAAGAAACAAAAAACATCAAAACAATGTGGATATTGACGATTTTTCTTATGCACTTACCAATAATGATTCTGTTTTAGACAAAATAGCTGCAGATGATTTACTTAAAATTTTAAACTGCCTGCCCTTAGGATACAAAACCGTATTCAACCTTTATGTAATTGAGGGATATTCCCACAAAGAAATTGCAGAAGAATTGGAAATTACGGTGAGCACTTCAAAGTCGCAATTCTCAAGAGCGAAAGCCATCTTGAGAGAAATTATTGAAAAACAGAAAATAGGATATGAGTCTTAAAGACCAAAATATAGAAGAATTATTTAGAACAGGATTGGAAGATTTAGAAATTCCTGTCGATGATAAAATGTGGAGTAATATCAGCCAAAGTATGGCGAGTAAAACTGCTACTAGTTCTTCGCCTGCTGTAACTTCTGCAACATCTACAACTCTTAAAACCATTGCTTATATTGGCATTTCTGCTGTAGCGTGTACTGTAGCGGTATTTGCAACACTTTATTTAACAAATGATAATCCTGAGGTTAAAAACAACAATATTGTAAATGTTGGAGAAAAGCAAAATGAATCAAATGTTGAAAATGAAATTATAATTCATTCTGAAACTTCCGATACAGACACATTGTC
>JAGYKU010000065.1 GCA_018401455.1 Flavobacteriales bacterium
TGGTGGAGAGAAATTAAATAGGGAATTAAAATCTGTCTAGCTATTTGTTAGATTTTTCTAAAAAAAATTTAAATATGAAATTAAAACTGAATTACTATTATAAAAAAGCAGGTATCCACTCAAACATTTTTGAAAAAGATAAACAAAACCAAAAGACAAAAAATTATACGAAAGTTGGGGAAAAAATACTTTTTATAATAATGCCAATTCTATTTTTAACAAGCTGTACCTCAGAATTTCAATCATTTAATGAGGAGGCTATTAACTTCACAAAAACCGATAACCGCATTGATCAAAAAGAATTTGAAACCTTATTGGAAATCATTTCAGACTCAGATGAAAAAGGCTTTACACAGTTTAAAGACGACAAGGGAAATATTAACAATTCTAATGTTGTTTCATACCTGCTTAAATATTACTCAGCAAAAAATCTAAATCTGACTGAAAGTGATATTTGGCAACCCGAATCAAAGGAACAGCAAAAAGAATTTAACATCAACGTCTATTTAGAAAATTCAGCAAGTATGGACGGGTATGTTACGGGAGTTACAGAGTTTGAAACTGCAATTTACAATCTCTTAGGTGACTTTAAGATTAGCCAAGTCTGTGACAGCTTGAACTTAAACTACATCAATAACAGCATTCCTTTCACTAAGAAAAATGCACTCCCAGCCGATATTCAAGATTTTATTGAAAAGCTAGAACCATCAACTTTTCGACAAAAAGGTGGAGATAGAAGTGTTTCCGATCTTAAAAACATCATAAATACTGTACTTAAAACAGTGAATGACCAAAACGCTGCTGTACTCATTTCTGATTTCGTTTTTAGTCCCGGTAAAAAGGTTGATGCTACAAATTATTTGAATAACCAAGGCGTAGGCATTAAAATAGATTTTGCTGAAAAGATAAACGAGTTTGATTTATCTGCCGTAATCATTCAATTAGAATCAAATTTTGATGGAAAGTATTATCGTGAGAAAATGGATAATGATAAAGGCGTTGATTTTAAAGGCAAGAGACCCTATTATATATGGATTTTCGGAAGTAACCAGCAGATAAGTGAAATTCTAGACGAAAAAATATTGGACAACATTAAAGGTGGATATCTAAATAGATTGGTATTACAATCTGAAATGGAGCAAAGCCAACCGAATTACAAAATATTATCAAGTCCAAAAATTGGAGATTTTAGCCGAACTGAGCTGAACAAGAAGATAATTGCGGATGCTTCTCTTTCAAAGAACAATCAGAATAAAGGCTTTTTTGGTTTCAATCTTGCCGTTGATTTCAGCAGCAGTATTCAAGATCCAAGTTACTTTTTGGAAACAACAAATTACGTTTTGAGCAATCCAAACTACCAACTAGAAGTTCATTCCATTACTAATAACAATGATGCTTCCCTTTTGGGGTTTACGCATATCTTGAAACTAAAAACTAGCGACTTGAGAAGTGAGACTTTGAAAATACAAGTTGTTGGGCAAACACCAAGTTGGGTTTATTCCTCATCTTCAATTGATGACTCCGATTTTTTGAATGAAACATCGGAGCAACAAAAGACATTTGGATTGCAATACTTGATAGAAGGTGTAAGCGATGCTTTTTATCCAAAATCAAGCTCGAATGCAATAACCACATTTACTATTAAAATTAAAAAATAGAACACTATGGAAGAATTCTTTGCTAGTTTATACGAATGGTTTGGACCAAATCCTTTTTATTCTAGAGATATGGCTGAATTAATGAGGGGTTGGGATATAACCTGCACCGATTATATCGGCACACCTTGGTATGTAATCATAGGATGGTCTATGGTAGCTATTACTGTTTTTTTCTACGTTTTACAATATCATATTATAGATAGTTCCAAGTTTAATAAAAAGCATCATTGGTGGATTATGGCAACAATAGTCGTATTTATCAATTTTCTAAATGCTTTTCTAATTATGTATAACACTATTCAAGCAGGTGAATATTGCACACAGGATAATATACCTATATCAGATTGTATTGGACTTGGACTTTCGAATGCACTTTGGAGTTTCATTCTATTCGTCCTTTTAACATCATTTCCATTCCCAAGGAATGTCATTCCTTCAAGATTCGGGAATTGTAGATATACAACTTTTTGGAAACCTTAAAATTAAAAAATACGATGGCACGTTTATACATATTCGCAATAGGAGGCACAGGTTCAAGGGTTTTGAAATCACTTACTATGCTTTTAGCTTCAGGAGTGAAGCCAAATTCAGACAAAAATTTTGAAATTGTTCCGATTATTATCGACCCTCATAAATCAAACGAAGATTTAAAACGGACTGAAAGATTACTCGGGAATTATCAGACCATTTCAAATGAAGCAGGATTAGATAGTGGTTTTTTTAGCACTAAAATCACAACGCTTGACAGGCTAACAACCTCTCAAAATAGACTATCGGGAAGTTTTACATTCAATCTGCAGGAAGTTGGAGGAAGAAAATTTAGCGAATACATTGGATTCAATCAGTTAGATGAGCCTAACAAGGCTTTAGCTGACATTCTCTTTTCAGGAAAATCAATTAATAAACGACACGAAGAAGTTAATCTATTGGATGTAGAAATGGATATTGGCTTCGTTGGAAATCCCAATATTGGCAGTATCGTATTAAATCAAGTTAAAGACTCACAAGAGTTCAAGGATTTTGCATCCAATTACAATGAGGACGATAGAGTATTTATTATCAGTTCAATTTTTGGCGGCACAGGTGCTGCAGGTTTTCCCACAATTTTAAAGAATATAAGGGATGCGATGAACAATCGGAACATTGATGGTAAAGGATTTTTACAGGATGCAAAAATCGGAGCTATTACTGCATTACCCTATTTCAACATTGAGAAAGACAATGATAGTCCAATACAGAAGTCTGATTTTATTGCCAAGACTAAGGCAGCATTGTATTACTACAAAGATAATGTTACAGGTAATAATTCGATAAACGCACTGTACTACATTGCCGATAACTATAGTGGTAAACCTTATAAAAACGACCCAGGAGATAATGGACAAAAAAATGATGCACATTTTGTAGAAATGGCGTCTGCTCTTGCGATAATTGATTTCCTTGAAACCCCTGAAAGAGATTTAGAAACCTCAGAAGGCAAGGCACTAAAACCTATTTATAAGGAGTTTGGCATTCGCAAAGATGCATCTGACATCAAATTTTCAGATCTCGAAGATTATACTGAACGTAAAATCGCATTACGACTTTCTCAATTTGTATTATTTAGAAAATATCTTGCAGAACACCTTAGTAGTGCCATAGAAAAAGAAGCTTGGAGCAATGACTCACCTGAAATAAATAAAAAGTTTGTGGATGATACTTTTTACCGTACCAATCTAACCGAGTTTTTAAACTCCTTCACTGATTGGCTTAAAGAAATGGCAGAAAATAAAAGAGGTTTTTCCCCTTTTAATCTAGAATCATCAATTGAAGCTCTAATTGAAGGTAGAACTGTAAAAAGTGGTTGGTTTTCATCAAAAGTTGATTTTCCAGCAATGAACAATAAACTGAGCAAACAAGGAAAAGGGAAAACATATAGTTCTGCATCACAGAAACTAATTCAACTCTTTTTTGATACAACTGAAGAAATCCTTACTTCTAAATTCGGATTAAAAAACTAAAAGATTATGAGCAAAATATTTGGCTACACAAAAAAAGGTGGACAGCATTGGTTTACATCTGATGCTTATTCGGATAAAGAAATTGAATCTATTAAAGACCCCGAAGGCGGTAGTGAAATTTCACTACCAACAGCAATACCAAGCCCATTTGCAAGAATTGACTTAGTGAAAACAGCCTTCAGGAACATCACTAAATCGCCCGATTTAAAAGCCTATACAAAGGATAGTAATGTAGTTGCAGGAAAAGACGATGAGAAATTAGTTTCTGATGCGCTAGACCTTGCAGAATTACTATTCAATATTGATAGCATAAAGGATAAAGTCAAAATAATTGTTTGGGATAGGGAAACTGAATTGGCAAAACTTAAAAGTGGATCGGTGGCTCACAGGCACCTTGCTGAAACACTAGAACTCTATTTAGACCAAGATAAGGAATCATACAACTTTGATTTGCTCAATAGACTATACCTAATTCAATACAATCATAAAATAATTGGCTGCTCTTCTCCCGCCACCCTATTTTTTGCTACAGCAAATGATTTATCACACGCGCAAATTACATTCACAAAGAATGACGTAACTTTTGACAACTCCTATGCTCCGCTTTATGAAAGAGATGCAGACTTTCAAAAATACTTTTATCTTCTTTTTAAAGCCAATCCAGTTTTATCACAAAGACTAACTGTATTAAATGACTACTTGGATAAGAACCTCAAAATCCTAGATAGAGTCAATAATAGCCTTTATGAAGAAATAAAAAAATTAGATGTTGCTGATTTTATCTCGAACTATTCAGAACTAGATACAGGCCTTTCAGGTGATGTAGTTGAAGTAATTGGAGTTCCATTACGAAAGCGAAAAAAAGAAGACGTAGTTAATTCAATCCAATCAAGCGACTTCATCATTCAATCAACAAAATGCAAGGATGAAGGAAAGCCCCTAGTACTTCAAAACAATCTAAATAAAAATTTCAGGTATGTTAATGACCAATGGGATAATTCCATTCAAGTACCGTTTGCAGATACCGAAACTGTTTTAGAGAAGAGAAGACTTCCAGGTATCAGCATTCAATACCCCTATCTTACCGTAAGTGATTTTTTAGAGCCCCATTTAATACGTTTGGTTTATCCCATTAATAAGGAGAAATTTTTTGATGGAAATGTAAACGCAGAAGTAGGGAATGACTCCAAAGGATTCATTTTGCCTCTAAAACAGAAATTTTTTGATTATTTCAATTCAGAAGATTTATTGAACTCATCACAAAATAATCCTGAAATAAAAATGGTTCAAGGTGCTGCAGGTTCAGTAAAAGTAACTTTACGAATACCAGTAGCGAAACAAGGCGAATACATTTCTTTTGAAAGAACGTATTACCAATCACCCGATAATCAACTTGGAAAACCAGATGAAATTAAGAATAAAGGGGTAATTGTAGAACATCAATTTGGCATCACCCTTTTTCCTTTCATCAAAACCAATGACCCAAATATAGAAGCTCACTACAGGGTACAATTAGTGGATCGAGATGTTGCAGGAGTATTGAAAAATTCTAATTATGATTTAAAATTCTTCTCAAATAAAGAAAACGAGCCGATTGAATACAAGGCGAAAAAAGTGAGAAGCAAGAAGGATTTAGGCAATTTAATTCCTGAATCTCAATACTTTGTTCTCAATAAGGAATTTGACTTTATTCAAGTAAAAAATTTGATATCAGAGGGGATTTCGGGCATCATCATTCCTAATTGGAATTCATATCAGCAAGGTAATGAGGTGTTTAAATTCGCTATTGATTTTGGCACCACAAATACTCATATCGAATATAAAGTTGGTGATGGTTCTCCAAAGCCTTTTGATATTTCCTTGAGTGATATTCAAATTGCAACATTATTTGAGCAATCAAAGAGAAGTGAAGAAATCCTAGGAGGTTCAGGTAACATCGCAATTAAAGAGTTTGTCGAAGAAGAGTTCATTCCTAGTTTAATAGGAAATGATTCAGAATTTAAGTTTCCACATAGAACAGTTATTGCTGAAAGTCATTCATTAAATGTTCAAACCGAGACTTTTTCATTAGCAGATTTTAATATTCCATTCATTTATGAGCGAAGACATAGACCTGAAAAAGGTAAAATACAAACTAACTTAAAATGGTCCAAAAAGGAAATTGGCAATGAAAAGCGTGTAAGAGCGTTTTTTGAGAAAATAATTATGCTGATGAGAAACAAGGTTCTTTTTAATAAAGGAAACTTGTCTCAAACCCAATTAGTGTGGTTTTATCCTTCAAGTATGAAGCCTGCAAGAATAGCTGATTTAGGGAGTACTTGGAATGAATTGTTTAACCAGTATTTTAACCCGACAAACCCAGCAGTTGGAATTTCTGAATCTTTAGCTCCTTTTTATTATTTTAAAGGCACGGGTAGACTACACGGAGGCGCTTTTAAACCTGTTGTTTCAATCGATATTGGAGGCGGCACATCTGATATTGTTGTCTTCAAACAGAATATGCCATTATTGCTTACTTCATTCAAGTTTGCGGCAAATACAATCTTTGGGGATGGGTACAGTGAGTTTGGTGCTGCAAAGTCAAATGGTTTAATAAATAAATACTTCTCACATTTTGATAGCCTACTTTCTGCGAACAAGCTGAACGATCTGTCCAAAGTGCTATCATCAATTAAGGAAAAGGATAGGTCTGAAGACTTAAATGCTTTCTTTTTCTCTATTGAAGACAACTCGAAAATTAAAGACAAAAAACTATTTTCCTACAATTCGCTTTTATCAAAAGATGATGATCTGAAAATCATTTTTATTTATTTCTACACAGCAATCATCTATCATATTGCTGAGTTAATGAAGCTAAAAGAAGTTGAACTTCCTAAGCATATTATTTTTAGTGGTACAGGCTCTAAGATTTTGAATATCATCTCATCTGATAAAAAAATTCTCTCGGATTTTTCAAAAGCAATATTTGAGAGAGTCTATGATAGAAGTTTTGATTCCGATGACTTGTCAATTGAGACTGAAAAAGAAATGCCTAAAGAGGTTACTTGTAAAGGTGGTTTAATGCTTAACCCTGAGGATTTAGCTTTTGATGTCAGAAAAATCAAAACAACATTGACCTGTGTTGAAAACAAAGGTATTGACAGCCTAACATATGACAGGTTAGATGAGGATACAAAAGCGAACATTATAACCTATGTGAATGATTTCAACAAGTTCTTTTTGTCTCTCAACCAGAGATTCAGCTTTAATGATTATTTCAATGTTTCTGAAGAATCGCTCAAAATCTTCAAGGAAGAAGCAAACAAACATTTAAGAGATTACTTAGAAGAGGGATTAGAATACAACAAGAAATTAGATAATGTCGGAAAAGACGATAAAGAAATTGAAGAGTCGCTTTTCTTTTATCCGCTTATTGGTGCAATCAACAACCTCTCCTCTCATCTATCTCAGTTAACACCAATTAACAGCTAAAAATGAAAAAAAACATTCTATTAATAGTTCTAGCAGTAATGTTATTTAAGCCTTCCTTTGGTCAGGTTACTAAAGAATCATATGAAAAGGCAGTTGATTTGCTAAATTGCAAAACAGTTGAATTGTCTTTAAAGGATGATAAAAATCTTACGGGTTTTCAAGAAAAATGTCCTTGTAATTCATCAAGTTATATACAAGTAAATCAATTTCTTGAATCTACAAATCTAGGTGCTACGGCTGCTCTTTCAAGGGAAATTGAAAGTTTGAAAAATGTATTCAAAGAAAATTGGCCGAAAGACACAGTTGTCACTTTTTTGTCAGATGACATATTTGCTGATAAAACTAATTATCAAAAGATAAATGCTTTTGCCGAAAAGAGAAAAGGAAAACCAGAGTTTGATAGTTACAAAACAAGTTTAAAAACTGATTTATTTGCAAATCTTATAGAAAATGTACCACAGGAAGCCACAACTGATTTTGAAACTCAGCAGTCAACCATAGAGAGTAGAGTTTCAGAACTTGAAAATAATCAGAAAATCATTGCTAACAAAAGTTGGTTTAGCGGAATTACATCTCAAATTATTGTTGTAGCATTTATTGTTTCATTATTGTTTGCGTTTCTTATACTTTTTCTTGTTTCAAAATTGTTTAATGACAAGGACAGTGAGGTTCCAAACAGCCTAAAAAATTATGTGAAAAAGAAAATAGACGAAACACCATATAGCAGAGCAACATCTAATAACCAATCAAATTCATCGGAACTAAGAGATGCCAATAATAGAATTAGAGACTTGGAATCTCAGATCAATAGACTTAACAACGATTTTGAAAAATTAAAGCATTCTAATTCAACGTATTCACCGACATATTATTCTACTAATAAAGAAACTCGGCAACCTGAGCCAAAAACAGAAACCCTTTTCTTGTCTACTCCAAATTCAGACGGAAGCTTTAACGAAAGTTCGGCATCAAATACTTATAAAGATGGGGCAAGTATTTACAGACTTATGAAAACAGGAAATGCAAATGCCAAATTTCAGATTGATGAAAAGGAAACTTCAATAAAGCTAGCATTGCAGTATCCAGACAAAAATATTGACCCGGTGTGTGATGCAGAAAATGCATTTAACCCTAGAGCAACAAAAATTTCTACTGTTAAAAAGGGTGAAGCCGAATTGCAAGATGGTAAATGGATTATAAACGCTAAAGCTATAATTCGTTATGAAGATTGAGTTTATTGAGATAATTTTAGTGAGCATTATTGTTTCGATTCAACTAGTAGTTTTTGTTCGAACTTTTTTTAAAATCCGGCTTTTTAAAAAAATTATTCCGGATGTAAATTCTTTATATGTTACTAAGGTCTTTGTTCCTGTTTCTGATCTTGAAACATTTTCGCCACGTGAGTTTTTGGAAAATATTGACAACTATAAAGAAACTCAAGGAGAACATAATACTGTTGAAGATTTGGACCAAAGTGAAAATTTAGATCTGTTCAATGAGTCTCACAATATAAATAACAATGTTGAAAAAACCGAAGTAAATATTATTGAATTCGATGGTAAAGCAAATAAGGTACTTGATAACATATTGTTTTCTGTGAATAATTACCTAATCAGAAATCGTGGTGCAGCATCCGATTTTAATTTGATGAAAGATATTGTAGAGCGAAATACTGATGCTGTAGAAGAAGATATAAACTTGTCCGTTGGCACCCCCCTTTATCTTGGTTTAATGGGCACTATGATGGGAATTGTAATAGCTCTTTTCTATATGCCAGATTTAAGTGTTGAACTTGGAAATGAACAGTCAGGACAAACGCTAGACGAAGGTATATCTATGTTGATTGGAGGTGTAAAGATTGCCATGATTGCAAGTTTTATGGGGTTAATGTTAACAATCATTAATTCAGGTTGGATTTTTAAAGGTTCAAGAAGTTATAGTGAAGCAAGAAAGAATGAATTTTACACTTTTGTGCAAATTGAACTACTTCCTATTATAAATCAAGGGTTAGCTTCGACCTTAGAGTCTCTTCAGAGAAATTTACTCCAATTTAATTCTGAATTTTCAAGAAACCTTAAAGGCCTTACGGGAGTGTTTGATTCAAACCGTAGTGCAATTAGAGAACAAAAGGAGTTACTTGATGCAATTGATAAGGCAAAGGTCTCTGAAATGACAAAATACAATGTTGCCGTTCTAAAGCAATTAGACCTTTCAGTAGGAAAATTTGAAAAGTTTAATTCTTTTCTTTCTAACACAACTCAATTTGTCGAGAATTCGCAGCTTATAGTAACCAAGTCAAATGAGCTTCTTGCAAGAACAGATAATTTTAGAACCATTGCAGAAAATATCGAAAGTAAACTAAGTCAAAGTCAACAACTTTTAGCATTTCTTTCTGAGCATTTCAATAAGTTGGAAGAACATAAGGAGTTTACATCAAATACAGTTGCAGATGTAGGACATTCGATATCAGAAACATTTAAAGAACTTAAAGAACACATTCAAAATTCAAGCGAAGCAGTCAAACAGTTTACAATCGATGAAACAGAAGCTTTAAAAAATGCTTTATCCGAAAGTAAAACTAATTTGGTCAACCTTGAACATTTGGCTACCCTAAAATCTGATGTTTCTCAATTTAAAAACAGTTCTGCTTCACAAGGTGAACGTCTTAAACAAACGATTGATGATTTAAATCGGAATATGGCAAAAGCTATAGTTGTACTTGAACAAATTGAGAATAAAAAAAACGTTTTATCTTCTGTTAAAAACCTTTTCAAGTCGAAAAAGAAATAATTTATGAAAGGAAAAGGATCTGGTTTTTTTTGGCCAAGTTTTGCTGACTTAATGACCAGTTTGTTTTTCATTATGTTAGTGTTATATGTTTTAACCTATCTGAAACTAACTAATCAGCAACGAGCTACTGAACAACAATTGGAAAAGATTAAAGAGATTCAAGCAGCAGTAAAGGAGTTACCTAAAAATTATTTCCAATATGATTCTATTTACAAACGATTTTCACTTGTTCAAAATGTAGAATTTGAAAGAGGACAGGATATTATAAAACAAGAATACGAGCAGTATTTAATTGATGTTGGTATTTCTATAAAAGGTTTAATTGACAATTTGAGTAGAAAATATGCCCAACAAGATATTAAGTATGTATTAATTATAGAAGGAATGGCATCAAATGATAATTTTAGAGATAATTTTCCTTTGAGTTACAAACGTGCCTGGGCGGTAATGAAACTTTGGCAAAGAGAAAATATTATGCCCGACCAATCTGTTTGTGAAGTTCAAGTTGCAGGTTCAGGAACTGGTGGAATTGGCAGATTTCCGGCTACTGAAGAGGTTAAAAATCAACGCATATTAATACAAATAGTTCCTAAAATTGGAGATATAAAATTGGAATGAAAACCAGAGGAATAATATATATCGTTTGTTGTTTACTACTTTTATCAGCTTGTACTCAATCAGGCAGGCGTAAACCTGTATCCGATATTGAGTCGCCAAATTTAAACTCAGTAAAGAAGCAAGCAGAAAGTTATAGAGGTAAAAATGTGATCAAGATGAAAAAATCAGGTGGAGTTTACTTGATTCCTACAACAATTAATGGCTCAAATATGGATTTTATTTTTGATACGGGAGCTTCCGATATAACAATATCCGAAGTCGAGGTACTTTTTTTATATAGACAAGGTACTTTGACTAAAGATGATTTTATAGGTGTTCAACAGTACCAAATAGCTGATGGTAGTATTTCAGAGGGTACTATCATAAACTTAAAAACGGTTCAAATAGGAAATAAAGTTTTGTACAACGTGAAAGCCTCGATCATACACAATAATTCTGCACCATTACTACTTGGGCAATCAGCTTTAAATCAGTTTGGTAAAATAACGATTGATTATAATCGCAATGAAATAATTTTGGAATAATGAAACAGTTTTTACTACTTCTTTTAATTATTTCTTTTTCACTAATGTGTAATTCGTGCAATTCCAAAAGTGGTAATCGAAAAGCAGATTCCTCTGGGTTTTCAATACCAGATACAAAGGGGTTTTTGTTGGTAACTAAAATAGTTGATGGCGACACTTTTTGGGTGGACAATGGTACAAAAAAAGGAGAAAAAATTCGTTTAATTGGAATTGATGCTCCTGAATCAAGAAATGCTTTTAATAAGAAAAAGGGGTATTATGGTAAAGAAGCGAAAGAGTAT
Source organism: Flavobacteriales bacterium (assembly GCA_018401455.1). Taxonomy (GTDB): domain Bacteria; phylum Bacteroidota; class Bacteroidia; order Flavobacteriales_D; family Parvicellaceae; genus Parvicella. The sequence continues at coordinate 11,343 of JAGYKU010000065.1, forward strand.
CTTACGAATCTTTTGAATGGAAAAAGTGTGAGACTTGAAAATGATGTTACGCAAACTGACCGATACGGCAGAACACTAGCTTATGTATATTTGCAAGACGGAACTTTTGTAAATGCAGAACTGGTTAAAAACGGCTATGCTATGGTTATGACTATTCCACCCAACGTTAAATACGCAGACGAATTTGTAAAACATCAACAAGAGGCCAGAGAAAACAATCGTGGATTATGGAAAATGAAGCCAGAATAATTAAAATCATGATTACTCATATCTCATTTTAGAGATAATCAACGGATAGATTGATGCAACCATTGACCACGGTAGCTCCGGTGGGCCACTTTTTAATTTGGACGGTGAAGTCATTGGTGTCACGGCATCAGGAATGGGAACAGGGTCTGAATTGAACTTTGCAATTGATATTCAAGCGATACCAGTTAAAAACTACATTAAAAGAAATTAAAATTGGATATAATACTCAATATGAGGAATACCGTAAAAATATAATAGCAAAAACCATGAGATATTTCTTTCTTATATTTTTCCCATTCCTAATGACTTCCCAGACAGCAGAGCTAATAGAGAGTGATTTTAATCAAGATGGTTCTCTTGATACTTTAGAAAGTTACTATGATGGTGGAAGTGGTTTTGGAGGCACTTATGTGACATTAACCGACGGCAGAACTCAAACCAAATTTGAACTTAATAGTGCTGGATGCTTTTGTGATATTAAAAAGGTAATCTTAATTCCACAAGAATTATATCTTCCTAAGAACAAACCTTTTTTGGAAACCATAAAAACTAAATTACTGCCTAAAAAAGCAAACGAAGCCGATCCTTCATTGCGATGGCTTATTACTGCGCATTTAAATCACAATTTTTTGACAGAACATCCCATTTTTGACCTTGTTATTGAGTCCCTACCTTATTGGATAACCGGAGAAATACAAGTGCCGGAGACCTATTCCATTGAGATTGATGTTGATAAAATTCACGCACTTTACACACAGGAAACAGAATATCCTAAAGATATTGAGTTTAGTTCAGACAAGGCCTGGTTAATATATTATGGCCATAATCACAATAGTAATTCAAAAGAAAATTTTGTCTTAGCAGCAGACTCAGATCACTTTAAAGTATATAAGACTTCTCATGGCCTTATCGTTAAGAAAGACGACACTTATTCATGGTTTTTTGTGAGCGATCACAGCTTAACAGGCAGCCCCGATAGACTTCGATCGGAATCTATTGGAGAAGTAAAGATTGTAGGCAAATATATTATTTTCAGAATGATAAATTCGAGAGACTTCTCTAATCCCATTTTTATAATTAATTCTGAAAGCGGTAAGACAGCAAGATTAAAAACAGAAGATTACATAGGTGAACCCATTAAAATAGAATATAATAAAATTAGTATAACCAGCTATTCAGGGACAAATACTATTGATATTGAAAATCTTTTAAATGAGTTTGAAAAATTATAATAGTTCTAATACTAAATGAAACCCCTCCTCCTAATAAGCGCCGCTCTACTCCTATTGGCATTGGCATCCCTGCCCATAGGCTATTACACATTTCTTGAATAGTAGTAACCATTGGTGCAGTGGCGGTAGTTGTAAAGAGTTAAAAATGGCATTAACTTTTGGGTGATTGCTTTTGGATTGATTGCTGTGATTTTTAACCCCATCATACCGGTGTATCTATATGACAGAGCTTCATGGGCTCCCATTGATATTGTTGCAGCTATACTCTTTGGAGTTAAGGCGTTTAATTTAATTCCTGTTAAAAAAGACAATGAATTTTAATACACAAACAAAGCAGATCAAAATGTTGTCAATTCACAATTTAAGAACGCTACAATTTTTAGAGATGGTTTTGCTTTGATTCAAACCAAAGTTTACTATAGGACTTACAATTAATCTTAGGAGATAAAAAACAATGGTAAACAGAAATTCTCAATGAATAAAAAGATTATTCATTTTAATGATAGCTTTTAAAATGATCTTAAAACTTAAAAAAAAACAACTTGTCATTCTCCTGCTCACCCTCATTGCAGGGTTCAGTGTTGGTTGGATTTACAAAGTAGAAATTAAGCACTACCTCATTAAGCAATACAAAGCCTACCATCAAAATAAGATTATAAAAAACACCAATCCAGAAGACTTTTACTGGGGCATCGATTTATCACATCATCAAAAAAATGTGAACTGGGAGAGACTGGTAAGAGAAAACAAACCCGATTTTATTTTTTTAAAAGCCACGGAGGGGAGCACACACAAAGACACCCGTTACAAATCTTACAAAAAAAAGGCAGAAGCACTAAACCTCACCGTCGGAGCATATCACTTTTTTAGTTATAGTTCGCCTGGCAAGCAACAAGCAGAACATTTTATAAAAACTGCCGGACTTTCTAAGGGCAACCTCATCCCGGTATTGGATGTGGAATTTACAAGAAACATGACTGGAACCAAAGAGCAGATTGTCAATGAAATTAAAGCTTTTTGCAATGCAATTTATGATTATTATGGCGTCTATCCAATTATTTACTGCGCTTGTGATTACAGAAAGAAGTATTTAAACGACCCCTTTTTTACTGATTTCTCCTTTTGGATTTCTGATTTATGGCGAAAACCCACCTGTTCCTTTACTATCTGGCAATACACAGATCAAGGACCGGTTATAGGAATTGGAAATATTGACAACAACAGAATTAATCGTACTGTAAATTTTAATTTACTTTTATTAGATTAAGAATTATTATAACTACCTCAAAAAATCCTTAATCAAGTTACAATGTTAAAAAAATCAGTCAAAAGGTCTCTCCGTAATTTTTCTATACTGCTACTCCCATTTATGATTATGATTTTGATCAATGAAAGTGTAAGGCAAACTGTTAAAGAAAGTTCCTATACAATTCAAGGGGTTTCAACTATTAACTCTGATAATCGGGATACAGAAAAATGTACGTGGGTATGCCATAATGATACAGTGTTCTGTAAAGAAAATCATGTGAAATATCTGAATCCTTTTTTTTCTTAACAGAACTGTTCTAT
>JAGYKU010000066.1 GCA_018401455.1 Flavobacteriales bacterium
AATAATTTCTGTATTTATAGGAACTCAACTTTCTGAAATGTTAGATAAATTGGAGAAATCTATCAAAGCAGGAAGAATGACTCCAGAAGACAAAACAGAACTGAAACTGAATATAGGAAAAATTCCTCAAATTCTTTTGGATAATACAGATAGAAATAGAACTTCGCCATTTGCATTTACTGGAAATAAATTTGAATTTAGAGCAGTGGGTTCTACCGCCAATTGTTCTTCAGCAATGGTTGCTATCAACGCTATTGTAGCAAAGCAACTAATTGATTTCAAAAAATCAGTTGATACTAGAATTGAAAAAGGAGATAAAAAAGACGAAGCAATTCTTAAAGAACTTCAAAAATTAATCAAAGAATCTAAGAAAATTAGATTCGAAGGAAATGGCTATGGAGAAGAATGGGTGAAAGAAGCAGCCAAAAGAGGGTTGAATAATTTTAAAGATACCCCAAGTGCTTTGGAAGTAATGAAATCCAAAATGTATGTAGATTTATTTGAAAGCCAAGGAATTCTTACTAAAAGAGAAATCGAAGCTAGACATGAAGTAGAATTGGAAAATTATATTTTAAAACTTCAAATTGAATCAAGAATATTAGGAGACATTTGTAACTCTAATATAATTCCAGCAACCATAAAATACCAAACAGAATTAATACAAAACGCAAATGGTTTACAAGCTATTTTAGGCAAAGAAGGTAGTGCAATGAGTACCGTTCAGATTGATTTAATTAAAAGAATAGCTACACATTTGAATGAGTTATATAAAAATGTTGGCGAAATGATTGAAGCCAGAAAAGTAGTAAACAAAATTGAAGATTCAGAAGAAAAAGCATTTGCTTACTGCAATAAAGTAAAACCTTATTTTGAAACTATTAAATATCACTCTGATAGATTGGAAAGAATTGTAGGTGATGAATATTGGCCACTTCCTAAATTAAGAGAACTATTATTTGCTAAATAAAAAAAATAGATATTTTATACTTTAATAGTACAAAAGTAATTTTTGTGTCATTTTTTTAGGATAAATCAAAATAAAATATTTATTTTCGCAACTACGTTTTAAAGTTAAAGACGTTAACTGAAGTAATTTAAAAGACTAACTATGAAATTTTTTAGACTAATTATTTGTTTGTCAATTTGTTGTGCGTTTAGCATGTCGGCTTTTGGACAAAAAAACTTTTCAAAAGAAGCAGATGTTGCTTTTATGAATGAATCGTATTTTACCGCAATCGAAACTTACAAGAAAGCTGACGTAAAAGCTAAACCAGCAGAAAAAGCAAGAATCAATTTTCAAATTGGTGAATGTTATAGAATGATGGTTGAACCTGCACAAGCGGAAACATTTTATGCGAAAGCATTGAAATTAAAGTACGATGCTACCGATCCAATGGTTTTGTTTTATATGGCTGAAGTTATGAAACAACAAGGTAATTACAAAGATGCTCAAGGATTTTACGAACAGTTTTTAGCAAAAAAACCAGGTCATAAAGAAGCCGAATCAGGTTTGTCTTCTTGTAAAAAAGCAATTACTTGGAAAGCTGAGCCTACTAAACATATTGTTCAAAATGAAATACAATTAAATACACCTTCTTATGATTATTCTCCAGTATGGGGAGACAAAAAAGGAAACGTGTTGGTATTTGCTTCATCGAGACCAGGCTCAACTGGTGATGAAGTTGATCCTAGAACTGGTGAGTCATATATGGATTTATGGACAACTACTCGTGACAATAAAGGTAAATGGGATGAGCCTGTTATTTTACCTAATACCATTAATACTGAAGACAATGAAGGAAGTCCATTTTTGAATGCAAAAGGTGATGCTTTATACTTTACAAGATGTCCTCGTGAGAAAAAAGAAAACATCGGTTGTGATATTTTCTTTTCAGAGCCTCAAGGGAAATCATGGAAAGAAGCAACTAAAATTGTTTTAAAACCTGAAGGAGCAGATTCACTTACTACCGGTCATCCTACTCTAGATAAAGCAGAAAAAATTATGATTTTCGCATCTGATTTACCAGGTGGACAAGGTGGTAAAGATTTATGGATGTCTGAATACGATAAAAGAGAGAAAAAATGGATGACTCCTGTGAATTTAGGACCAACAATCAATACTTCTGGAGATGAATTATTTCCACACCTTACAGATGAAGGTACATTGTACTTCTCTTCAACAGGTCATGTAGGAATGGGAGGATTAGATATCTTTAAAGCTGAATCAACTGGAGAGAATAAATGGGGTAACGTAGAAAATATGAGATATCCAATTAACTCAGAAGCGCATGATTTTGGTATTATCTTCGAAAAAGGTTCTGATGACAAAAGAGGCTTCTTTACTTCAAGCAGACCTAATGGAAAAGGTAGAGATGATATCTATTCTTTTAACTTACCTGAAATTAAATTTATCCTTGAAGTATATGTTAAGAACAAAGAAACTCTTGAACCACTTCCAGGCGTAGAAATTACCTTAGTGGGATCTGATGGGTCACAAGTAGTTAAAACTACTGATGAATCTGGTATGTTTACTTATGATGATAATGCTGGAAACAGATTTATCAATAAAGAAACATCTTACAACATTGATGTTGCAAAAGATAATTTCTTAGGAGCAAAATCAAAATTCACCACTGTAGGAGAAACAAATTCTAAGAAATTTATTGAAGAATTATTTATGCAACCTGCTGATACAAGTACTGTAATTGATTTCCCAGAAGTTCAATATGCTTATGATAAATCCGATTTATTAGTAGATGACAGAATTAATTCTAAGGATTCCTTGAATTACTTATATACTACTTTAATGGAAAATCCTACTATTGTAATTGAGTTACAGGCGCATACAGATTGTAGGGGTTCTGCAAAATACAACAAAGCACTTTCTCAAAGAAGAGCACAAGCGTGTGTTGATTATCTTGTTGAAAAAGGAATTCCTGCAGACAGAATGGTTGCTGCTGGATACGGTATGGATATCCCTAGAGGACCTGGATTAGAGTGTGAAACTATCAAGAAAATGCCAACCAAAGAAGAGCAAGAAGTAGCGCATCAAAAAAACAGACGTACACAATTTAGAGTAATCAGTTTTGACTACAAGCCAAAAGAAGGTCAGTAGATAAAATATTATATATGTATAACATCCTGCTTTGTATTGAGCAGGATGTTTTTTTTTTAATAAATTTTGACAAACAAAATTTTATGTCATCAGTAGAGAAAAGATATCAAGGAAGAGGCGTTTCTGCCGGAAAAGAAGATGTTCACAACGCCATCAAAAATGTAGATAAAGGATTATTCCCAAAAGCATTTTGTAAAATTGTTCCTGACTACCTTACAGGAAGCGAGGAACATTGTATCATCATGCATGCTGATGGAGCAGGTACTAAATCTTCTTTGGCTTATATGTATTGGAAAGAAACTGGAGATTTGTCAGTTTGGAAAGGAATAGCTCAAGACGCATTAATCATGAATATTGATGATTTATTGTGTGTTGGAGCTACTGAGAATATTATGTTGTCTTCTACTATTGGAAGAAATAAAAATTTAATCACTGGAGAAGTTCTTTCTGCTTTGATTAATGGAACAGAAGAATTATTGGCAGAATTGGATTCGCAAGGGTTTAAAATTATTTCCACAGGAGGAGAAACAGCAGATGTTGGAGATTTAGTAAGAACAATTATTGTAGATTCTACGGTAGTAGCCAGAATGAAAAGATCAGAAGTCATTGACAATGGAAATATTCAAGAGGGAGATGTGATTGTAGGTTTGTCTTCTTTTGGTCAAGCAAAGTACGAAACATCCTACAACGGTGGAATGGGAAGCAATGGCTTAACTTCCGCTCGTCATGATGTTTTTAGTAAAATATTAGCATCCAAATATCCAGAAAGTTACGATCATGCTGTTCCAGAAGAATTGGTGTATTCAGGAACTAAACAATTGACAGACAAAATCGAAAACGCTCCTTTGGATGCTGGAAAATTAGTACTTTCGCCAACCAGAACGTATGCACCCATTGTCAAAAAAGTTTTAGAAAAATTTAGAAGCCAAATTCACGGAATGGTGCATTGCAGTGGTGGAGCACAAACCAAAGTTTTACATTTTGTAAATGATGTTCATGTAATTAAGGATAACTTATTTCCCGTTCCACCTTTATTTGAATTGATACAAGAGGAATCTCAAACCAGTTGGGAAGAAATGTACAAAGTTTTCAATATGGGACACAGAATGGAATTTTATGTTCCCAAAGAAATTGCCTATGATATCATTGAGATCAGTGCATCTTTTGGAGTTGACGCACAAATTGTAGGAAGAGTTGAAAGTGCCACCACTAAAAAACTGACTATTACATCTGAATTTGGTGAATTTATATACAATAATTAAGAGTTTATTATGAGCGCAGAAACTTATTTGCCCAAATTAGAGGCCATCAAAATGAGATTTGAGGAAGTTGGAAAACTAATTGTAGATCCAGACATCATTTCAGATATGTCGAGGTATGTAAAACTCAATAAAGAATACAAAGACAAAGAAGAAATGGTTCATGCTTATGATACTTACAAAAATATCTTAGACAACCTTTCTTCATCTTACGAAATGCTTTCTTCCGAAACAGATGCTGATTTCAAAGAAATGGCAAAAGCTGAAATCAAAGAGTTGGAAGTTCAAAAAGAAGAATGGGAAGAAAAAATCAAATGGATGTTGATTCCCAAAGATCCTGAGGATGATAAAAATGCTATTGTGGAAATTCGTTCTGGAACAGGTGGTGATGAAGCCAGCCTTTTTGCTGGAGATTTATACAGAATGTACACTAGATATTTTGAAAACAAAGGTTGGAAAGTTGAAGTAATTGACGTTACTGAAGGAACTATGGGTGGTTACAAAGAGGTAATTCTCAAAGTGACAGGTGATGAAGTATATGGAACTTTAAAATACGAAGCAGGTGTACACCGTGTTCAAAGAGTTCCAGATACAGAAACTCAAGGACGTGTGCATACATCAGCCGCAACAGTGGCCATTTTACCAGAAGTTGAAGAAGTAGATGTGGTGATAAATCCAGCAGATATCGAAATGCAAACATCTCGTTCGGGAGGAGCTGGTGGACAAAACGTAAATAAGGTTGAAACCAAAGTACAATTAACGCATAAACCATCTGGAATTGTTGTGGTTTGCCAAATCGCCCGTTCTCAGTTAGAAAACAGACTTACTGCTATGGAAATGATAAGAGCAAAATTGTATGATAGAGAATTAAACGAACGAAACGGAGATATAGCGGCTAAAAGAAAAACAATGGTTTCCACAGGAGATAGATCTGCCAAAATTAGAACATACAACTGGCCACAAGGAAGAGTTACGGATCATAGAATCAACAAAACAATGTACAATCTAAACAATTATATTGGAGGAGACATTGAGGAAATGATTGAGTCCTTAAAAATGGCAGAAAATACAGAAAAACTTAAAGAGGGAGGACTAGGACTTTAGTCAAAATTTATAAATAAATAAATGAATAGATTACAGTTAATAGAGCAAATTAAAACAAAGAAATCATTTTTGTGTATTGGTTTGGACACTGAGTTGTCTAAAATTCCTCAATTTTTACTGGATTTCGAAGACCCTATATTTGAATTCAATAAGAGAATTATCGATGCAACTCATTTGTATTGCGTGGCATACAAACCCAACATTGCTTTTTACGAATCTTTAGGTTCAAAAGGTTGGGATACCTTAGAAAAAACTTTGGATTACATTCCCAAAGATATTTTCACAATTGCTGATGCTAAGCGTGGAGACATTGGAAATACTTCTAGAAAATACGCTGAGACATTTTTTCAAACCTATAATTTTGATGCCATTACCGTTGCGCCATATATGGGTGAAGATTCTGTAAAACCCTATTTTGATTTCAAAGATAAGTGGGTGATATTGTTGGCAGCTACAAGTAATTTAGGAGGATTAGATTTTCAATATCGCGTGATTGATAATGGGAAAATGCTTTTCGAAAAAGTGATGGAAACTTCTTTAGAATGGGGAAATGAAAACAATTTGATGTATGTAGTAGGCGCAACTAGATCTGATATTTTGAAAAAAGTAAGAGCCATCACTCCAAACGCTTTTTTGTTGGTGCCTGGAGTGGGCGCACAAGGAGGTAGTTTGAAAGATGTGGTTGAAAATGGCATCAATTCAGACTGTGGACTGCTTGTTAATGCTTCTAGATCGATTATTTATGCAGGAAACGGAGAAGATTTTGCATTGCTAGCAAGAGATGAAGCTCAAAAACTTCAATCTGAAATGGAAATGTTTTTGAAGGAGCATCAAGTGATTTAAATGGATAAGTTTTTTTACAAATTATTTGGATTTGCAATTCTAGGAATTATACTCGTAATGGTATTGTGGAGAATTGTATGGTATCTGACCATTGGATTTGTCGTTTTTGGGTTTGTTTATTTTTGGTATAGAAGTAAATTCAAGAAAAAGAATAAGGATTAAATTCGACATAGATTTTTTGAGTATCAGTAATAAGTGTTTTTTTTCCTTATATTTCTTCTGAAAAAAATATCTTTAATCGGTCAGAAGTAAACTCCTTATAAATTTTTCATTGCGTTTTTGTATATTTGCATTGATAAAACTTATGTCGTTTTGATTTTCAACCCCATAGACCAAATGAAATTACTCACTTTTATATTATTGAATATTTTTTGTTTTAGTGTTGTTTCTTTGTGTGGTCAAGAAAACAACAGCAACACAACAATAGAATTTATAGTTTTAGATTCTATCTCAAACAAAACACTTTCTGAAGTTGAAGTTCAAATATATGGCTCTAATGGAGTTGATGTTTATAAAACCACGAACAATGAAGGCAAAGTTGTCTTTAGCAACCAAGAGCATAAAGAACTTTTTGAAGAAGGAGTTACATATGTTGACATTTTTAAGGAAAATTATTTTAAGAAAAATTATAACGTTTTAGATTTTAAATCAGGTATTGAAACTAAAAAATATTATTAAATGAATTTATAATTATATGTGAAACTCCATTTATTATTTTATTCGAAAAAATGTACATCAATTAAATTTAATAAGGATAAAGATTTTGAAAATGATTTTATTATGAGCGTTGTTATTGATTTCTTAAAAAATGACAATGAAAAACATTTAAATATTTATGGCAATTACGACTGCAATGAATCAAGAAAATTAGCGAATAAACGAGCAAAATCTTGTTTTGAATATTTTGTGAAATCAGGAATTGACAAAAAAAGATTGCATATTGTTCCTTTTGATAAAAATGAAATAAAATTTGATAGGAAAACATGTGATTCAAATGAAATTGACGAATCAATGAATCAAGGTATGAGGCGTGTAGATTTCGAAATAGTTTATGAAAATCAAAAGGATTCAGTTATTGAAGCATCAATTAACACTGAATCAAATCTCGAATCAGTTCAATTAGAAAAACCAATACAAATTGAGTTACATGTTTTTGATAAAGAAACTAAAAATCCAATTCCAAATGCCAAAGTTACTTTCACAAAAAGTGATGATTCAGAAGTTATAAGCAATACAGATAATTTAGGAAAAGTTATTTTTGAAAATGTTATTTCCAATGACACATCACTTTCTCATAGGAAATTTTCTTATGCTGTTAGCAAAAATGGATTTATAGTTGTACAAGATGATAAGATACTTTCAAAAGGAAAGAATAAAATTAGTGATACGATTTACATGCTCAATGTTGTTGATAAAGTATTGGATTTGCCACAAATTTGGTTTGCTTATGATAAAAAGGATTTATTAGTTCAAGAAGGTAGAATAAATTCTTACGATTCATTAGATTATCTCTATCAAATTTTAATAGATAACCCTTCCCTTGTTGTTGAGATTCAAGTGCATTCAGATTGTAGAGGTTCAAATAAATATAGTAGAAGGTTGTCTCCTGCAAGAGCGCAATCTTGTCTAGAGTATTTAGTATCAAAAGGAATACCAAAAGAAAGGTTAATTGCGAGTGGTTATGGCGATGAAGTTCCAAGAAAACCAGGTTTAGATTGTGAGTCTATCAATAAAATGCCAACCAAAGAAGAGCAAGAAAAAGCACATCAACAAAACAGGAGAGTCCAATACAAAGTTTTGTCTTTTGATTATAAACCGAAGGTAGATTTTGATATAAATGATGTTCCAAAAGTTGAGTATGAATTTGATTGAGCAATTTTTGTCACTTCGACTGGAAGAATGACCGATAGGGAATTCTGAAATGGAGAAACGAAGTTCGGCAAAGCCAAGTCTAGAAACCAGTGCGTAAATTCAAAACAAAATTATAGATATCTCCGCTCGAACTGACGCTATCGGTCTGTTTCTTCGATTCGATATGACAAGAAAGCAGATATGACAAAATATTTCCCGCAGATTCCGCAGATGTACGCAGAATAAATCAGCGAAAATCAGCGAGATTTGCGGGAGAAAAAGTTCCTCCCCCCTTATCACTCTACTTACGCTTCGATTAGTACCAGTCCAAAGGGGGAATTAATATACAACTGTCATTTTATCTTATACTGTTTTTAAAAAGTGGTTACTCGATATGACAATAATGAGACCTGTCAAGAATTTATTAACTTTATCTCACTAAATTTCATCTAAAATTCTTATTATTGCAAAAGAAATCAAACACTATTAAAATAATATATGACCGAAGATTACTTACATTATTGTTGGAAATTCAGCAAGTTTAGTAATCTAAATTTCAAAACGACAGAGGGTCAAGAAATTTCAATTGTAAATAAAGGCTTTCACAATCACGATGCTGGACCTGATTTTTCGGAAGCCAAAATCAAAATTGACGACACGCTTTGGGCAGGTTCGGTAGAGATTCATATCAAAACTTCCGATTGGAGTTTGCACAAACATCAAAATGATAAAAGATACAACAATGTGATTTTACATGTAGTTTATGAACACGACAAAGACATTGTGAATCAAAACAACGAAACGATTCCTGTGTTGGAACTCAAAGGAAAAATTGATGAAGCTGCTTATTTTTATTATGAGCAATTTCTCAACAATGGAACTCAGTTGCCTTGCGAACAACAATTCAAAGAAGTGCCAAATTTTATCACTCTAAACATGCTCGATAGTGTATTAGTAGAAAGATTGGAAAGAAAATCGAAGGAAATTGAAGAAAGTTTGAAACAAAACAAAGGCAATTGGGAAGAAACATTTCATCAGTTTTTGTTCAGATATATGGGGATGAAAACCAATGCCGAACCGATGATAGATTTAGCAAAGAAAGTTCCTTTGCAAATGCTCAACAAAGAATCCAATAATTTATTGAGTGCTGAGGCTTTACTTTTTGGACAAGCAGGAATTTTGAACGATGCCATTCCAGAAAATGAATATCATGCGCAATTGAGAAATGAATATTTATACCTCAAACAAAAACACGATATTTCATCCATGAGTGGTGTAGAATGGAAGTTTTCTAGAATGCGACCACCTAATTTTCCAACACTTAGAATTGCTCAATTGGCAGCTATTTATGTAGGAACCCATCAGTTATTTTTTATGGTCAGAGACCAAATGAAGGTAGAAGATATTGCGTTGATTTTGGATATCGAACCTTCAGAATTTTGGAAATCACATTATTCATTCAAAGCGAGCAAACACACTTTGAATTCTGGTAAAATGGGTCAATCCTCTTTAAATACACTTTTGATCAATTGGGTTGTTCCGTTTGCATTTGCTTATGGGAAAAGTATCGGAGACGAATCTTATGAAAAATATGCTTTCGAACTTTTAGAAACCATCAAAGCTGAACAAAACAAAATTACAAAAAGATTAAGTGAAGTAGGTTTTGAAAATTCAAATGCAAAAGATTCACAAAGTTTGATACAACTGCATACCAATTACTGTGCTTTGAAAAAATGTTTACATTGTAAAATTGGAAATTTCTTACTAAAATGAAAAAGTTTCAAAGAAATATAGTCCTTTCCAACCTAAGTTTTTTTTCGAATGCTTATATCGCATTGTTGATTTTGGTTTTGGTTACTTTTACTGGAATCGTTGGTTTTATGATTTTGGAAGACTATTCTTTTGTAGATGCATTTTACCAAACCATTATTACTATGTCCACGGTTGGTTTTGGGGAAGTAAAACCTTTTTCTGAGGAAACAAAAATATTTGTTTCATTTTTAATTATCACAAGTTTAGGTACATTTGCCTATGCATTATCAACGATTACTTCACATTTTGTGTCTGGAGACTACAAAAAATATTACAAAGAGTACGTAGCAATGAAAAAAATAGATGATTTAAAAGACCATACCGTGATTTGCGGTTTTGGAAAAGTAGGAAAACAGACCATTACTACTATGGTATTTCACAACAAAGATTTTGTAGTGATAGAATCAGATCCGCAAATTGTTGAAGACGTTAAAAAGAAAAATACTTTTAACATCGTAAAAGGTGATGCAACCAAAGATGAAGTGTTGATAGCCGCTGGGATAAAAGAAGCTAAATCATTAATTACTGTTTTACCTTCTGATGCTGACAATCTTTTTGTGGTTTTAACTGCTAAAGCGTTAAATCCCAATTTAAACATTATTTCAAGAGCATCAATAGAGTCTAGCGTGCAAAAACTAAAAATTGCAGGTGCAAATAATGTGGTAATGCCAGATATACTTGGTGGAAATCATATGGCACACTTGGTTTCTACACCTGATATTGTGGAGTTTTTGAATCAAATCAACATTCAAGGAAGTAATGAAGTGAATTTAGAAGAAATTGGATTTAAAAATATTCCAGATAACTGTAAATACAAAACAATAAAAGACGTCAAAAATCAATTTGAAAACTGCAATATAATTGGCTATAAATCACCTGAAAACGAATATTTTATTAATCCTTCCGATACAACGCCTATTTTGCCAAATTCTAAAATATTTGTATTAGGAACCAGTCAGCAAATCAAAGAATTGAATGTTGCACTACAATTAATAAGAGATTAAAAAATGAAAAAAAGAATTTTAATTACAGGTTCAAATGGTCTTTTAGGTCAAAAATTAGTAAAATTACTTTCCAAACATTCTGATTTTGAATTTTTAGCCACTTCGATGGGCGAAAATAGAATTGAAAGTATCAAAGATTTTAATTACCAATCGCTTGATATTACATCTAAAGACCAAGTAGAGCAAGTTATTTCCGAATATCATCCTCATTATGTCATCAATACCGCAGCGATGACCAATGTTGATGCTTGCGAGGATGCAAAAGAAGCGTGTTGGGAAATCAACGTAAATGCAGTTTCTTATCTTTTTGAGGCTTGTAAAAAAATCAACGCGCATTTTATTCACTTATCTACCGACTTTATTTTTGATGGTGAAAATGGTCCTTATAAAGAAGAAGACCAACCCAATCCATTGAGTTATTATGGTAAATCCAAATGGGAGGCAGAAAAATTACTCATTGAAAGTGATTATCCAAAATGGGCAATCGCAAGAACGATAATTGTATATGGCGATGGCGATAATATGAGTAGATCCAATATTGTGTTGTGGGCAAAAAGTGCATTAGAAAAAGGAGACCCTTTGACCATAGTTGACGATCAATTCAGAAGCCCTACTTTTGCAGATGATTTGGCGAAAGGTTGTCTATTAATTGCAGAAAAAGACGCTACGGGAATTTTTCATTTATCAGGAAAAGACCAGATGAGTATTTTAGAATTGGTAAAAAGAGTGGCTAAATATTATAATTTAGAGGATTCTTTTGTCAGTCCAATAAAATCTGTATCTTTGAATCAAGTAGCAAAAAGACCACCTGTCACAGGATTTGTTTTGGACAAAGCAAAAAGTCTGTTAGGGTACAATCCTGTTAGTTTTGAAGAGGGATTGAGTTTATTGAATAATTAAAAAAAAACTTAATATGAGATTGAAAGCATTCTTATTACTTACATTTTTTTCTATATTTATTAATCCATTTACTTCATTTTCTCAGGAAGAAGCTGCGGTGGGAATTGATCAAAAAATCAATAACTTTTTCAAGCCTATCGCTGATTTTATTAGCGGTATAGTTTTTTATGACATTTCCATTTCTGGACATTCAGTACCAATTGTTTTAATTATTTTATTAGGTGGTGCTACATTTTTCACATTATACTTTAGATTTCCTAATATCAGGCTTTTAGAGTTGCTTTTAGAGTTGTAAAAGGAAAATATGTTGATATAGACAAACATACTGTATCTCAAAACACAGAGCAAGTAAAACATCAATGAAGGAGATAACCCAAATACAATAATGGTTGAGGGATCTGACGGGGAAGTAACTCCATTTCAAGCATTGACAGCCGCTCTATCTGCTACCGTTGGCCTAGGAAATATTGCTGGAGTTGCTGTAGCAATTGCTATGGGAGGTCCAGGAGCAACACTTTGGATGATTATCGCTGGATTTATTGGAATGGCTAGTAAATTTGTTGAGTGTACACTTGGTGTAAAGTATAGAGATATTGATGCTGATGGAACTGTTCACGGAGGTCCTATGTACTATCTTTCTAAAGGCTTTAAAGAAAAAGGATGGACAGGATTTGGTAAAGTATTGGCGATATTTTTTGCCATAATGGCTGTAGGAGGTTCTTTTGGTGGTGGAAATATGTTTCAAGCCAATCAAGCGGCCTCTCAGTTTTTACAAATGACAGGAATTGAGTCTGGTTTTGCAGCATTTGCTTTTGGAGTTGTAATTGCCATTTTAGTTGGAATTGTAATTATTGGTGGAATTAAAAAAATTGGAGCAGTCACTGAAAAAGTAGTGCCATTTATGGCTGTAATTTATGTTGGTGCTGCATTAGTTATTTTAGGAATGAACTTCTCTTTAATTCCAAAGGCATTTGTATTAATATTCGAAGGTGCTTTTACACCTGAAGCTGGTCTTGGAGGAATCTTAGGCGTTATAATTGTTGGTTTCCAAAGAGCTGCATTTAGTAATGAAGCGGGTGTTGGTTCGGCTGCAATTGCGCATTCTGCTGTAAAAACAAAATACCCTGCAAGTGAGGGTGTTGTTGCTTTGCTAGAGCCATTAATTGATACCGTAATAATTTGCACAATGACTGCTTTGGTAATTGTTATCACGAACCTTAAAGCAGGTCTTTTTGAATATGGTCATTTAGATGGAAGTAAAAATGTGATTCTCAATGGAAGTGAAAAAGCAGTTGGAGGAGTAGATTTAACTTCATTGGCTTTTGATACTGCAATTCCTAATTTTTCTTATGTTTTAACTGTGGCTGTTATACTTTTCGCATTTTCTACAATGCTTTCTTGGAGTTATTACGGACTTCAAGCATGGAAGTTTTTGTTTGGAAAAGGTAAAAATGTAGATTTACTATACAAAGCACTTTTTGTAATTTTTGTTGTAATTGGTTCTTCAATCAGTTTAGGTGCTGTAATAGACTTCTCAGATGCAATGATTTTTGCAATGGTTTTTCCTAATATTATTGGATTACTGTTTTTGTCTCCAAAAGTTCGAGAAGAAGTTAAGAGGTTTAGAGCCGCAATAAAAGAATACAAGAATAAATAAAACTAAAAATGCTTTCCCCTTTTAAAGACTATTTTCATTATTCTAGAGGAGAAAGAAGAGGTGCAATTCTTTTAGTTGTATTGATTTTAGTTTTACTTTCTTGGTATTTCGTTAGAGGTTTTTTGGTGTCAAATGAAGTAACAGATTTTTCAGAATTCAAACAAGAAATTTCGCTGTTTAAAAAAGCAAAGTTAGATGCCATTCAAACTACAAATTCTGAAATAGAATACTTTGTTTTTAATCCAAATATAATTGGAGAAGAAGAATGGATAAAATTGGGGTTTTCTCAAAAACAAGCACAATCTATAGAAAATTATAAAACTTCAGGAGCCGTTTTCAAAACAAAAAAAGATGTCCTCAAACTCTTTATGGTTGATGAGTTTAAATATGCTCAATTGGAATCTTATATTGATTTACCTGATAAAGTTGAATACGAAAAATTCGAGTATGACAATAACTCAGAATATCAAAATCACAAAAGTGAAAATAAAAACTCTAAATTTTACATCATCGTTTTAGAAAAGTCTTTAACTCCTATTTATGGAGGTTTTGAGGAAATAGATAGTTTGTATTATACCAAAAGAGATGACAATTATTGGTATTGTATTTTACCTTTTGAGACTGAAGAATTAGCAAAAAATCAAAGTGTTTTTACAGACTACAAAAATGCTGAAATCATAGAAGTAAACTCTTTAAAAGGGTTTTATCTTATCAACA
>JAGYKU010000067.1 GCA_018401455.1 Flavobacteriales bacterium
TTTTCTCATAATCCCAAAGATTTACCGAGACTTTTGGAAGCCTGCAAACCAGATGGCGTAGGAATGTCTGTAGGTTCTAGATATTGCAAAGGAGGAAAAGTTAAAGATTGGCCATTAGGAAGGTATTTGATGTCCTATTTCGCTTCTTTGTATGTAAGGGTTATGTTATGGATCAACATTAAAGATACCACTGCAGGATTCAAATGTTATAAAAAAGACGTACTTCAAAAATTAAATTTAGATGATATTTGGTTTATAGGTTACGCCTTTCAAATTGAAATGAAATATTCTACTTTGAAATCTGGTTTTAAAGTTGTAGAAGTTCCCATCTTATTTAAAGATAGAGAAAAAGGGACTTCAAAAATGGATATGAAAATTTTCAAAGAAGCATTTTTTGGAGTATTAAAATTAAGAAAAAAGAAATTCAAATGAGTACCAAATTAATCCAAAACGCAACCATCGTTAATGAAGGTAAAAGATTTATCGGAAATGTATTAATTGAAAATGAAATCATTAAAACTGTTTCTACAAATGATATTCAGTGCCCTTCAAATACACAAATTATTGATGCAAAAGGTAAATTACTTTTACCAGGTTTAATCGATGATCAAGTTCATTTTAGAGAACCTGGACTCACTCATAAAGCAGAAATTCATACAGAATCTAGGGCTGCAGTAGCAGGAGGTATAACCTCATTTATGGAAATGCCAAATACAGTTCCAAATACGCTAACTCAAGATTTATTACAAGATAAATATGATATTGCTGCAGAAAAATCAATGGCAAATTATTCTTTTTTCTTTGGTGCTTCCAACGACAATTTGAGTGAAGTCCTCAAAACCAACAAACAAAACGTTTGTGGCGTAAAAGTTTTTATGGGAAGTTCTACTGGAAATATGTTGGTTGACAACACAGAAACATTAGAAAATCTATTTAAAGAATGTGAAATGTTGATTGCCACGCATTGCGAAGATGAGGCAACCGTAAGAAAAAATTTGGCGCATTACAATAATATCTATGGAGATGACATTCCTGTTAAATTTCATCCTATTATTAGAGATGAAGAAGCTTGTTATTTATCTTCATCTAAAGCTATAGAATTAGCAACCAAACACAATACAAGACTTCATATTTTACATATTTCTACAGCCAAAGAAACTCAACTTTTTAGCACTGCTCCGCTTTCAGAAAAAAGAATCACTGCCGAAGCATGTGTGCATCACCTTTGGTTTAACGATAGTTTCTATGAAACTAAAGGAAATTATATAAAATGGAATCCCGCAGTAAAAAAAGAATCTGACAGACTAGCAATTATTGAAGCCGTTAAATCTGGAAGAATAGATGTTTTGGCTACAGATCATGCACCTCATACTAAAGAAGAAAAAAGTCAGAACTATATGAAAGCACCTAGCGGAGGTCCTTTGGTTCAACATGCATTAACTGCTTTTTTAGAAATGACAACTCAAAACATATTTACAATTGAAGAAATTGTTCAAAAAGGAGCGCACAATGTTGCTGATATGTTTCAAATAGACAGAAGAGGCTACATTAGAGAAGGTTACTATGCCGATTTAGTGCTTGTGGATCCTAATCAAGAATGGGAAGTAACTCCTTCAAATATTCTATATAAATGTGGATGGTCACCTTTTGAAGGTGCTAAATTCAAACACAAAGTTGTTTCTACTTTTATAAATGGAGCACTTGTTTATAATGATGGAACATTCGATGAATCATTCAGAGGAAAAAGACTTTTATTTAACAGATAAAATATTGAATCTTATTTTTCTTTCATATCAAAACACCAGATTCATTTTAATGAATTTGCTGTTGTTTTCTACATTGATGTTTTTTACTTATTGTACTCAGAAAGAAAAAGAAGAAATTCCAGATTTGATTGAAAAACATCAATTTGCTGAAATTCTGGCCGAATGCCAATTGGTAGAATCTCAGGGAACTGTTTTAAGAGTCGCCCAACCATACTATAAGGATAGTTTGTATAACTATTATGCCAGTGTATTTGATAAATATCAAATTTCTCCTGATGATTTTTACACTAGTCTAAAGTACTATTCAAAGAATCCAGATGTAATGAAAGCAATATATTTAGAGACTTATGAAATTCTAAAAACAAAAATTGCTCTATATGAAGATATAGAAATACCAAGTAAAGCAATAGGTCCTATATCAAGTGCTGTCCTTGCAGAAATAATACTTGACACTCCATTTTATCAAAGTCTATTAAATGATAGCACAACACTTTCTCCTTTCCTCAGAGATTCTATATTCAATTACTTAGATAGTTTTCCAGAAATTTCTAAAGAAAACACTACAAACAATGCCTCAGCCCAATTCACCTTTGGGATTCATCAAAAAAATGATATAATGTATAAACAACTACTCAATAATATCATAAACACTTTGGAGAAACAAAAAGGCAAAGATTAATCTTCAAAAATGAAGTTGTTTACAAACTGTTAACATCAATTTATTGGTGCTGCTACATTTTTAGTAAATTTGCATTGAATAGTAAGTAGTCAAAAATGCTTGCAAAATATTATAACACATGAAATCGAGAAGGAAAGATGCTTTAGACTATCACAGTCAAGGAAGAAGAGGAAAAATAGAAGTTATACCAAGTAAACCATATAATACGCAAAGAGATTTATCTTTGGCTTATTCTCCAGGTGTTGCTGAACCTTGCCTTGAAATAGCAAAAAATAAA
The DNA here is from genome assembly GCA_018401455.1 of Flavobacteriales bacterium. Lineage (GTDB taxonomy): Bacteria > Bacteroidota > Bacteroidia > Flavobacteriales_D > Parvicellaceae > Parvicella. The sequence continues at coordinate 2,723 of JAGYKU010000067.1, forward strand.
GATGATGTATATAAATATACTGCCAAAGGAAACTTAGTTGCTGTTATTTCTAACGGAACTGCCGTTTTGGGTTTAGGTGATATAGGTCCAGAAGCATCAAAACCTGTAATGGAAGGAAAAGGCTTATTGTTCAAAATTTTTGCAGATTTAGATGTTTTTGATATTGAAGTTGATGCAAATGATGTTGAAACTTTTGTTCAAACAGTAAAAGCAATTGCTCCTACTTTTGGAGGAATCAACTTAGAAGACATCAAAGCACCAGAAGCTTTTGAAATAGAAAGAAGACTCAAAGAAGAGTTAGACATTCCTATCATGCATGACGATCAGCATGGTACTGCCATTATTTCTTCTGCTGCACTTTTGAATGCTCTTGAACTTGCCAATAAAAAAATTGAAGATATCAGAGTAGTTATCAATGGCGCAGGTGCAGCTGCAATTTCTTGTGCAAAACTATATGTTTCTCTTGGAGTGAAGCAAACCAATATCTATATGTACGATTCCAAAGGATTGTTACATCATAAAAGAGAAGGATTGGATGAGATGAAAAAGTTATTCATTCAAAACACCAACGATATTTCACTAGAAGACATTATGATTGGTGCTGATGTGTTTCTAGGACTTTCAAAAGGTGGAATTGTAAGTAAAGCAATGGTAAAATCAATGGCTAAAAATCCAATAGTCTTTGCTTTGGCTAACCCAGAGCCTGAAATCACATACAAAGATGCTACTTCTGTTAGAAAAGATATCATCATGGCAACTGGTAGAAGCGATCATCCTAACCAAGTAAACAATGTACTTCTTAGATTCCACATTCAGAGGCAATGGATGTAAGAGCGACTTGCATTAATGAAGAAATGAAATTGGCAAAGGTTAAAAGCTCTATACTAATTTTACAAAGAAAATGTTCCTGATGAAGTGAATCAAAACCTATGAAGAAAGAAACATATCTTTCGGAAAAGATCAAATAATTCTAAACCATTAGACCCTAGGTTAATTTACTGGGTTGCCCCAGCAGTTGCAAAGCAGCCATGGAATCTGAGTAGCAAAAGAACCAATTAAAGATTGGGAAGCCTAAGGAAACGAACTCAAAAAGAGATTAGGATTGGATAATAAATTGATGAAAACATCATTGAAAGAGCAAAGAAAAACCCTAAAAAGTTGTCTTTGCTGAAGCCGATCACTATAAAATTTGGAGTACCATCTCGCTTATGAAGAAGGAATTGCTGAGCCTATCTCTACTAGGTAACATTGAGAAAATCCAAACTTTGATGGATGAATTTGGCTTAGATTTTGAAAACTGCAAAATCCATCGACCCAAGAAATTCGATAGTGAAGAGAAAAACGTCAAAAGTTTGCAGATATTCTTTTGAAAAAGAAAAAGAAGAGGCATGACCAGATACGAAGCAGGCAAAGAAATGAAAGAAAGAAATTACTTTGCTGCGGCTATGTTGGAAACTGGAGAAGCAGATGCAATGATTCTGGTTTAACAAGAAATTACGCAGATACTATTAAACCTGCTTTACAAATAATTGAGTAGATGAAGGAGTCAACAAAATAAATATGGAATGTATATTCTTATGACTAAAGATGTCCAACTTTTTTGCTGACACAACTGTGAATTTAAATCCTTCTGTAGAAGATAATGTGGACATTACTATTGGTTTCTAAAATTGTGGAGCGCTTTAGAGTTAAGCCAAGAATTGCTTTGTTAAGTTATTCAAATTTTGATCAAATGAAGGTCCTAATGCTTTTAAAAAATGAGAGAGGTCAAGTAATTTACGAACTGAACAGTTCCAATTTAGTAGTTGATGGAGAAGTACAAGCAAATTTCGCTTGAATCAAGAACTATGCAAGACTTTTTCTCATTTTCAGAATTAGCTCTAAAAGAGTGCTTAACATTAATATTCCCTACACTTTCCGCAGGTAATATTGCATATAAACTGGTTCAAGAAATGAGTGACCTCGAAGCTATTGGTCCTATTCTATTAGGAATGAAAAAACCAGTTCATGTACTTCAAATTGGTTCTTCGGTTAGAGAAATTCTAAACATGATAACCATTGCCGTAGCAGATGTTCAGACTAGAAAATAATCTCAACTAATAGAAATACAATGTCAATAGATTATAAAAGTCACTTTCCTAATTTAGAAGATGCTCAAATCGAAAAGTTGGAAAAACTAAAAGACTTATATCATTTTTGGAATGACCAAATCAATGTTATCAGTAGAAAGGATATGGAGCATTTCCTTTGAAGAGCGACATGTTTTGCATTCACAGGTATAGCCAAAGTAATTCAATTCAACCTGAAACTCACATCTGGATATTGGTACAGATGAGGCTCTTAATTCCTCTTGCTATTTTTTTCCTTCCAGAAGTTCAATTTCATTTGGTAATCTCTATTGGTAAAAATTAAAGTTGTAAATGAAGTTACTGTTTCTGCTTTAGGATTAAAAAACGTAAAAACTACTCACGACAGAGCCGAAAATATAAAAGGGCAATACGATTTTGTAGTGAGCAGAGCCGTAACAAGAATGAATAAATTTATGCCTTGGACAAAAGGAAAATTTAGTGGAAGCCACAAAAATGACCTTTTCAATGGAATTCTATATCTAAAAGGTGGAGATATTCACGAAGAGTTGAGTGAAGTGCAGAGCAAACACTTTCCTACGCTTTATAATTTATCCGATTATTTCAAGGGTGAATTTTTTGAAACTAAGCGAGTAGTATATTACAGAATGAAATAGAAAGTAATGGGAAAACTCTACAGTCTCCCCATTTTCAAAATCATATCTTTCAATCTACTAGAATATCCATATTCATTGTCGTACCAACCTATCAATTGCACTTGGTTTCCAACTATTGATGTAAGTTCACTATCAAAAATACATGAATGTGGATTTCCAATAATATCTATTGAAACAATAGGTTCGTCAGTGTATTCTAAAATCCCATTTAAGTTGGAATTTGACGCCTTTTTGAATGCCTCATTTATTTCCTCTATTGATTTAATATTTTTAACAGTACACGTTAATTCGGTGAGCGAACCTCCAGCATTAGGAACCCTAACACCTCTTCCATCCATTTTACCCTTTAGGTTGGGAAATATTTCGGCAATAGCATCAGCTGCTCCAGTACTAGTAGGAATAATTGAAACTGCAGCTGCTCTAGCTCTTCTCAAATCCGAATGAGGTGCATCATGCAATCTTTGGTCTCCTGTGTAAGCATGAATAGTTGTGATAAAACCAGATTCTATACCACAAAGTTCATCAAGAATTTTAACCATTGGTGCAGCACAATTAGTTGTACATGATGCGTTACTCAAAACATTAATATCATTAGTCAATTTATCATCATTTATTCCTATCACAAATCCAGGTACATTTCCTCCTTTTGCTGGTGCTGATATCAAGACCTTTTTGGCTCCTGCTTCAATGTGTTTATTTGCTTGTTCTTTTGTTCTAAAAATACCTGTTGATTCTATTACAACATCAATATCTAATTCTTTCCAAGGTAAATTTGATGGATCTTTTTCTTCAAATACTTTAATTAAATTCCCATTAATAAAAATACCTTCTTCGTTGGAATCGATTGAACCATTAAACCTTCCGTGAACTGAGTCGTATTTTAATAAATGAGCTAAAGTTTTATTGTCTGCCAAATCGTTAACTGCAACTAATTCGATTGCATCGTTATCTAAAATTGTTCTGGTAAAAACTCTACCTATTCTACCAAATCCATTGATGGCTACTCTTAATTTTTTCATATATTAAATCTATAAATTTTCTCTACTTAAATTCTTTTGTAAAGGTATCAAAAAAAAAGCCTTTCTAAATTAAGAAAGGCTTTTAAATTTATCAGGATTATTAAATCTTATCTTTTAATGAATTTCTTAACCTCTCTTTGACCATTCACAGTGAAAGTGATTAAGTATGTACCAGCAGTAAGATCTTGTGCACTGAATGTAATATTGTGCATTCCTAAAGCAGTATTTTTCAAATTCATTTGTCTAACCATTCTTCCTTCTAATGAATATACGTTAATTAAAACATCACTTGTCTCATTTAAGGTAAACTTAATATTACCATCATTTGACATTGGATTAGGATAAACCTCAATATTTGAAACATTTGGAACATCTTCAACATTTTCTTCAAAAGTACCTTTAACTCCAGCAATATCATCAGACCACCAGATTCCTCTTCCAAATGTTCCGATAAAAACTCTACCAGGTGTTCTAACATTTCCAAGAGCTCCATCCCAACCTCTCCATTGTTGACGAACATCATAAACAGGTACCAAGCCAATTTCATCCTCACTTGTTGCTGACCATGATACAGTTCCATTTAAATTACTTGTAGTAGTGTAAAGTCCGAACTCTGTCCCTACAATCATTTTGATATTATTTGAAGGATCAGTTACCAATTCACATCCAAAAGTTGCATAAGGAGGTAAATTACCATCTTTAGATGTAAAAGAAGGTGTAGTAGCCATAGCATTTGAACTATAGAAAATATTTGCTCCTGCACCAGAACCACCAGATACGAAAGCAACCTTATTAGGATCATTAGCATCTACAGAAATATCAGTAATTATAGAACCAGTTCCAGAAGTAACTTGTGTAATTTCTAATTTAAATTCAGGATTATTCACATCCATTTCAGCTTGAGTATAAGCACTATCTAAGTTGGTGATTCTATACAATTGACCTGTTCTTGTTCCTACCCAAACAGTGTTTCCATCTTTAGAGAATTCAAAAGCTGTAGCCAATGAATTTGTTAGAACTTGAGAGTAGTTCAATGGACTTGAAAATCTCCATACATCTCTTGTAATGTAAACTCCAGTTCCAGTTCCAGTGATAAATAGTGACTGAACATAATCAGGCAACATTATAGTATCTCCAGCCAAAAGACCTGTAGGAATTGGATATTCCAATAATTTATCGAATGTTTTACTCAAATATTTTGCATTAGTACCTGCAACCATATTAGAATCAGCAATGAACATGATAGAATCTTTAGAATCCATATCATTTTCATCTTCAAAAAGTCTAAAGAAAGTTGCAAATTGACCACAAGATTCTCCATGAATATCAGTTCCACATGGAGCGGCAATAGATGAAGTACCACTCGTGTAATTTCTTGCTCTATAAATATCAGAAAAATAGATTGAACCTAGAAATGCCCCAGGCTCTAGTTGAGATAATTCACTTTCGAAACCATCACCACCAATTACTTCTCTAAACTGTTGTCCAACATGAATATTTGATGTCATCAATGTCCCGTTATCTTGAGTACCACCTATTGTAGTTCCATCAGGACCATAACCAATACCGTAAAACTGTGTAGTTATAAAACCTTTGTTGATTACTGCAAATACAGACAATGAAGTATCAATACTTTTAGAAAGCCCTCCATCATTACCTACATATAAGTTACCTGCTTGTGACCAAGTTAATCTGTGGTTATCGGCATGAACATAGTTTGGAGACGCTTGGCTAAAGAACCAGAAAGAAATTTGTTCGAACTGTCCTGCTATAGGATTTGAATTTGGTGTTTTTCTCCATCTGTATAAGTCAATTCCTCCAAACACCATAGTGTAAGGATCTCCAGGTACAATAGTACATACAAGATTATAGTTGCCTTGAGGTGAACGACCACCACTATTTAATGGATTAAATTGTTGTGGAATAGGAAGTGAACTTGAAACCCATCTTGGTGCTATTTGATTCCATGTAACACCATTATCTTCAGAAAAGTAAGAACCTCCCCAGTTACCACCTGATGACATTACAACCGCCATAGTATAATTTCCAGCTGGTGTTTTATCATAAGAAATAGCACCTTCAATTCTATTCATTCCAGAAGTAACGATTTGACCAGGACCAGTTCCTGTAACATCATTAAAAGTGTTTCCTCCATCATTAGAAACATAAACTCTACTTGTTGCAGAATATAACAAATGTTGTCCATCAGGAGAAACTTTGATATCTCTACCTCCAGCTCCTTGAACAGTAATTCCATTAGCATTACCTATTTGTGTAATAGTTGGTGAAGTTGAATTACCGTTTTCTACTCTTCTTAAGTAATTAGATCCTCCAGAAGTAAAATAAAATGTATTAGGCTTTGATCTATCAGCTATTAATTTATTAGTACAAAAACTACCTGTTCCTGGCACTTGAGTAAAGATATTACCTCCATCATTAGAATAATAAACTCCAAAACATGATTGAAAACCGGGTTCGCTGTAATCATTAAGACCAACACCTACGTATAGTGTACCATCATTTGTTATTGCAATGGAAGAAATCTTCGTGCCTGGTAGTTGATAATAACCTCCCACTTTAGACCAGTTATTTCCTGCATCAGTTGATTTATAAACACCTCCAGACACAGCACCTGCATATACAATATTATCGTTGTTGGGATCTACCTCAACAGCTCTTGTTCTACCTCCTTGGTTATTTGGTCCCATCTCAACAAAACTCATTGAGTTTTTGGACTGAGGAATTCCTAATGCTATTTTTCTTGCATTATCATAATCAGACTGTTCAACTTGACCTGTTACTTCATTCATGTGCAAAATTTCCCAATATTCTTTTGCCCCTTGCCAATGTTTGTTTTTAACATCCTCTTTTGGGCTTGTCTGAAAAGCAACATTTTTGTATTTTGGTTGTGAATTACTTTCACTTTTAGATAAGTAAATCCCTCCTGTTATAGCAGCGATTACTACTGTTCCTAATATAAGTTTATTTTTAATCATGTTATGAAAATTTTCGTAAAATCATTTTATTGGTTTCGAAATTACTAATTATTATTATTTGAAAGACCTTTTTTTTAATAAAATTTTATAATTATTTAACAAAAGGTTGTTATTATTGAGGAAACGGTTCATCAAAAAAGATGTTTTTCTGCGTGATAGGAAGAGCGAACCAAAGGTCCACTTTCAACATATCTAAATCCTTTTGACAATCCAATTTCTTTGTATTCTTCAAATTTTTCTGGAGTGATAAAAGACTGCACTTCCAAATGTTTGGGGGTTGGTTGTAAATATTGACCTAGAGTTAGGATATCTACTTGAACACTTCTCAAATCATCCATTGTTTCAATTACTTCTGCTTCGGTTTCACCGAGCCCAAGCATCACACCAGATTTGGTTCGCATCCCTCCTTTTTTGAGTCTTAATAAAGCGTCTAAACTTCTATCGTATTTGGCTTGAATCCTAACTTCTTTTGTTAATCTTCTAACTGTTTCCAAATTATGCGAAACAATTTCAGGTGCTACATCAATTATTCTTTGAAGATTTTCCCATTTCCCACCAAAATCTGGAATTAGAGTTTCCAAAGTTGTTTGAGGTGATTGTTTTCTTATTTCGTTTACTGTAGCAACCCAAATTACTGACCCTCCATCTTCAAGGTCATCACGATCTACTGATGTAATTACCGCATGTTTGATTTGCATCAATCTAACACTCTCAGCAACTCTCTTTGGTTCTAATAAATCTGCCGGTAATGGTTTTCCTGTCTTAACCGCACAAAAACCACACGATCTCGTACAAATATTTCCCAATATCATAAATGTAGCTGTTCCTTCTCCCCAACATTCTCCCATATTAGGACAACTTCCACTTTCACATATTGTATGAAGTTTATGTTCGTCAACAAGTCCTCTTACTTTTTTGAAATTTTCACCTGTTGGCAATTTAACTTTAGCCATTTTGGTTTTCTAGGTCTATCTAATATAGTTTCACTCATCGAAAAATAAATTGATTCTTGGCAAAAGTACTTAAAAATATCTTTGACCAATCAGTAAATTGATGTATAGTGACGGGAAAATGAAAGTATTGTTTGCAAAAGCCATTATCTCGATATTTGATGGGTAAACATCCAATGTGAATCCTGTACCTAGGCTTTAATAAATTCTCTATCGTCATTATATTCAAACTCTAATCCAATTTTGAAAATCCTCCAGGTATTAATTTGGTTTCAGCCAAACCTCTCATTCCTTTTGACTTTCCGTATATATTTCCTAAATTATGATTTTCAGGATTATAAGGCTCTTGTAATGGTGCTAAGATTCTTCCATTGGGTGCTATGTTCAAAATATCTAAATAAAAAGGCTTTAAAAACCCAAACGATCCACCAACATTCCAGTGCCAAGAAATGTCAACCCCTTTGTCTCTTAATTTTTCGTAAACCATATACTTTTTACCATAGGCAAGTCTTATTGTCATAAAACTATTCAACTTACCATATACAAATCTTTTAGAATTTGGATCTAAATAACCATTTACTTTGATTTCCTTGGGATGCTTCATAGAAACAATATCTAAGGAAAGCATTCTTTTTGTTTTATAGGTGATAAATTTATTGTAGTTCAAATTTGCACCCCAACCACTTGTATGCAAAGTAAGTCCACCATAGATTTCTGTTTTGAAACCCACAGAGTTTACTTGTTTGGCTGGAAGTTGTGAATAACTTTTTTGACCAAAAAGTAACAAAAATAATATTACAATTGATTTATACATAAATAATATCTACTTCAAAGATATAAAAAGACCATTGCAAGCAATAGTCTTTGTCAAAAATATGATATACAATGTGAAATTAAATTGATTTACTTTCTTTAATTCTAATTTGTTCGGGGATAGTGTTTTGATGTTTCATTATTTTCTTGCATCTGAGAACCGTAAGCAGGACAGTGACTACCGCCCCCACCTCTAAATAAACTACAAGAACTTAATGCTAACCCTACTGTCAGAACTATTGCGATTGATTTGATGTTTTTCATGCTTTTGATAATTAAGTGATTTTTTGACTTTTATTCCTTGTGGTTTCAAATTTATAACTTTTTTCATATTTCCAAGAATTTTATGGTAAATGTTATAAACATCTAGTATTAAATAACCTTTTTAAGGGTGAAATGAATTGAAAAATATAGTAATAAAACTAAATTACAATCTTAAAAATATAACTTTACAGTTTACGTTATTTTTAACTTAAATAAGTTTGTTTGTATTATCATAATGAAATTGTACATTGCTCTCATACTCCTTATATCTCCTATGTTTTTTATAGGACAGCAAACTCTCAACTTAAATATTCATCATCTTGAATCAATAAAACTAGATAAATCTTTCTTCAAAAAACTCAATTTCAAAAATTTCAAATCTAATTGTATTGAATTAAGAATAGACTTGGTCAATCAAGGATATTTGACTTGTAGTATTGACAGTATAATTTTGGTTGATTCTTTACAAAAAGCAGACGCTTACTTTTTTTTAGGTGAAAAATATGACTTTTCTGAAATTGAATTTGACGATGCTAGTTATTTTGCATTTCAAGAAAGCGAAGGTATTGAGTTTTGGAAAAGAAAAATAAATTCAAGTCCTCAAAGAATTGGTGATGCTTTCAAAAAGGTAATTACTTATTACGAAAATAATGGTTTTCCTTTTGTATCTGTAAAATTAGATAGTTTGAGTTGGAATGATAATATTCTTAATGCAACTATTAAAACAGAAAAAGGACCACTTATAAGGTTTAGGGATATTTTCGTGAAAACTGATGATGACATTGATGATAATTTTGTTTCACAAGTGACAGGGATAAAAAAAGATGATATTTTTTCTATAGAAAAGATTCTAAAAATTGAAAAAATCATAAAAGAACTTCCCTATTTGAATATAAGTGCACCTACTGAATTTGAAATACTCAACAATAAATGTGATTTATATATTTACTTAAAAAGAAAAAATGCCAATTCATTCAATGCAATATTAGGAGTATTACCTTCGGATAATGGAGGGCTTACCATTACAGGTGATGCAAAAATAAAATTACAAAACGTTCTCAAAAAAGGAGAAATAATTGATTTTAACTGGAGAAAATTATTGCCACTCACACAAAATTTAAATATCTACTTCAAATATCCTTACTTATTTAAATCTTCTTTTGGAATCGATACAAGATTTGATTTATACAAAAAGGATACTTCTTATTTGGATTTGAATACCAGAATTGGCGTAAATTATGAAATCAATCCAGAGTTGAATGTAAATATTTTTTACAATAATAGAACTTCTAGCTTGCTTTCTACAGAAAAGTATCAATTTGTATCAACGCTTCCATCATTTGCTGACGTAAGTTCGAATTCTTATGGTTTGAGTCTAAGATTTGAAAATCTCAATTACATTTATAATCCTATTAAAGGTTGGGATATTATTTTCGAAGGTAGTGTTGGAGAAAAGGTTATCAAAAAAAATATTGCATTAAATCCAGAACTTTATGAAGGTTTAGATCTTAGGTCAACGCAGTTTAATATAAGTGGTAGTATTTCTAGATTTATAAAAATTAAAAAACGAAGTACCCTTCTTTTAAAAACAGATGGTGGCTGGCTGATTAGTAAAAATATTTTTGAAAATGACTCTATAAGAAACTTTTTTGATACTGGGTGGAATTAGAACTATAAGAGGTTTTGATGACGAGTCTATTTTTGCTTCTTCATTTATCTTGGGAACTATAGAATATCGTTTTATTTTAGACGAAAACTCTAATCTTTTTGCATTTAGCCAAGCGATGTATTACGACAAAAGTTTGTACAATACAAATATGAATGATACTCCATATAGTTTTGGCGCAGGCATTAATTTTCAGACTGGAGCTGGAATTTTTAGTGTGAGTTACTCTTTGGGGAGTCAACTCAATAATCCAATCTTACTAAGAACAGCAAAATTACATTTTGGATTTGTGAATTATTTTTAGAATAATTTCTATTTTAGCGCACTTTAATTTTAATTCCTAAGATGAGAATTGTTTTTTTTATTGTTTTACTCAACGTTTGTTATTCCAATTTGTTTTCACAAACTGAAGAAGAAAGACCAAATTTGTATATTTCTGATTTTATTAGTGATTATATTCAATTAAAATATCCAGAAACAAACACGGACACCATTTTGTACGTAGGAGTAGAAAGGCAAAAAATGTATCTTTTTATTAATGGTGAAATTGAAAAAGTGTATGCTGTTTCTACAAGTAAAAATGGAGCAGGCACAAATTATGGTTCTGAACAAACCCCTATAGGATTGCATCAAATCAATGGAAAATTTGGAGAAGGACTTCCGAAAGGTAGTGTTCTAAAAGGCAGAAAGTTCACTGGTAAAATTGCTGATATACAAACAGAGCCAATTCCTACAGGTTCGGACGACATTACCTCAAGAGTCTTCACTATTGAAGGAAAAGAATTAGGAATCAACAAAGGTGGAGACCAAGATTCCTACAAAAGAAAAATATACATACACGGAACTGCTGAAGAGGGACTAATTGGCAAGCCAGCATCTCATGGTTGTATCAGAATGCGAAATGATGACGTTATTGAATTGTACAACATCATCAATGAGGGAACTACTTTGATTATATTAAATAATTAAGTAACCCCCTTATCAATATTTTTATTGAATTCCCAATTTCTTTTTCAAATCT
>JAGYKU010000068.1 GCA_018401455.1 Flavobacteriales bacterium
ATTGTGTCATATTGCTAGAATCTCTTAATTTCCTAAGCGCTTCGCCCACTTCATGACTTGCAGTTTGGGTAAAAGAATTGAGTTTTACATAACCCGTTTTTTCATCTACCATTCCAAAATAAGGCACATCTGGAATTTTTATTTCTTCTCTTTTGAAAGTAACTTCGTTTATTTCTTCACCTCTTTTGTATTTGATTTTCAACTCTGTATTGGGTCCGCCTTTGAGAAACAAACTCATATCACTTACACTTTTTCCTACCACATCTTGATCGTCCACTTCCAAAATAATATCTCCCGCCTTTAATCCTGCTTTTTGAGAGGGCGAACCTTCATAAGGCTCAGAAATTACGATATACTCACCATGTGACTGTATCAAAGAGCCTATTCCTCCATACTGACCTGTAGTCATATATTTATAATCTTCAATTTTACTTTGTGGAATGTAAACGGTGTATGGATCTAATGACTTCAACATTGCATCAATTCCAGTTTTCATCAATTCTCCTGGTTGAGGTTCATCCACATAATAAGTGTTTAATTTATCATAAACACCTGTCATCAAACGAATATTTTTGGAAATTTCGAATAAATCTTTATCGTTTTGAGTTTCTGTCCTAGTAGAAATAAGTAAAAAAACACTTATTAATAAAGGAGAAATGAAAAGCAGTATTTTTAATGTCTTATTTTTCATATATGTTTTCTTCAATTTGATTCATAACTTGCGAGAGCAGAGTTTCAACTTTCTGCATTATATACTCAAAATTAGGAATTTCGTTACCAACATAGATAATACAAAGTCCAATTTTAATGTTTTTTTCATTACATAACGAAATTAAAGGTAATTTATTGAGCCGATATGCTTCTCTCAACAACCTTTTAATTTTATTTCTATGTACTGCTAATTTAATATTTTTTTTGGGACAACCGAACAAAACTTTTACTTGGGCGGCATCATTATGTTCCAAAATTGTCCAATTGGCTCGAACTGGAAATTTTATGGTTTTATTTCCCGAGGCAAAAACAGCTTTAATCTGAATTTCTTTTTTTAGTTTTTCTATTTTTGGCAGAGTGTAATTCACTTTACAAAATAACAAAAAAGGTCGGTATAAACCGACCTTTTAATGTATATATTTCTCAACTATTATTTGTTGTTTTTGATATAATTCTCAATAGCCATTGTCATCGAAGGTGCTCCTGGTTGAGGTGCGTGAACGTCTAATTTCAAACCTGCTTCAACTGCTGCTTTTGCGGTAGAAGTTCCAAATGCTGCTATCTTAGTTCCGTTTTGTTTGAAATTCGGAAAGTTTTTAAACAAAGATTCAATACCAGAAGGGCTGTAAAAAACCAACATATCATATTTTACATCAGACAAATCTGATAAATCACTGCAAACAGTTTTGTACAATATAGCATTTTGATAATTGATTCCTTCTTTTTCTAATACTGATGGAATATCTCCATTTTGAATATTTGAACAAGGAACAATAAATTTTTCTGATTTATGTTTTTTAAGAATATCCACCAAATCATTTATGGTTTGTTTACCGTGAAAAATTTTTCTTTTTCTGTAAACCACATAAGTTTGTAAATAATATGCTACTGCTTCTGAAACACAAAAATACTTCATATCATCAGGCACATTAAATCTCATTTCTTTAGCAATTCTAAAGTAATGATCGATAGCATTTCTTGAAGTAAGAATTACTGCACTATATTCATTCAGCTGAATCCTGTCTTTTCTAAACTCTTGAACATCAACACCCTCAACGTGTATAAAAGATCTAAAGTCAATTTTTAACTTTGATTTTTCAGCCATTTGTAAATAAGGGTTTTTTCCTTTTGCTGGCTCAGGTTGAGATACTAAAATAGATTTTATGCCCACAGTTAAAAATTTTTAATGTATGTTCTTTATCTTGTTTAATCTCTTGTTTTATCCAACAAACCATGTAATTAACACGATTAAAGGTAAAATTTCGAGGGTGCAAAAGTACAAAAATAAATAATACCCCGAAATTTTTATTTGACTTGTTTGACGAAATTCTTGAACAACTTTAATGAGATACATTAAAATAATCATTCCCTGAAGCAATAAAAAACATCCATTATAAAAAAACGCTAACCAAGTATTGTTGGTGTCTATCAAGTTGTAATTCATAAAAACAAGCACTGGCAAAATAACTAAACCAAGTACTTTATAAAAAAAGTTATTGTAGTTATTTATTTCTTTAGAAATAGTTTTTTGCTCGGAAAAATATCCAATTGCAAAAAACAAAATACGTCTTATCCAGAAATAAAGAAATAATCCTAAGGCCGTAATTCCAAATATCAACAACGGATTTAATTCACTAAATGCTAAATTGTATTTTGCCATTACCAGATAAGTTACAGAAATACTTAGAGTAATCAATGTATTCATCAACAACAACTGACTTGTGCTTCCTTTCAAAAAAGATTCTTCTCTAATTGTTCTTCTGAAAGTTCTTAAATCTAAAAATCCTTCTAAAATTAAACTTAATTTTTTGGCATCATAAATTTTAATGTAAATAAACAATAAACCACTAATTAATAATGGAATGTATAACATCATTAGATGACCTTCGGTATTTCGCACAAAACTTTCGATAGTGCAAAATTAGAATTTTTTGCGCATTTTAATGTAACTTATGTAAAGTTTTGAATTTAGTTAATAATCCCAAGTAACTTGAAATAGAAAACTATTGAAATCTTGGAAATTAAGTCATGGACTTTAATTTTAAATTCGCTCAAAAACCATATTTTCATTTGTGTTAAACAGAATCAAAAAGTAAAGTTAAATACAAACCAAAACCAAATATGCATTGCAATCTTTTTTTTCTAAGCTTCAACAACAGAATCTCTAAGAGTCAAGAGATATTTATTTATATCTCTTATGCTTCCAATACGATACTTTTCGCCTTATCCAAAGCACTTTCAATTCCATTAGGATTTTTACCACCAGCAGTTGCAAAGAAAGGTTGACCACCACCGCCACCTCCAATTTCTTTGGCGAGTTCTCTAATGATGTTTCCTGCGTGAAGATTTTTTTCTGTAATCAAATTGTCCGAAATCATAATGGTAAGCAATGCTTTTTCACCTTCATAACTTCCGATAATTAAGAAAAAATTATCTAACTGACCTTTAATTTGGTATGCAATATCTTTTACACTTGCGGCATCTAAAGCTACTTTTGTTCCTATAAAATTGACGTCATTAAGTACGACTACATTTTTAAGTAATTCGTCTTTCAATCCTTTTGCTTTTTCTTTTTTAGTTGCGTCAATTTCTTTTTGTAAATCACTATTTTGTTGCATCAAATCTGAAATGGCTTTGGAAATATCTTTTGGATTTTTGAGCATTTCCTTTATTTGATTCAAAACATCAATTTGATCTTTGATATACGCATCTGCTGCATCAGCAGTAATGGCTTCAATTCTTCTAATTCCAGCAGCTACAGAACCTTCACTAATGATTTTGAAATTCCCAATTTGGGAAGTACTCGAAACATGAATTCCTCCACACAATTCCTTCGATTCACCAAATTGAATCATTCTTACAATTTCACCATATTTTTCTCCAAAAAGCATCATAGCACCCGCTTCTTTGGCTTTGAGCAATGGAATAGTTCTGAATTCTTCCAATTGATGATTGGTTCTAATCTGTTCGTTGACCAATTGCTCTACCTTTAGAATTTCTTCATCAGTAACTTTACTAAAATGAGAAAAATCAAATCGTAAAGATTGGTCAGAAACCAAAGAACCTTTTTGTTCCACATGACCACCTAACACTTTTCTCAAAGCAGCATGAACCAAGTGCGTTGCACTGTGATTATTGGCAGAACGATTTCTTTTTTCAACATTAACTTTTGCAATAAATTTTGCTGAAATATCATGAGGTAATTCAGAAGCATAATGCAAAATAAGATTGTTTTCTTTTTTAGTATCAAAAATAATGGTTTGTTCTCCATTATGCTCTATAGTTCCTTGGTCTCCAATTTGTCCACCGCCTTCTGGGTAAAAAGGAGTGTAATTGAATACCAAGTGATAAATATCTTTGTCTTTTACCTTTACTTTTCTGTATCTTGTAATATAAATATTGGCTTCGGTGTAATCATAACCGATAAACTCTTCAACATCATCTTCTTTTACCAAAACCCAATCGCTCGCATCGGTTTCTGCATCTTTTCTAGATCTTGTTTTTTGAATTTCTAAGGCTTCTTCAAAACCTTTTTGGTCAATATTCATTTCATAACCTCTGGCAATGAGTTCTGTCAAATCCAATGGAAATCCAAAAGTATCGTACAGTTCAAAAATAGCATCTCCAGGTACTGTTTTTTTACCTTCAGCATTAAGGTTGATACAAATTTGATCGATTCTTTTGAGTCCAGTTTCTAAAGTTCTAAAAAAGGAAACTTCTTCTTCCTTGATTACTTTCTCTATCAAAGTTTTTTGACTGTTCAATTCTGGAAAAGCATCTCCCATTTGATGTGCTAAAGTATGAACTAATTGACACAAGAAGGGTTCTTTGAGATTAAGCGATTGGTAACCATATCTTACCGCTCTTCTCAAAATTCTTCTTATCACATATCCTGCTCCAGTGTTGCTTGGCAATTGTCCATCGGCAATGGAAAAAGAAATGGCTCTGATATGATCTGCAATAACACGCATTGCAATATTGATTTGTAACGCTTGTTTATGTTGGTTTTCGTTGACTGGTTTGTAACTCAATCCAGATAATTCTTCAATTTTTTGAATCAAAGGAGTGAAAATATCGGTGTCGTAATTGGAAGTTTTGCCTTGCAAAGCCATGGTGAGTCTTTCAAAACCCATTCCTGTATCGATATGCTTATTTTTTAGTGGAACTAAACTTTGATCTTTCAATCGATTGAATTGCATAAAAACATTGTTCCAGATTTCTACCACTTGAGGATGGTCGTTATTTACCAAATCTTTGCCATCTAAAAGTTGTCGTTCTTCATCTGGTCTCAAATCGATATGAATTTCCGAACAAGGACCGCATGGGCCAACATCTCCCATTTCCCAGAAATTGTCATTTTTTTTGCCCATCAATATTCTATCTTCAGCGATAAATTGCTTCCAAATATCAAATGCTTCTTGGTCGTACTCAAGTCCTTCACTTTGATCACCTTCAAAAACGGTAACGTAAATTCTGTCTTTTGGAAGTTTATAAACGTCTATCAACAATTCCCAAGCCCAAGCAATCGCTTCTTTTTTGAAATAATCTCCAAAAGACCAATTCCCCAACATTTCAAACATCGTATGATGATAAGTGTCCACTCCAACTTCTTCTAAATCGTTGTGTTTTCCTGAAACACGCAGACATTTTTGAGAATTGGCAATTCTAGCATCTTTGATTTCTGAATTCCCTAAAAATAAATCTTTAAATTGATTCATTCCTGCATTGTTGAACATCAATGTTGGGTCGTCTTTTACCACCATTGGAGCAGAAAGAACAATCTTGTGCCCTTTGGATTCAAAAAAATCTAAAAATGTTTTGCGAATTTCATTTGCCTTCATGCGCTATCTATCATCTTGTTTGAGCCGACAAATGTAATTATTTCATACTAATAACTTAAGTTCAATCAAACTTTTCTTTACTTTGCAAAAGATAAATTATAAAATTGAAATCTTACACATATAAAGTATTATTTATAACAGTGATTTTCTTCTGTTTATTCTTTTCTGCAAAAGGAATGAAAAACGATTCGTTAAAAGTAGAAAAAAAACACAATATATATCTTTCTTGGGGTTACAACAGAAGTGCCTATCTCAAAAGCGATATTACGATGCACGGAAATGGTTACCATTACACCATACATCAGGCTACAGCAAAAGATCGTCCTTCTCCTTTTGATCCTAAAATATATTTCAACCCACTTACTGTTAGCATTCCCCAATTCAATATTCGTGGAGGTTACCAAATCAATGACAAGTGGTGGGTTAGTTTTGGATACGACCACATGAAATATGTTATGGACAACAACCAATTAGCAAGGGTTTCAGGAAATATAGACTCTTCAATTTCTCAAAAATATGCAGGAATTTACGAAAATGAAGTACTGGAAATTACAACTGATTTCCTCACTTTTGAGCATACAGATGGCTTGAATTTTATTTCAGCAGACTTGGATTATGTTTCGAATATTTGGAAATCACAATCTGGAAAATTTAATTTAGAACATCACACTGGAATTTCTTTAGGAATTTTGTATCCAAGAACAGATGTTCGTGTTTTTGGAGAAAACGGCCCAAACATATGGAATTTGGCAGGATATGGCATCGCACTCAAATCGCAGTTTAGATTGAATATGTGGAAACATTTATTTATTCAAACAAATCTCAAATCAGGTTTCATAGGAATGCCAAAAATAAAAACTACTGGAATAGAAGGGGAATGGGCAAAACAAAATATTTTTTTCGGAGAGTTGTTTTGGGTAGTAGGGCTTAGAATGGGATTGGGGAATTAGTTAATTTGATAATTTGATAATTTTTATTCCTTAAAAACTTTTCCTTGATATCTTAACTATTTTCAAAAACCTTGTACAAAAAAAGTCTTGAAGTCTTTTTTAACCGCAAAGCTCGCAAAGAATTTACGCAAAGCGCACAAAGTTTTTGACTTACCGTAATTTTCAAACACTCTACATAAAAGTCTTAAAATCTTTTATCTTACAGTCTTGAATCTATTACATCCCAAAACTCACCTCATTTTCTGCAGAAGTTACCGTTGCTATATTATTACACGTACTATCTCCAAAATCAAGAATTTGTGTGTTTTCGCTATTGTCGTCAAGCACTACCAGTCCTGAGGAAATATAATTGCATGTCATTTGTCTTCGAATGTCTGTTCCTATAAAATTATTGAGCACTCCAAACCTATTCAAAATAGTGCCTTCGTCTTGAAGCGTAAAAGTGTTGTCGTATAATAAATCAGTTTGTTGTCCAGTTCCCATCGTCATTTCGAAAGTTCCTTCATATTTGATAGATCGAGTTCCCACGATTACCGTTAAGTTGGATGAACTTACTTCAAATAAACCTCCATTGATACGTTTTATTCTAATGTCTCCTTGCATTATGTTGTCATTGATAGAAAAAGCATCAAATGTAAGGTTGCAAATAGCACTATCTGTATTAAAATATTTATCAATATTTACCATCAAAGAACCATTTTTCTTGGCTAAATCTTTATCATAACATTGGCTAAATAAAATTTCAAACACCACATTTTCATTGGTGATGTCAACTGTGTCTCCAGAAACATAATGATACTCAGCACAAGAATTTAAAGTGTCTTCCTCAGAGTTGATTTTGTCTAACACATAAGACTTGGACTGCACAGAATGAACCACCAAAGGAACCACCATCGAAAGGTTATTTTGAACCAATGCATAATCTTTAGAAGTTTGCAAATCTCTTTCTTTAGATTTCACACAACTACTCAATAGTAGAACCATTCCAAAAATTAAGACATTTGCTTTTCTTATCATAATGTAACAAAGATAAACGTTTTTTTGAAGAATTTAGAAGGAAAAACAATTTTTAAAAAACACAAAACCTTAACTTTGTATCTAAATTTCGAAAATAAAATGAAGAAAATTGAACACATAGGAATAGCAGTAAAAGATATAAAAGCTTCGAACGAACTTTTTGCAGCGCTTTTTGATGAACCAGCTTATAAGATGGAAGAAGTAATTTCTGAAGGTGTGCTCACTTCTTTTTTTCAAGTCGGGGAGAGCAAGATTGAGTTGCTTCAAGCGCTCAATGATGAAAGCCCTATCGCTAAACACATTGAAAAAAGAGGGGAAGGCATTCATCATATCGCTTTTGGAGTGGATGATATCGAATCAGAAATAAAAAGACTGGAGGCAAAAGGATTTACATTGATTCACAAAGCACCTAAAAAAGGAGCCGACAATATGATGATTGCATTTTTGCACCCCAAATCTACGAATGGTGTTTTGGTAGAATTATGTCAGGAAATACGTTAGTAATTTCTTCCCCTTTTTTTATATCCAAAAACAGAGCGTGTATTCCACAGCTTTCAGCACTTTTGATGTGTTGAATGGAATCATCTATAAATAATGTTTCTTCTGGAAGGAGTTGATTTTCGTCCAATACCAATTTAAAACAAGACGCATTAGGTTTTCGATCTCCAATTTGATGTGATAAATATACTTTTTCGAAACAAGGAGATAAAACATCGCTTCCATAAGCATTTGTTATGATTTTGGAAAATGCTTCTAAATGAATTTGATTGGTATTACTCAATAAAAAAATGCGATATTTTTTGGCTACTTCATGGAGCAATTCGATTCTGTGCATTGGCAAATCAAGCAACATGGCATTCCAAGCTTCTAAAATGGCTGCATCAGATACATTTTCCGATGGAAAGTGTTTTCTAATTTCATCAATAAAACTTTCTGAGGAAATCTTTCCAGTTTCTAGTAAGTCAAAAATATTGCTTTGTTCTTTTTGAGAATAAAAAGAGTCAAAGTCTGTAAATCCAATTTTTTTAAAAGCATCACTTGTCAATTGATAATCAATATTCAAAATGACGCCTCCTAAGTCAAAAATGATGTTTTTTATGGATTTCAGTTGGGTTGGTAACATTTTTCTTTTTTTTACAAAGGTAAAAATATTAGTGAATTTAGTATTTGAGTCATTTTGACTATAATTCTTTCAAAAATCAATTAAAATTGTTTACTTTAGCATCATAATTTAAGAAAATGAAGAAAATAAATTTAATTTTAGTAAGTGTTGCAATTCTTTCAATTGCAAATAGTTGTAGAAAAGGTTGTACAGATCCAATGGCTATCAATTATGACGAGCGCGCCAAAAAAAACAATAATTCTTGCGAATATTTAACTCCAGTAGAAGATGAACCTAAGTTGATTATCAAACTTAAATTTGATTCTACGCAAGCAAGACTCAATAATTTCGGACAACCTGCAACAATGCCTGCTGGAAATGCTGCTCAATCTCCAGTTTTTCATGGAATGAGTGCACACTATATAGAATTAGCACCATCTGGAATGACGCAATTGGGTGATGGTGAAATTATCTATCATGGTCCCGAAACATCTTTAGGGGGTGATGTGGCTGTGGATTTCGATAAAGCCATTACCAAAGGAAATGGAGAAATTTTTGCAGAAATTCCATTATCATCTATCACTCCAGATACCTATAATTGGATAAGAGTTTCTTTGACTTATCAAAATTATGATATCAAATTCAAAGCAAATGGGTTTAATTTAGTTGGAAGATTAGCTTCTTTTGTAGGGTTTAGAACTTACATCACAGATTATACAGTAAATACACAAAGTGTAAGTTTGAATACAAATAAACTCCAAGGATATTGGGGATTTGAAACATTAGGACAAGTCACAGAGGGTCAAGCGCCTGCAACTACAGTTCCCAATCCGCTTTCTGCTACTTCTCCAGTGCCTCCTGGTTCGTGTGTTGTGACAGGCGATTTCCCTTCTTCGTTTACGATTACAGGAAATGAAACCGAAGATATCGTTTTGGTAATTTCACTATCTACCAATAATAGTTTTGAGTGGGAAGATGTAAACCCAAATGGAATTTATGAACCATTGGATGGAGAAAATGTCGTTGACATGGGCTTAAGAGGTTTGATTACTTATTTTGAGTAACAATTATTCAAAATATTTCAAAAATCTAATTTTAAAAGCACCCTTTTGTATATTTGCATTGAAAATTAATATAATTTATTGATGAAAATCGGATTTGACGCAAAAAGAGCTTATCAAAATTACACAGGTTTAGGAAACTACTCTAGAGACTTGTTGAGTAATCTATTTGACTATGCGCCAAAAAATGAATACTTGCTCTACACACCGAGAGTAACTCAGAATCCTGCACTTAAATTTATCAAAGAAAATGAAAAAGTAAAGGTCATCACTCCAAGCACACAACTCGACAAAACTTTCAAAAGTTTGTGGCGATCAGTGAATCTTGAAAAAACACTCGAGAAAGATCAAATAGATATTTTTCATGGCTTGAGCAATGAAATTCCAAGAAGAGGCAATGATAACAATATAAAATATGTAGTCACCATTCACGATTTAATTTTTAAAAGATTTCCAAGAAATTATAAAGCCATTGACAGAAGAATTTACAATACTAAATTCAAATATGCTTGCAAAAACGCTGATAGAATTATTGCCATAAGCGAGCAAACCAAAAGAGACATTGTTTCTTTCTATGAAATCAACCCAGATAAGATTGATGTAATTTATCAAACTTGTCATAAGAATTTCAAAAAAGTATATTCTGAGGAAATTAAGCAACATATCAAAGAAAAGTTTGAACTTCCAGATCAATTTATTCTGAATGTCGGAACCATTGAAACTCGTAAAAATTTGTTTGGAATACTACAAGCGAATTTGCACATGAAAAATGATTTGCCTATTGTGGTTGTGGGTAGAAAAACGAAATACTTCAATTTTCTTAAAGTTCAAATGCAAAAATTGAAAATCAATCCTGAAAGGTTTATTTTCTTAAAAAATGTTTCTATAGAAGAATTGCCTTCAATTTATCAAATGGCAAGTGTTTTTGTATATCCATCTTTTTTCGAAGGATTTGGTATTCCAATTATTGAAGCCTTACATAGCAAAGTTCCCGTAGTTACAACCAAAGGCTATTGCTTCGAAGAAGCAGCGGGTCCAGATTCATTGTTTGTGGATCCCAACAATCCTGAAGAAATAGCTCAAGCCATAGATCGAATTCTTTCGGATACAGATTTGGCTCATAAAATGAAAACCAACGGAAAAGAATATGTAAAAATATTCGAACCAGAAGTGCTCACACAGCAATTGCTGGATGTATATAGTCGGCTATAGAAAAGTTGAAAAGTTCGGAGTTTGTTGTTTTTAGTTAAATACAGCTTTGCACCATATAAAACATAGAAGTTTCCTTCGAAATTTCGGAGATCGAAGTGACAAGTATTTGTTTTGTTATGTCGAGTGACCACTTTTTTTTAAACAGCATAAGTTAAAATGACAGGTGAATATTAATTCCCCCTTTGTAAGGGGATAAGGGGGAGGAAATTTTTATCCCGCAAATCTCGCTGATTTTCGCTGATTTATTCTGCGTATATCTGCGTAATCTGCGGGAAATATTTTATCATTTAGTTTTCTTGTCATGTCTACTCGAAGAAACAGACCGATAGCGTCAGTTCGAGTGACCACTTTTTTTTAAACAGTATAAGTTAAAATGACAGGTGAATATTAATTCCCCCTTTGGATTTGTACTAACCGAAGCGTAAGTAGGGGGATAAGGGGGAGGAAATTTTTCTCCCGTAAATCTCGTTTATTTATTCTGCGTAAATCTGCGTAATCTGCGGGAAATATTTTATCATTTCGTTTTCTTGTCATGTCGACCTCCGCAGTTGCGGAGGAGACATCTGTAATTTTATTGAAAGTTTAAACCTGAAACGGCTTAACTCGGTGTTATTAATCATACATACGTGAAAACTATTTTGTTTACAATATAAAATGTTTGACTTAAAAAGTATTTTTGAAAAATACGATGCATGAAAAACTTTGTGCATCTTTGTGCCTCTGTGGTTAAAAAAATGTGATAATACGTCATATCCAATGTGTTAATTAGTTGAAAATTAAAAAAAATACAAAAAATTTCATTTATGACAGCGATAATCAATGAAGCAGTAGAAGTACTAAAAAACGGAGGAGTAATTTTATATCCTACCGATACCATTCCTGGGGTAGGGTGTGATGCTACCAATAAAGAAGCCGTTTCTAAAGTATTCGACATCAAAAACAGGCCTGCTCAAAAAAGCATGATTCTTTTGGTAAATTCTGATGCGATGCTTCAAAGATATGTTGCTGAAGTTCCAGAAATGGCTTGGGATATCATTGATTTAAGTGAAAAACCTACCACCATTATCTACCCAAAAGGAGTGAACTTACCCGAAATTTGTCTAGCCGATGATAAAAGTATTGGAATTAGAATGGTAAAAACAGGATATTTGTTTCAATTGATTCAAAAACTAGGAAAACCATTGGTATCTACTTCTGCAAATTTTTCTGGAGAACCAAGTCCAAGTAAAATGGAAGAAATAAACCCATTACTAGCAAAAAAAGTAGATTTTATAGTAAATTTGCCTTCTGAATCTAAAAACGTGGCATCAGCCATCATAAAACTGGAACTAAACGGTGAGTTTAAAATCATTAGAAAATAAAATTATCCCAATCGAAGAGCCCATTAAAAGCATCTTCAAAAATGTGGCATCTTGTAGTGAAAAAATTCAGCAACCTGTTTTTGTGATTGGCGGTTTTGTGAGAGATTTACTACTTCAAAGACCTTGTAAAGATTTGGATTTTGTAACTGCTGGCAGTGGAATTTTATTGGCAGAAGAAGTAGCAAAAGCATTGAATACAAGACAAATCAGTGTGTTCAAAAACTTTGGTACTGCGATGATTAATCACAACGATTATGAATTAGAATTTGTAGGCGCAAGAAAAGAAAGTTACGACAGAGGTTCTAGAAAACCCATCGTAGAAGATGGAACGCTCGAAGACGACCAAAAAAGAAGAGACTTTACCATTAATGCTTTGGCAATTGATATTTCTGAAGAAAATTTCGGAGCCATTATAGACCCATTCAATGGTTTGGAAGATTTGGACAATAAAATTATCAGAACACCATTAGATCCAGATATAACTTACTCGGACGATCCTCTCAGAATGTTGAGAGCCATTAGGTTTGCCTGTCAATTGGGGTTTGAAATTGAGTCAGAATCACTGCTTTCTATTACCAGAAATGCAGAACGAATTAAAATTATATCTCAAGAGCGCATTATTGATGAAATCAACAAAATGATTTTGTCTCCGAATCCTTCATTGGGTTTTAAATTGATGTTTAATACAAAATTGCTTCATATCATACTCCCCGAAATGGTCGCTTTACAAGGAGTAGAAGTAATAAATGGTCAAGGACATAAAGACAATTTTTATCATACGCTCGAAGTGTTGGATAATATTAGTCAAAACACTGAAAATTTGTGGTTGAGGTGGGCAGCTATTTTACATGATATTGCAAAACCACCAACCAAAAGATTTGTGCCCAATATTGGATGGACTTTTCACGGTCATGAAGATAGAGGTGCGAGAATGGTTCCTCAGATTTTTAAGAAATTAAAATTGCCTTTAGACAATAAAATGAAGTACGTTCAAAAATTGGTAATGCTTCATCTAAGACCTATTGCATTAACTAAAGAAACCATTACTGATGCCGCATTGCGAAGACTCATTGTAGATGCAGGAGATGATATCGAAGATTTGCTGACATTGTGCAGAGCAGACATTACTTCCAAAAATCCTGAGAAAGTCAAAAAATATTTACTTCGATTTGATGAGGTAGAACAAAAACTCAAGGAAGTAGAAGAAAAAGATCAATTGCGCAATTGGCAACCTCCCATTACTGGAGAAATTATTATGCAAACTTTCAATTTGCAACCTTGCAAGATGATTGGAGAAATCAAACAGCAAATAAGAGAAGCCATTCTTGACGGAAAAGTTCCCAATGAATACAATGCCGCCTTCGAATACATGTTAGAAGTGGGTAAAGAATTGGGGTTAGACAATTAGTTAATTTAATAATCGATTAATTGGTTGATTTTATGATTAAAGTATTAGTAGCGAATAAATTCAGAACTAAAAAATTAGATTCTGAAGAACTAATCCTCTTGTTTTTATTT
>JAGYKU010000069.1 GCA_018401455.1 Flavobacteriales bacterium
GCTCAAAGTGGATGAATTAGCAGAACGTGTTTTGACTTTAGGAGAAACACCAACGCATTGTTTTACAGATTACATAAAACAATCTCAAATAAAAGAAGCCAAAAATATTTCTGATGGAACTGTTTGTGTAGAATCTATATTGAATAGTTTTGAGACTTTAATAAAAAAACAAAGAGCCTTGTTGGAACTTAGCGGTGCCGCTGATGATGAAGGTACTAATGCCTTGATGAGTGATTACATAAGAGAACAAGAGAAATTGGTTTGGATGTACACCTCATTTTTAGGATAAATTTTAACTATGTCTTTTAAAAAAATAGAAAGTTTTTTGATAGAAACGCTGCAAAGAAATGGAATTGAAACTCCAACACCTTTTCAGAAAGATTTGCTATCTAAAATTCGAGGAGGAGCTAATTTGTATGGCATAGCGCCAAATGAAAGTGGAAAAACTACAGCGATGATTATCAGCATCATCAACAAGTTAATAAAGGCTTCAATTGATGATGCGCCTCGTGCTATTGTAGTTATAGAAAATAAAGAAGAAGCGCTGGCGTTGGAAGAAAAATTCAAAAAATTGATGTTTCCTTCTGATTTACTAATGGCTGTAATCTATGAAGAGCAAAAAATTGACGTGCAACGAGATGAATTGTACGAAGGTGTAGATATTGTAATTACAACCCCTAAAAGATTGTCGAAATTATATTTTCTAAACGGTATTAATCTTAATAAAGTAGAACTTTTTTTCATTGATGATGCAGAATTACTTTTCAAAAACGCTAATCATGCAGAAATTACTAGGTTGTCAGAAAGTATGAAGAAATGCCAATACATTTTACTTGCAAAAGAGTTAGACAAAAGGTTTAATCAGTTTGAAGATACTTTTATGATTGCTCCACAAGTTGTTAAAGAAAACTCATAGTTGAAAGTTAGGTTGAAAAAATATTGCGTTATTACAATACTATTAGTAGTTTTTCTGGGTAATGGTTTTTCTCAAAACAACGACATTAGTTTACTTAGAAAGATTAACTTAAATAGAAATGTAAAATTCGATACGTTTTTTGAAATCGTTACTCAATCTGACGCACCAATTAGTCTGCTCACGCCTACGGCTATTTTTTGTGTTGGGCTAATTAAAAAAGACAGTCTTACCAAAACAAAAGGAATTGTAATTGGAGGCTCTTTAGTGCTAAGTTCAGCTATTACATTTGGGTTGAAATACAGTATTAAAAGAGAAAGACCTTTCATAACTTACAATGATATTCAGAATGTCGTATCCGAAGAAAGCCCATCTTTCCCTTCAGGACATACTACAATGGCATTTAGTACAGCCACCTCAATAAGTTTGATGTATCCAAAATGGTATGTGATTGCACCAGCGTTTATTTGGGCTTCATCTGTGGGTTACTCTAGAATGCACCTTGGCGTTCACTATCCATCAGATGTTGTAGTGGGATCAATGGTTGGTATTGGCAGTGCTTTTCTAAGTCGATTCTTGACAAATAAAATTTTACAAAAGAATTGAAGTAATTAAACTTCATCCATCACTGACTTAATTATAGCTGTGGCTTTTCGAATTTCATCTTCGGTGATAATAAGTGGTGGAGCAATTCTAAAACTATCTGGATTCGATAAAAACCAAAAACTCAGCAATCCTTTTTCTTTACATTTCAAAACCACCTGGGCAACTGTTTCAGCATCTTTCATTTGAATGGCAAAGAAAAGTCCTTTTCTACGGATTTCCAATACAGAAGGATGTTGCAACAAACTTTCAATTAATGCTCCTTTGGCTTCCACCTCTGCAATGATGTTTTCTGAAGTGAGTACTTCCAAATTTGCTAAAGCCGCAGCACAACATACAGGATGCCCACCAAAAGTAGTGATATGCCCTAATGGCGGATGATGCGTAAGTGTTTCCATAATTTCATGACTCGATACAAAAGCACCAATCGGCATACCGCCTCCAAAACCTTTTGCGATGGTAAGAATGTCGGGGACTACATCAAAATGTTCGAAAGCGAAGAGTTTTCCTGTTCTTCCAAAACCTGTTTGTATTTCATCGAAAATCAACAATGCGCCAACTTCTTTACATCTTTTTTTTAAGTTTTTGAGGTAATTAGGGCTAGGAATTCTAACACCTGCATCACCTTGAATAGGTTCTATAATTACGCAAGCGGTAGTTTCGTCAATTTTGTAAAACTCACTTTCATCATTGAAGGTTATAAAATGAATATCAGGAAGTAATGGTCTGAATTGAAATTTCTTGTATTCATTATGACTGACACTCATCGAACCATGTGTGTTTCCGTGATATGCGCCTTTAAAACTTATCATTTTACTCCTTCCAGTGTATCTTTTGGCTAATTTAAGTGCCGCTTCATTGGCTTCAGTACCAGAGTTTACAAAATAACTAACATCCAACCCGTTCGGAAGGACTTCGTTTAATTTCTTTGCCAAGTTTACTTGAGGCGCTTGGTGAAATTCTCCATAAACCATCACGTGCATATACTTATCAAGTTGAGACTTTATGGCGTTTACAACAATTGGATGTTGGTGCCCCAAATTGCTAACTGCTATACCAGAAATGAAATCAAAATATTGTTTTCCAGAAATATCATATATATAAATTCCTTTAGCGTAATCTACATCTATTCTATATGGATGTTGATTGGTATGTGCTAGATTTTCTGAAAGCGGATAACTCATAAAAAATTAAGTAAATTCATTTATCTATTACGTTTTTTAGATTATCTCGAAGCCTTAAAACGAAAGTCGTTTAATCGTAAATCGTAAAGTCGTTTGTCGTAAAGTCGTTTGACGTAAAACCTAAAGTAAATCAGTAAAAAACTTATAAAAATTGGGAATTTGAAAAGAAAACTCACTCACGCTTGTTCCATTGTTTTGACCTTTTTTATCATTAGGTTGCATAGGTGTATTTTCTAAATCTTTATCTTCTACAAGTGTTGCTTTGTAAATTCCATCAGCAATTCCATTGATTTTTGAGATAAAATCATCTGCTTTTAACTTTTTGCTATCGTATTTTATCACTGCTTTTTGTGCTTCAAAATTGATTTCACAGGAAGAAACGCCTTCCATTTCAGAAAGTTTATTTTGAATAGTTGACTTACAACCTTTTTCACACATCATTCCTTCGATAGCAATAATTGCACTTCTTTGTTCGATGATATTATTTTCCTCACTTGAATCAGTATTACAAGAAGTTATTACAAATGATGTCGCTCCAATCATTATGGCAACAAACAACAAGTTTTTTGCAAATTTAAAGTTGAAAATAGTTTTCATATAACTTTTAAAAATCATTTAGTCTTGATTTTAGAACTTCAAAAGTAATTAAAAACCGTTAAACAAACAACAAAAACCACTTATGTAGATTAATAATTTTTTCGATAATTAAAGAATTACCTTTGTTTGCATATAAAATATATAAATATGAAACCATTTTGGAGAAATTTTTGGGCATCGTCCTTAGCATTTGTAATCACAGGAATAATTTTAATTTTTGCCTTCTTTATCATTCTTTTTGGAATGATCAGCAATGCATTTGATGACAACTTTGGATTTTTAGAAGGAAAGCCATTAGAGTACAAAGAAAATACCGTTTTGCATCTAGATATAAGTGATTTTATTACAGAAAAATCCTATTCTTCATTCAATTCTAGTTCTTTTTCGGTAGATAAAGCTATTGGAATTAGAGAAATAAAAATTGCATTAGACGCTGCAAAAAGTGATAAGAAAATTGAAGGTATATTAATGGACATGTCCGACCTTAAAGCAGGAATGGCATCTTTAGAAGAGGTTAGAAATGCTTTGATTGATTTCAAAGAATCAGGAAAGTTCTTGATTGCATATTCTGAAAATTACACTCAAAAATCATATTATCTAGCCACAGTAGCTGACGAAATTTATGTTTTCCCAGAAGGAATGGTAGAATTTAGAGGTCTAGGTGCTGAACTAATGTTTTTTAAAGGTATGATTGATAAATTGGGTGTAGATGTTCAAATTATAAGAGGTACAAACAACAAGTTTAAATCTGCTGTAGAACCTTTTATGCTAGATAAAATGAGTGATGCTAATAGAAAACAAACCATGACCTACTTAAATGCAATTTGGAATCAAATGCTTAAAGGTGTTTCTGAAACTAGAGGTATTAGCGTAGCCGATTTAAATATGATTGCAGACAGTGTATTTGTTAGAAATGCCGAAACTGCTGTTCAATACAAGTTGGTAGATGGAACAAAATACGAAGATGAGATCATCACAATGATTTGCGATAAAGCAGGAATCAAAAAAGAAGAAGATTTTAAAATGGTTGACTTCTCAAAATATGCTTTTTATCAAGCCA
Source organism: Flavobacteriales bacterium (assembly GCA_018401455.1). Classification (GTDB taxonomy): domain Bacteria; phylum Bacteroidota; class Bacteroidia; order Flavobacteriales_D; family Parvicellaceae; genus Parvicella. Next base: position 4,358 of record JAGYKU010000069.1, read on the forward strand.
AAAAGTTTGATAAGAAAATTAAAAAAGACGATAAAAACATTGCAGTCATTTATGCTGTAGGAAGTATTGAAAGTGGTAAAGGAAATAACAGTACAATGGGTTCTGAAACTGTTGCAAAAGCGATTCGTGAAGCAAGATTAGACGATGACATCAAAGCCATTGTTTTGAGAATCAACAGTCCAGGAGGTAGTGCGCTAGCATCTGACGTAATGTGGAGAGAAACTATTTTGGCAAAACAAGCCAAACCTTTTATCGTGTCGATGGGTGATGTTGCCGCATCTGGTGGATATTACATTGCTTGTGCAGCCGACAAAATTTATGCGCATCCAAATACCATCACAGGTTCTATCGGAGTTTTTGGAGTGTTGCCAAATTTTGGGCCAATGCTCGAAGATAAATTGGGAATCACCACAGACAGAGTTGAAACCAATGAACATGCCGTTCTTACGCTTACACAAGCGCTCACTGATGATGAATACAAAATGATTCAACAAGGTGTAGATGACATTTACTTAGATTTTATCACTAAAGTTGCAGAAGGAAGAGGAATGACACCTGCAGATGTAGATAGTATTGGTCAAGGAAGGGTTTGGGCTGGGACCGATGCCATCAAAATTGGATTGGTGGACGAATTGGGAGGAATAGACGAGGCAATTGCTTATGCAGCTGAAAAAGGTGGTGTAAAACAAAGCGCTATCAAAATCAAAAATTATCCTAAATCAGATAATAAATTGGCAGAGATTATGATGAATCTTGAGGCAATGAATGATGATGAAGATAAAAAAGAAGATACTGAATCTTTAGTAAGAATAAAGATGCTTGAAATGATTAAAGTAGTTGAACAAATCTCAAGCATGAAAGGAGTTCAAGCAAGAATGCCTTATGAGTTAATTATAGAATAGTATTATTTTGTGTTGGGATTTTTTTAATCAATGATGTTTTTAATTTTTATCACGAAGTTTATTATTCGGAGTTAAAACAAAACTTAATATGTTGAAGGTTTTAAATTACTTATTTTTTTGTTGTTAAATTTTGAAGTAAGAATTTTTGGTAACTTCGAATTTTTTCTAGTAATTAATTTTATAGAGATGCAAAATTGGATACTCAAAATTTAGACTCCAAATTTTCAACCTTTAACCCTGCCTCTACCTGTCGGCAGACACGGTTCGGCAGGAAGGCTGCAATCTTCAACAGAATATATTTCTGAAAAGAAATCTAATCCCCCTCTAACAACACCCACCACCACTGTAATGAAAAGTGCTTTCAGAAATAAAGATGTCATCACGATTGAGTTTTTGAAGTGTTGCGGCAGTTTTGTCACATACTGCTAAAGGTTGGTTGGGCATAAGGATATGTCCTGCGTGGTCATCAAAATATTTTTCATCGCCATAGTAAATGGCTGTTTTGCCTGTAAAAACACAAGGCCCGTCTGAAGGCATTGGATCTTTGATGGCGCAAACTTCTACACTTTCTATGTAAATCAGTTCTTTGGTTTCGTAATGTTTGGGGTCTAAAACTCTGTAAGCTCTTTTGGCTCTAACTTCTACTGTTCCAAAACCAACAGAAGTAATAGTGTCGATATAATCTTGCAACGGAATCGCTCCAGTGAGACACATGGCTCTGAGTCGGTCGTCATTTCTAAGGGCTTCGCTCATGGATTGCTCGCAAGTTGGGTCAGACATTACCAATCTTCCGTTGGGTTTTAGTACTCGATATACTTCAGATAATGCTTTTTTTAAATCGTCTAATTTGAAAATGTTGAACACACAATTTTGCGCTGCCACGTCTATGGAATTATCTTCTAAGGGCAAATTCAGTGCATCACCGATTCTTAAATCCACAAAATCAGACTTGAACCAATCGTTTTGTTTTTCTGCTTCGATAAAATTTTTGCGAGAAGCTTCCAACATTTCTGGTAGAACGTCCACGCCTATCACACCGTTTTTTCTTCTGCTAAAATATGAAAACTGCAACAATTCCATTCCTCCTCCTACACCTACATAAAGAATGGTGGGCTCGTTGGACAAATCACTTGGGTTTACAGTGCTTCCACATCCATAATTCATTTCCTGCATAATGGTTGGAATTTTCATACCTGGCAATTGCCAAATGGGATTGGTTGTACAGCATAATCCAACATCTGGAGTTGTTGCTGCTTTTCTGTATAAATCGTTGGTTGCTTCTAGATAGGACATATTTTTGATGTTTGATGTTTGATGTTTGAGTTTGGGGTTCGGTGTTTGAAGTTCGTGGTTTGATGTTCTAATGGCTAAAAACTAAGTGCTAAGAGCTCATTTTTCATAAGATTTAATCCCTTTAGTGAGCCATTTTCCCCATTTTTCGTTGTAAGGGTGTATTTTTAAAGTTTCTTTATTTTCTTCTGATACCATTGGTTTTCCGGTATTGCACCATTCAAAAAAACCTCCGTAGAGATTGGAAATGTTGGTGTATCCGTTTTTGATAAGTTTATGTGTAATTTTTTCGCTCCTATATCCTACCGAACAGTAAACGATGATTTCGGCATCTATTGGTATGTTGGCTACAGATTGCATTTTAAATTCATCATAACCCACCCAGATTGCGCCTTTGATATGAGAAACATCAAATTCTTCTTTGGCTCTTGTGTCTAAAAAAATATAGTTTTTATTTTCTTCAATATCATTGATAGATTTTTCAGGAACATTGTGCGATAATAATCTCTGCAACATTTTGTGGTAGGCTTCGTCACCTACTTCTTGTGCCCAAAAAACAGAGCCAAAAAGCGATGAAATGGAGAATAGAATGTATTTAATTTTTCTCATATTTTTTTATTTTTTCTTTACGCAACCGTGCCTCCACAACTGCTTCCAGCACCTGCTGTGCAGCCATAACAATGTTGGTTGATAATAATATTTCTATCGTTCAATGCCTTCCAATCAAAATCGTTGATGTGAGTAGATTGAGGTGATGCAACTTTCAAATCCAGCATTTGGTTGAAATCACAATCGTATATAAATCCATCCCAACCTATGGATAACGTATTTCTACACATTACACCCTCAGCAGCAGTAGGATTGTAACTATCTACCAATGTTTCCATATAATCTTCTAGATTGTCACTAGCAATTAAATAGTTCAAAAATCTACTTACGGGCAAATTAGTAATGGCAAAAAGTTGGTTAAATTCAAATTGAAATTCTTCTTTTAGTTTTTCTTTAAACTTCAATTCCAACATTTCTTGGTTATCAGGCATAAATGCTCCAGAAGGATTGTAAACTAAATTTAAAACTAATTCTTTGTCAATTCCATAACCCACTTCATTTAGCATTTGCAAAGCTTTGATAGATTTTTCAAAAACACCATCGCCTCTTTGCGCATCTGTTCTTTTAGCTTCAAAATAGGGTAGGGAAGATACCACTTCAATTTTATTTTCTTTAAAAAAATGAGGTAAATCGTGATACTTTTTATTTGCTAAAATGATGGTGAGATTACATCTAACTATAATTTTGATTTCGTTATTTACTTTTCTAATCTCTTCCACAAACCCTCTGAAATTGGGATTCATTTCTGGTGCGCCTCCTGTTAAGTCTATTGTCGTAAAAGGATGGCTTTTGATGATTTCAACGCATTTTTGCAAAGTAACTTGTTCCATGATTTCTTTTCTATCAGGTCCAGCATCCACATGGCAGTGTTTGCAAACTTGGTTACACATTTTTCCCATGTTGATTTGAAGTGTGTCTATTTGAGTGACGGTCAACGGGAATAAATTTGATGCTTTTAGTTTATTGCCAAACTTTTCTACATTTACCTCATTCAAAACTTTTAATTGATAATTGCTATCTGCAAAAGCATCCCCCAAAGCTTTCAGTGATTTTATTTTAGATTTTTCTTTAAGTAAACTCATTAACTGTTAAACTTTAGATTTTGAAAACTGCAAAAAAGTATAAGACGACACTACAAAGTAACCCACCATCATCATTATATGAAAAGGTAAAAGACCATAATCTTTTATTTGAAAAGCGTATATAATGCCAAAAGCAAAATAAAATACCAAAAACAATTCGATATAGGACAACAAAGGTATTTTTTGAGCAATGTAGTTCTTCTTTTGCCAAGCCCCTTTTTTGTCAGAAAGATTAAATTTTGGTGTTCTTATAAATGATGTTTTCTTACCAGCATAACCTTCCAATACAGCCACTGCATTGTGTAAAGACAAACCCATAGAAACAGACAAAAAACTAGGAAACAATGCGAAAAAACTAAAGAATGATTTTGTTTTTTGTTCACTCAATTTCAAAAGTGCTGTGAGGTAAAAAATGGCTAAGATTAGAAAACTAAGTACAAAAATAGAAGCCAATATAAAAAGGTTTTTGAACTCTGGCAATTGTGTTTTTACAAACAATAATGGTACACTCAATAAAGCACATACTAAAATACTAACGAATACCGCACTATTCAACAAATGCATCAAAGCATGCCATTTTACAACTAATGGTTTTTTGCTTCTGATAACATTTAGCAAGTGTTTTTTTGCGGTTTCAGCGCCACCTTTTGTCCAACGGTATTGTTGGTTTTTTAAAGCACTCATTACAGGTGGTAATTCAGCAGGAGAAGCTACATCTTCTAAATATACAAATTCCCAATTTTTCAATTGTGCTCTATAACTTAAGTCCAAATCTTCAGTCAATGTATCTGCCGACCAATTGCCACTATCGATAATGCAAGACTTTCTCCAAACGCCTGCTGTTCCGTTGAAATTGATAAATCCTTTGTTTTCATTTCTTCCTACTTGTTCTACAGTGAAATGTGCATCCAAAGCAAATGCTTGTAATCTTGTTAGAATATTATATTTTTTATTGAGGTGCGCCCATCTTGTTTGTACCATTCCCACCTTTTCATTTTGAAAATAAGGAATGGTTTTTTTAAGAAAATCTTTTTCAGGTAAAAAATCAGCATCGAAAATAGCGATATATTCACCTTTTGCAAGCGACAATCCCTCTTCTAAAGCACCTGCTTTGAATCCTTTTCTGTTGGTTCTGTGAATATAAACGATTTCAATTCCTTTTGATTTCCATGCATCAACACTCTTTTTGGCAATTCCTATAGTTTCGTCTGTGGAATCATCCAAAACTTGAATTTCTAACAATGTTTTTGGATAATCTATTTCACAAATTTTATGTATCAATCTTTCTGTCACATACTGTTCATTGTAAATCGGAAGTTGAATAGTCACCTTTGGAAACAATATTTCTTCTTGAAAATCAGGTTTTTGTATTTTTGTTTGTTTTGTAAAATATTTCCACAACAAATGTCCTTGTGTTAATGAATACAAAAACAAAAATAAGGAAGCAATGAAGTAAATCACCAACACAATTATCATCAACACTTTCATTCAGAACTGGGATTAATTTTAAACATATTATTTTCAAAAATCAATGGATTGTCATCAATCTTTTTTGGAGCATTAGAGTTTTCTAATTTCAAAACACCTCTAGGGCAAACTGCACTGCAAATACCACAACCCACACAAGAAGATCTTACAATATCTTCACCTTTTTGAGCATAGGCTCTCACGTCAATTCCTTGTTCGCAATAGGTAGAGCAATTCCCACAAGAAATACATTGCCCTCCATTGGTGGTTATTCTAAATTTGGATTTGAATCTTTGAACCAATCCCATATATGCTGCTAAGGGGCATCCAAATCTACACCATACACGATTACCCATTACAGGATAAAATCCCGTTCCGATTACTCCAGAGAAAACAGCACCAATAAGAAATCCGTATGATTTTTGAAGTGTGTAAGTTTCTATTCCAAAAAGAGAAGTGGCTCCGCTAAAAAAAGTATATAAGGTTGCTCCTGTCATGATAATTGCAAAAACCAATACGCCATGAATCAACCATCTTTCAATTTTCCATGCTTTGAGCGATTTGTCAGAATGTTGTCTGTACGGATCTCCTAAAGTTTCAGCAAGACCTCCACAACCACAAACCCAACTACAATACCATCTTTTTCCAAAAAAGTAAACCATTATAGGAACGATAATTATCGTAAGTACAATTCCCCAAACCAACATGAAAATTCCAACTTTTCCGCTAGACATCAAATTATTGATATTCCAATCAAAGAAAAAATCATAGTCCAAAGGCCATGCGTTTTTAAAATCGTAGTAAGGCATATTGAAGCGCACAAGAATTTCTGGAATTAAAAAAGCAAAAGCTATCTGAAAAAACAACACTACAGAAGTTCTGAGGATTTGGTAATTGTTATTTCGGTATTTCACAAACATTCTAATCGCCATCAAAGTCATGGCAAAGCAATACATCAAGCCATACAAAAACCAATGGCTGGCAGGATTACCACTAAGTGACTCACTTATGGGACTTACGAGTGTAACCAAATTGTTGAGGTAGTATGGAAAGAAATACAAAACGATATAAAAACCGACCAAATAGCCAAAAACCAAATAAGCCAACCAGCCTCGGTTAGTAAGAGCATTTTGAAATATGCCATTGTTTTTAATACCTTTTGGTCCTAAAAGTTTGATGTTCGTAAGATGATAAATAAAAGCACCAATTGTAATAAGACCAAAAGTTAAGAACAGCCACAATCCTTTGTTTTTTGTAACAGTTCCTTCATTAAAACTTTGTGTCATATTGAGCAATGCATAAGCGTCATTTTTTAGACGATAGGCAACGCCAATGTTTCCATTAATTTCATTGATTTTAGTTTCGAAGTCTTTTTGAAATGCTGCTAGATCTGGATATTGTTTTTCACTTGAAAACATCCAAGAAGTTTGTTCTTCTAAAAGCTTTTGTTTCTTTTCTGTAAAAATTTGTGAAAGTATTTCTTTGGAGTAATTGATTTTACCTTCTTTTTGAATAGCTATATAAAGTTGATCTATTTCTTCGCTTACAATACCATCTTTTTCAATGAGTTTTTCAGAAATCAATTGGTTATGTTGAGTTATTGAAAATTGTAAATCACCTATAAACTTAAATTGATTAAAATAGATTTTGTCTTTGAGTCCTGTTTTCGAAATTACCGAAATAAAACCATTTTGAATGGTGTCGTTTTTAATGTCATTTTCAAGAAGGAATTCTGATACATTTTTTTCGGTTACCTCATATTTTCCAAGAAATATTACTGAAGTAAATAGCAAAAACCCTATTAGAAAAATAAATACTGATATTTGATTGAGTAACTTCATGCTGTTTATTTGGAATTGAATAAAATTTTCCAACTCTTCTTTTTCAGTTTTAGTTGTGTATTATTTTCAATATTGAATTTTTCGATGATTTTCGGTTCGTGGAGTTTATAAAACTCAGGGTCAAAATTAGCACTAGCCAAATTTTCAAGGACATATTTCACATCTCTTTTTTCATTAAGCCATTTATCAAACGCCTGGTGTCTCATTCTGATTCCAAAAGTATTGATACCTATAAAAGTAAAATCGTTTTTGTCGTAGCAAAATCGCACAGCAATTTCACCATTGGAATGTTCCCAATAAAAGTGTTTTTCATTTTCTTTAGGTTTTGGGAATATCCATCCATAAGTTTGGTATTCGATGTCAAAAAATTTGGCAGAATTGAACCAATTTCCTGGATTATAAACTTGAGGTTTTTTGCAAATGTTATGCGCCAAGGTTTTTCCCATAATTTTTCCTGTGTACCAAACCTGTTCAATGTTTCGTCTATCTGAGGAAGGATGTTGAACAAACTCAGCACAATCGCCAATAGCGAAAACATCTTCGACTTGCGTTTCTAAATATTCATTAATCAAAACACCTCGATTTAAAGGAATCTCAGAACCTTTTAAAAATTCAATATTTGGACTTACACCAGCAGTGAGTCCCACCAATTGACAACGAATTTCATCTCCTTTTGATGTGATGATAGATTTCACCTTTCCATCTTCATCTCCTACAATTTCTTTTAATTCTGTTTCCAATTGCAAATCCACATGATGAACCAGAATGTGGCGCATGATAAGTTCACTTTCTTCTTTGGGGAGCACATTGCCCCAAAATAAATTTTCACGAACCAAAAAAGTGACTTTATAACCTCTAGACAAGAGCATTTCTGCAAGTTCAATTCCAATTAATCCACCCCCTACAATCACAGCTCTTTCTATTCCGCCTTTTGTATTTTCTTCAAGAAGTTGTAAATCTTGATAACTATACAAACCTTGCACTCCTTTCAAATCTTGACCTTTCCAACCAAATTTATTAGGTTTGGATCCTGTTGCTAAAACGAGTTTGTCGAATGGTATCGACTTTCCGTCTTCCAACATCACATTTTTTTCGTTTGATTTGATGGTGGTTACTTTTCCTTGTATTAAGTTGATTCGATTTTTCTCCCAAAACCATGGTTCGTAAGGTTGTGTGTGCTCAAATTTCATGTGTCCCATAAACACGTACATCAAGGCAGTTCGAGAAAAGAAATATTTTGTTTCGTAGGAGATAATCGTAATTTCATAATCGCTATATTTTCTAACGTACCTTGCACAAGTTACACCTGAAATACCGTTTCCTATGATTACAATTTTTTTACTCATTTATCGATTTAAATATGTAGTCGATTTTTAATTAATTCCTGACAGAATGGTGTAAAATTCATTAAATAAAGATTGCGCTTTATCCCTAGCATACCAAAGGTGCAATTCCTTTTCAAAATCCTCCCAGCTTTTGCCTTGAGGGTTGGCTTTCCAAGCATATAAAATTTCGTTTGCTTCTTTCGGTCTTGCTCCCCAAGTAAAAAGTTCATTTTTGTTTTCGTCAAAAGCGATAAGTTTGGGAATAGACTTTGCGCCATTGGTATGATAAATTTCCATTAATTCAGGATTTTCATCTCTAAAAACAATTTTTAGTTCAATTTTACCTTTTGAATGTTCTACTATTTTTTGAATAGCAGGTAGGTTTTGAGCACAATCGCCACACCAGTTTTCACTTATGACATACCAAGTTTGTCGAGATGATAAATTTTCTGCAATTTGTTGTAATTCGGCTGTAATTTTCAAAGTTTTATTAAGCCTTTCCATTCTTTTGAGATTGAGCGCTGTAAAACCTATCAAGGCTTCGCTTTGGTTACTTCCAGAAGTTTGATGGTTTGCGACATGATTTTGCGTAAGCTCAAAATATTTTTGATAATTTAAAACGGGACCATTTACTTTCATTAAAACGAATTTTTTTATTGTTATTTGAGTTTTGTCGTATAAAAAATTAAATACTGACAAAAGTAAAGATAACATTTTGAGTTTACCTATACTTAAATATCGTTGTGATAATTTTATAACCTGCCATGATAGTACCTTTTATGGTTCC
>JAGYKU010000007.1 GCA_018401455.1 Flavobacteriales bacterium
TTTTTTCATAATGCTTATTCACGGGTTCTTCTTGTGCATAAGAAACACTCGAAAAACTCGACATACCAATAAAAAACACTATGACCATCCAATATTTCATTTTGAATTAATTTTTAAATAATAACAGTAAATTTAAAGAAAATCATTAACTTTACAAGTGAAAATCACTTTTTTGTTGAAACTTGAATATCATTTGTTTATTATTTTACGTTTTAATATCGTATAATATTAAAAACACAAATACATGAAAAGTACAAGTATATTTTTAAGTTTGGTTATTTTGTTATTGCTGCTTTCAGGGTGCAATAGAAATAGAAATCAAATGCCTTATGCGCCTGTTGATTTATACATCAACACATCTTTGCCTGCCTATTCGAATTTGAATATTATTGGAGGTTGGGTATATGCTACAGGTGGAAACAACGGAATTATTTTGTATAGACAAACGTATGATAAAATAAACGCATACGAAAGAAGATGTACTTACAATGTAGAACAAGCTTGCGGAGCAGGCGTAGTTGACAGCACAGGGTTTACAATTAATTGTGATTGTGACGGCACCAAATATCATATTTTTGATGGATCAGTTATTGAAGGGCCGGCCACTTTTGCTTTATATCAATACAATACAACTTTTAACCCAGATAACAATCAATTGCATGTTTACAATTAGACGTTTTTCAATACTTTTAGGATTCCTTTTTCTCAGTTTTACCATATCATGGTCTCAACACGACAGATACAAAACAGATAGTTTATCCAAGTTTAATCGAAGTTTTGGTTATGGGATAAGTAATTTATTAGAGGGAATTACAATGAGCAACGCTTATAGACCTCAAGTGTATTTTGATTATGCGCAATATTCAAGTAAAAAGTTTTTTTATAGAGCAAGCATTTCTTTCAATTATAGCAGAAGCCCTCAAGGAAATTTGACACAGCACGACTTTATTCCTTTTAATTTTACCATTGGAGTTGAAAAGCATTTTTATAAAAACAATTTTTATTTTTTAGTAGGCGGTGATTTATTTTATTCCATGTCTTTGAGAAAAGTTAGGCTGAGTCCCTTTCAAGGAGATGATTACGGTGTGGGAATTGCGCCTTATGTTGGTGCGGGATATGCTTTGAAAGAGAATCTCTCACTGTTTATGCAATACGAAGCTGGATTTGGTTATTTTAGAGACTTTGTTGGAATAGGTAATATTACAAGACAAACAGCAGTTTTGAGGTTTGCTCCGCTTAGAAATATAAGCCTTGGTTTGAGACATTTTTTTTGAGCATAGATAATATTATACTTTTTTTCTCAGAATTTTCAAATTTTTCTTCTTTTCGAGTTTATTTTTTTGTAATTTTGATGTTACTACACACGCTGCTTTTATTAACAAATACAAAAAAACAATGAAAAAAGTAGCCGCACATTATTTCAAACATCCATCTGTATGGACTTATATTGCTATTGGAATAGCAGTAGGGTTTATCTCTTTTAAGTTCAACTTCATTCAAGAACATTGGTATGTTTTGTTTGCTCCAGTAATTATCGCACCATTTTTTGAGTGGTTTGCCCATAAGTACATCCTTCATGCCCAAATTGGTAATGTAAAAGAAGTTCCAATTCAAAAAGAACTCAAAAAAGGAGATTGGCTTGATGCTGAAATGTTTGGTGAACCCAAAAAAATGCAAGTCCTAAAGATTGACGAAAACAAAAACACGATGCTCATTGGCTATGGATGGGCAAGAAACATGAAAGCTCTAAGGGAGTTTATGAATGTATTACATTACGGACACCATGAAGACCCTAATCATGTACCGCTAATTTTTGCGCCTATTTTGTCGGTGATTATATTGTTTGTTGCCTTATTTGGATTGGCACTATTGCTTACCTTCAATTTGAGCATAGCAACAGTTTTTTTGTTGGGTGTAATTGTTTATTATTTACATTACGAATGGATGCATTTAGGACATCACATTCCAGGATATAAACACATTTTTCCGTGGAGTAATAAACTCAAAACGGCTCATCAATTACATCATTACAGAAATGAAAATTATTGGTGGGGCATTACCACAATATTGGCGACAAAATTTTGGGAACATACAAGAGCCACAAGGATGCCTATGAGTAAGTCGATTAAGAATATTAATTATAAGTAAAAAAATTAAAACACTTTAATTTTTTTATTTGTAATTAAATATTTTTCTTATGTTTGTGTAATTATTAACTAAAAACTTATAAACTATGGAAATTTTACTTATTATTATTTATTTGGCAATAATTGTTGTTGTTATTGCCGGTTTTTGGAAAGTATTTAGCAAAGCAGGAAACCATGATGGGCTGCAATTGTGCCTATCTATAATTTAATTGTGATGGTTGAGATTTCAAAAACCTATGTGGTGGGTTGTTTTATTTTTTATTCCATTAATCACTACATTGCGCTATTTGTAATCAATATCGAAATAGCAAAAAGTTTGCAAAGAAACTGGTTTTGGTGTTGAATGGCTTTTATTAGCACCAATATTTTGGCCTATTCTTGGATTTGAGATGCCCATTATAGAAGATGGGGCAAGTATGGATATGTCAGATCCTGACATTTTAGATTCATAGAAAATTCTTTAAAGTTTAAAATGGACTGTTAGAAAATGACATTCTTTTTTTTGAATTCAAATTTCAAATAACATATCTCTTTTTCATCTGTTTACCTATCTTTGTATATTAAAAATCAAGAAAACAATGGTTCACAAATCATCAACAATATTGGCGCTTTATTTTTTGTCATTTTTATCAGTGGGTGTAAAAATGAAGAAGATAGAACTCAGGCAAGTTTCATACAACCAACTAATAAACATTGAAAATCAAGTTCTGATATTTTATTAGACTCCCAGCAGACGCCAATCCCGGAGATGTAATCATAAGCGACACCTACGACACAGACAATCTTAGTGATGGCGATTATCAATTCTTTTACCCTGATAGTACCATCAAAGTAATGGGAACAATAGTTAATGGCAAAAGAGAAGGCGTTTGGACGGCTTACCATCCCAATGGAATTTTACAGTGAAATGAATACCTCAAACGGTGTTTTAAAACGGAAAATGTATGGCAAAACTCCTAATGGACAAATGCTATATTGGTTATTACTTCAATGAGTACGATGGACAATGGTTGTATTTCAATAACCAAGGAGAGATTGAAAAAGAAGTTTACTACAATAAAGGCAAAGTTTCCAAAGTGGTAGAAGGTGAAGAACTACCAAAATAAAACTATAAATCCATCAACTCAAATCAACACATACCGCTAGCAGAAAGGGATGCGTCCTATTACATTGGACGATTGCTATCGACAAGCAGTGACTAATAGGAAAAGGAAACCATTGAGAAATGCTATTGAGTCTGGTTCGATTCCTCTATGATATTGTGGGGACCTCCTGGAGTAGGTAAAACTACATTGGCTCATATTATTACCCAAACACTCAACAGAACATTTTTTAATCTATCGCCTATTAATTTGGGGTGAAGGATATTCTGAGAAGTTATCGAAAAAGTGAAAAGAGAAGGCATGTTTGGCAGTGGAAATGCAGTTTTATTTATTGATGAAATTCATAGATTTAGCAAATCACAACAAGATGCATTGTTGGGTGCGGTAGAAAAAGGAATCATTACACTAATTGGTGCCACCACAGAAAACCCATCTTTTGAAGTGATTTCTGCACTTTGTCGAGAAGTCAAGTTTTTGCTTTGGAACATCACACCAAAGAAGATTTGATAGCGCTAATAGATAAGTCCATTCAAAAGATGCTTATTTAAGTGCTAAAAAGTGAAAGTTCAGGAATACGATGCCCTCATTCATTTATCTGGTGGTGATGCTAGAAAATTACAATATTCTCGAAATTTCTGTTCACCTTACCTTCAGGAGAGAACACGTGATTACAGATGAATTTGTATTTCAAAAATATTACGCAAAACCCTGCTAGATACGACAAAAGTGGAGAGCAACATTACGATATCATCAGTGCCTTTATAAAGTCCATAAGAGGAAGTGATCCGGAATGGTGCGGTCTATTGATGGCGAGAATGATAGAAGGAGGCGAAGACCCCAAATTTATCGCAAGAAGAATGCTCATTTTGGCTTCAGAAGATATTGGGAATGCCAATCCCACCGCTTTGATTATGGCAAATACTTGTTTTGATGCCGTGAGTGTAAATTGGCTGGCCAGAAAGTAGAATTATTTTATCACAATGCGCTATTTATTTATTACATCTGCCAGCAACGCCAGTTATGTTGCCATAAATGAAGCCCAAGAAATGGTAAGACAAACTGGAGATTTAAGTGTTCCGATTCTGAGAAACGCCCCCACCAAATTGATGAAAGAATTGGCTACGGAAAGAATATGTTTATTCACATCAAACCCTGAAAACGAGTTGCATAAACAGGAGTTTCTACCCAAAGAAATCAGCAATACTGCCTTACAAACCCTCCTCAACCAAAGAGAGGAAGAACTAAAAAGATTTTTAGCACAGGTTTGGAAAGGAAAATATGGGTATTAATTACTTTTTATCTTAATTTATCAATAGGTTTCTTTAGTTGGTCGAAAAAGAAAGTCTTTATAACCCTTTTTAATATAATTTTGATAAAATGATTTTTTTCAAAGATAATATTGTCTTTAGCATTAATTGTAAATATCATGTTTTAAATTCTTTTTTTAAGACATTTATTTTATTATTATTTTCTGTTAACTTTTTAAGTATTCTTAACGCTCAAGTGGTTCAGTTAGGAACAGGGACTGCTCAAACATCTGCTACTCAGTCTTCTCCTGTGAATATTTATTATAGAAGGTTTGTTTCTCAATTCGTTTATACATCTAATGAAATATCTGCAGCAGGAGGAATTGCTGGCGTAATTGAACAAATGGGGTTTTTTGTAACAGAATCACCTCTTTATGGAATACCCGATTATACTATCAAACTTAAGCATGTCAACAATCCTAATGTAGCCAACAATTTAGGTAACACAGGTTGGACTATCGTAAAAAATGCCTTTACATATAATCCTACTTCAGGAGGTTATGATATGATTGAATTTGATACACCATTTAATTGGAATGGAACGAGCAATATCGGAGTTGAAATTTGTTGTTCACAAGTGCAGCCTACGTGGAATGCTTCTGGAAGATGCAGAATTTACAATGCCAATAATGGATACAGATATTCTTGGACTGATGCTGGAGGAACTTCTTGTGGTCTTACACCAGGAACAAGAAATGCTAATAAACCTCAATGTCAGTTGGTTATAGGTGGAGATACAGAATGGACCGGAGTTATTGATACAGATTGGGCTAATCCAGGAAATTGGACTAGAGGAGTTCCAAATGAGTTTATGGACGCGAATATTCCTGAACTTGTGCCCAATTTTCCAGTGTTGACATCAAATGGTGTTTGTAAAAGTTTAAATATCAATGCTAATGCTTCTGTAACAATTGATGGGGCAAACGAATTGTCTGTTTACCAAAATTGGAACAATCAAGGTGTTTTTGTAGCTAATCAATCTACAGTTAATTTTTTAGGGGAGAATCTTGCAACTATAAACGCTCTAAACCCTCAAAGTTTTTACAATATTAGAGTATTGAATTTGTCTGGGGTTAGTTTTAATAGTGGCACCTTTAATATTATAAACAATTTTTATCCAGAAGGAGGAAGTGTTACAACCAACAATAGAATTACATTAGTTTCTGATGTAAATGGCACTGCAAGAATTACCGAAATTCTGAATAATCATTTTATAACAGTTTCTTTGAATGGAGGTTGGGGTGATTTTGTAACTTGGACCTTAACAGATGGAAATAATAATTCCATTTTGAATGGAGGAACTTATGGAAACTCTACTTCAGATATTCAAACAACAGTTTCAACTACTCCACCTTATACATTTCAAATAAATGTTGGCAATAATGGTTTTTGCGACAACGATATTAATTATAGCGTAAATATAAATGGAAATAACCTGATTTCTGGAAGTACAAACGCATACCATTGCGGAGGATCCTCAGGCCCAATTGTGGCAAATCCGACTATTAGCAATCCTTTTATAGGCGACATAACACTTCAAAGATATTTATCCCTATCTAACGATGGCTGGAGAGAACTCACAAGTCCAATTACCAATCAAACACTATCCAATTGGCAAAGTAACGGGGTGATAATGACAAATTTCACTGGCTCAAATTTCCCTAATTTTGGTTGGACTTCTGTTTATGCCTACAATGAAAGTAATGCAGACGGAATTAAAGAAAACGGCTGGGTTGAAGCTACTGATATTTCTAATCCTCTTTCTCCTTTTTCAGCACATCGAATTTACATTGGAACGGGAGTTCAAAATCTTAGTTCTACTGGTGAATTTAATGTTGGAGATGTGAATTATAATCTTGGTTTTGAAAATATTTTACCCTCTGAATTAGCAGCAAATATCGATCAAAAAGGATGGAACTTAATAGGAAATCCATATCCTTGCACTATAGATTGGGATAATATTCCAGCAGCTTCGAAAGCTAATATAGATGATGCAATTTGGATTTGGTCTGGAGAAGCAGGAAATTACGGAATGTACGTTGGTGGAGCCGGGATAGGCACAAATGATGTTTCCAATTTAATCGCAAGTTCTCAAGGATTTTGGGTGCACGCTAATAACAATAACCCTTCTCTTTTGATTCAAGAAAGAAACAAAGTAGATGTAGATAAATCATTTGTGAAGAACAATAATGACATTCAGTTCTTTTCATTAAAACTTTCAAACAATTTCAATTCATTTACAGATGAAATAGCAGTAACTTTTGGCGATAATTATACTCAAGATTTGGACGATTACGATGGTTTAAAATTATTTAGTCCTTTGAATAATGCTCCTAGTATGTATATGATTACATCTAATGAAAATGTTGCTATAAATGCAGTTAATTTTAGCGAAGAATTACATATTCCTATTGTGGCAAAAGTAAATCAACAACAAGACTATATACTTTCTGTAAATCATTTTGAATACACAGCATATAATTGTTTGATTTTGGAAGACTTAAACAATAATGTAAATTATGTTATAGATTCAACCTTTCAAGAAAATTTTACTTTGTTAGCCAACCAAACTTCTCCCAGATTTGTGCTCCATATCTATCCAAAAATTTCTGTAGAGTTCACCATTCCTAGTTGTGAAAACACAAATGATGGAGCAATAACAATTACTAGCGCTGGAGTTCCACCTTATTTATTTGAGTTGTATGATGGTGATAATAATTTTTTCAGTCAGCATACTTTTGATAGCATTCCTTACAAAATCGAAAATTTACCTGGTGATTTTTACAAACTTACCAATGTAAACAATAATTATTGCTCATCTAACGGAATAAATATTGACATAAATCCTTTACCTTTCGAAATAATTACCACCACCACTCAACAACCCTCTTGTGGAACTTGTGATGATGGAGAAATAACTTTAGGATTTGAAAATGGAACTGCTCCATATACGGTGTATTTAAATAGTAATGAAGTGTCTGCCCTAAATGATTTAACTCCAGGGATGTATGATATTGTAGTTTATGACTCTAATGGCTGTGAGTCTAATACTTCTGTAGAACTTATGTCAAATTCAGCATTAAGCATAGAAGAAGAGAATATAGACTTCAATATTTTTCCAAATCCTGTTGATGATGTTCTTAATATAGTTACAAGAAAAACAAATACAGAAATAACTATAACGGATATTTTGGGACATATTATTTTTCAAGAAAAAGTAATTGATCATACAACAGTAATCAACATACAAGATTGGTCAGCAGGCACTTATTTTATTTCTTTAAATGGAGTAGGAATAAAAAAATTCGTCAAGCAATAATTGTAAAACAATTACAAACCTTTCAATTCAAACAATTTTGCTACGTATTTACCTACAATGTCAAATTCTAGGTTTACTTTAGTGCCAACTTCAAAGTTTTTGAACCCTGTGTTTTCATATGTGTAAGGGATAATACTCACGCTGAAAGTATTTGTACCAGAATTTACCACCGTAAGGCTCACGCCATTGATGGTAATAGAACCTTTTTCTACAGTAATATTGGATGAAGGTTTATATTCAAAATAAAAATCCCAACTACCATCTTTAAAATCAATTTGAGGTATTAATACCTACCTTAACTTACGAATATTTGAGAAACTCTATTTACATTCTGATTTTCTTACGCCTATGATTGATTTTATCTTTAGGGGCTTTCAATAGAGGTTATTGGTGGGTCACGAAAAAGATAGACATATTGTAAACGGAGGTGATTGGCCTTGTTGAGGTTTGGAATTGGAGGTTACGTTCACGATAAAATTGGAATTTATTTGGTGGTCATTGCTATTCCATTTTTCGTGTTGCTCCAGGTTATTATGACGATGAAAAAGGCGAGTATAATTTATTAATCAAGAGCAAGAAATTGGAGGACATACTTTTGACCAAGTTTTCATCAGGTGCTGGATTTAAATAACGTATTTATTAGAAATTCCTTTTTATACGATTTTGTTTCTGATGATTTGACGGAAAATATATACAAGAACATTAACTTGGGATATTATGGGAATGTATCGATTATGAGAGACGATAGGTTTGAATTTTTGCTAATTATGTGCTTTCTCCAGGAAGAGAAGACATCAGTATAACAAAGTTTAGATAGACTTTCAATTCTCTTAAAAGATAGGTTTTGCAAACCCTTCAACTCAAACAATTTTGTTAATGTATTTACCTACAATGTCAAACTCCAGGTTTACTTTAGTGCCAACTTCAAAGTTTTTTGAACCCTGTGTTTTCATAGGTATAAGGAACAGATACTTACACTGAATGTATTTCTTCCAGAATTTACTACCGTAAGACCTACACCATTGATGGTAATAGAACCTTTTCAACAGTAATATTGGAGGAAGGCTCATTCAAAATAGAAGTCCCAACTACCATCTTTAAAATCAATTTGTGTGTGCAAGTAGCAATTTGATCCACGTGTCCCCTGGAACAATATGCCCGTCCACCTTGCACCAATTTGAGTACATCTTTCTAGATTTATTTCACTTCCAAGAATCAAATCAGACATATTGCGCGCTTTGATTGTTTGTCTATTGCTGTGACAGTATATTCATTTCCTCTCACAACTGTAAGACAAACGCCATTGTGTGCAACACTTTGGTCGATTTTTAATCTATTGGTTATATTAGATTCAAAAGTAAAATGAAAATTGCGCCTTCTTTTCAATTTTCTTGACTTGCTAAGGTTTCAGTGATGCCTGTAAAACATAAGTTGATTGTCTTAATTCTAAGTTCAAAGCAAAGTTAGGGATGACATTTAAAGATATTCAAACAGATATTCTAAAAAGATTACAGATTTATCTAACGATAGCAATTTGTTTAGTAAATGTAATGTGTTCAGATTCACCTTTTAAGGATATGATTCCAGACTCAAGATGAGTTAAATCAATGATCTTTTGATTTTCAAAATAGGGAAACTTGTGCTCCAGAAATATTATAAATATAAACGGACTTTAAATTCAAATTTTCTAATTTATATTTAAATTCCAGAAGTTGGATTGGGATAAACCGAAAACAAATGACTGTTTTCTAAAACACTATTGGAAGTATCTTCTTGAAATCTCGATTTCAAAACACTTGCGCTAGTGTCTGAAACTAAATCTTGATAAGTGATAATGAATCAAACACGCTGTGGTGTCAACATTGGGAACATTCCACACATAAAAAGTATCCAAAACATTGGTGGCAATAGCATTAAAAGTAGCCCCATTGTCCATAGACAAAAAGACGTCCACTCCAGAAAAACACTTGTTTAGTCCAATTGATTTCGAAATCTGAACCACCTACAAGAATTTCTCCGCCATTGGGGTTTACCAAAACCAAATCTATAGGATTGATGGTAAAGAGCAGCATCGTTGGAGTCTTGAATATTAGTGTTCTGAAGCAAACATTTATTTTAGCATTTGTGGTACCAATATTGGGAACTTCCCAAAATAACTTCCTGTATTTTCTACAGCAACAAATGAAGGGTCAAAAGTCCCATTATCTTGAAAGGATATTTCTACAGAATCAATATGACTATTGTTTTGAGTGTCCCAAGTAATTTCAAAAGAGTCAAAACCTTGTAGTACTTCCTCCACCATTAGGATCAATAAAGTAATTTGAGTAAGGTCTAAATGGAAAAATTAGCATCACTTATGTTCAAGCAGTGATACCATCTAAGTTAATCTAACTTGCATGTACTAGATAAAAAAGATTGGAACTGACCAATTGAAAGAAGTGCCTGTCGCTCCTGAAGTTATTAATGTCCAGTTGTTCCCCATCTATAGAGTAGAAGATATCTAAAGTTGATTAACCGTACCTGCAACGCTCCATTGTATGTTATTTACCTCATATTTATCATTTTCGCCACCATTTGGCTGAATAATATTCACCACGCCTGCTCACACCATTAATTGTAGTTAGTATTACTTTGATCTACAGCATTATTGTCCGTAAGTTTTGCACAAATGGTTAGAACTTACGTTTGGAACAGTCCAATTACATGAACCAGAGAAAGCATGATAATTACGGTATACAATGTCCAATTGGCTCCATTATCATTGAATAATAAAATGAAAGACTCTACAGTGACCTCCAGTTGTCCAAGTAACTGTTTGTGTAGAACCTCCTGAATAGACCTCTCCTCCATTAGGACTTGTAATTGTAACAGAATTATTTGGAAAATTTTATAGAAAAACACCATCACTTTCTAATTTTCTGAATATTTCCATCGGTAAGTCTTATTAAATATACGTTAGTATTAGGACCAACCACACAAAACTTCCAGCACTGGGATCTATTCCATTGTTAGAAATGTCCAATTGACACCATTGTCAACAGTATAATACAAATCAAGTAAACCCAAAGTCCTGTGGTATCTATGTAATGTTGTAAGAAGTATTGGCATCGATAAATTCCTCCTCCGTTTGAGCAGTAATGGTAATGGATTGCCCCCAAAAAGATAAAGAGGTAAAAAGTAGGACTAGGAAGGTAATAAATTTCATATTTTAAAATTTGTAGTAGCGTACCAAGGTAAACATTTTATTGAAAACTAAAAACTTCATTTCAAAGAGGTTTTTAGTATTTAATAAAGAGATAAATATGGGGATAAATAGATTATTTTTTGATAAATTTAAATACTGAATAGAACTGTCATTTGTTCATTTAAGATAAAATAGAGCCTGCATCTAAATTATCACTAAAAATAGAACCCCAGTATATTTTTTTGTTGTAAAACTATTTGCCCAAAGCTAGGAAATTATTTTATACTTGAGTTGTTTTCAACCCTTCAAATTGAATTTCTTTTGATGAAGGATTTGGAAAATAGATTGAATTTGGTTGATTAATTTCAGTAATATCGATTATGCATCTAAATTGTAACTCCAAAGACTGGTCTTTCAAGCCAGTTTGGATTTGGTTTTTACTTCCTGCCATTAAGTAGACAATATTTCCGTAGTAAATGGAACCAGGAGCCCATCTGCTTACCCAGGATGAGGAGGTAAAGCAAAACGGCATCTGCCTGATAATTGTATTCCCAAAATTACCAGCGTTGGCATTGTTCCATGATCATCACCATCACCACTTAACACAAACCTCTATCTCCCTATATTCAGTTGAGTTCCAGCCACACGACCTTCCGCAGGGAAGTCAGAAAGCGTAGTCCATGTTTCAGTAGTTATATTCCATCTGTACCAGTCTTTGTAAACATTGGTTCCTGGACCGTTTCCATGTCCAAGTCCAGTATAAACTTCACCATTTACCGTAAACATATAAGGATGATGTCTAGGTGGTCCAGGCAAGTCAGTGAGTTGAGTCCATGTATCTGAAACAATGTCGTATTTCCACCAATCATTTAGGTTTCCATTGTTGGCATTATTTCCTAAACCAACATATAAAACTCCATTTACAATTGTGAAAGAAGGGTGAATTCTTTCAGGACAAGGACAAGGTGTTAATTCTGTCCAATCACCTGTTGTAGGGTCAAACTCCCATAAATCATTTAAATAATTGCTAAAACTCCCTAGGCCAAATCCCATATAAGCTTTTCCATTCCATGTATCACCAATAGAATATCCACGAGCTGGACCGGAGAAAGCAGGAAGCGTATTCCAAGTATCTAAAATAGGGTCGTATTCATAAAAATCTGACGTAGCAGTGAAAGTTTCGGTTGAACCAGTAACAGAATAGCCCTTGTCGTTTATTGAAAAAGTAACAGGATGATGTCTTCCAACACCCGGAAGACTTTGTTTTTCTTCCCAAGTTTGAGCATTTAGTGTTTCAAATGATACAATTGCAAACATTAATAAAATAGGGTGTAATATTATCTTCATAGTAACTAATTAAAATATAAAGATACCATTTAAGCCATAGAGTAGCAACTTTTATTATGCATGATTGAAAAATCAGTTTTTTATGAAATTTGCAGGTTAACTTAAAGCAATTTCATATATCCACTATTTCTAAATGCGATTTGTACTTCTTCAGAAAAGTCTTCTAATGATTTTTTCCTATCTCTTATATCAAAATACACAACTCTCAGAAAATCATCAGGAATTTCTTCTAATTTTTCTACTTCGTAGGCATCATTTAACTCATATCGTAATTGTATTTCTTCGAATTCTGCTATTGCTTGAGCATCAAGTGTAATTGTTATAAGATCATATCTATTTCCTTCTTCTTTGAAACACTTTAGTTTTCTATTAATATCAAAAACAGATAGTTTTTGAAAGGGAGATATTTTAATTTCAATATACTTTGGTTCTGTTTTTTTGCCAAATAAATCACTATATTGAATAGTAACATTAAGTAAGTTGACATCACTAATTGACTTCAAACCAACAACTTGAATTTGACTTAATAATACAAAAGCCTTGCTATTTATCAAATCGAATTTACATTGAATAATTCTATTTGTTGGGGTTATAATTAATGCTTTATTCATTGTATATTTTTTTGTAGTTAAGGTGTATTACAAAAATAACACATAAACCTATGTGAAACAAATTTTTAAGTTTGGGAGTAAAGATTGTGTTTACTATAGAATAAAGATTTTTATAAATAACAAAATTAATTTACCCATTTTCCAAACACAAAAAAAGCCCCTACTTAATTCAAAGTAAGAGCTTTTGTAAAAACTGTATATAATAATTGTCTAAATTATTCTGCGAGAATCATCACGGTATTGTTCAACACTTCTACAACGCCACCTTTTACCTCAAAAGTTTTTTCTCCTTCGGAAGTTGAAAGTTTTACGACTCCTTTTTTCAAAGAAGAAATCAATGGTGCGTGATTGTTCAATATTCCCAATAGACCATCACTTCCTGGCACTACTACTGATGTAGCATCACCTTTATAAAGTTGTTTGTCTGGTGTTATTATTTCTACGTTCATTTTTTTATTTTTTAGACTTGATGATTCAAGATTTTAAGACTCAAGACTTCAAGATTCTTAACTTTAGACTTTGATTTCTAGAATCTAAAGTCAAGCGTCTAATAATCTAGTCTTTTGTCTTAGCGTCTTTTGTCTTGCAGTCTTACAACTTATTTCGTTTCAGCCAACATTTTCTCTCCAGCGTCTATTGCATCTTGGATAGAACCTTTAAGGTTGAATGCAGATTCTGGATATTGATCTACTTCTCCATCCATAATCATATTAAATCCTTTGATGGTATCCTCAATAGAAACCAAAACTCCTTTTAATCCTGTAAATTGCTCAGCAACGTGGAAAGGTTGAGATAAGAATCTTTGAACACGTCTTGCTCTGTGAACGATTAATTTGTCATCCTCAGACAATTCATCCATACCCAAAATCGCGATGATATCTTGTAATTCTTTATATCTCTGTAATGTTTCTTTTACTCTTTGTGCACAATCGTAATGTTCGCTTCCCAAAATTGCAGGCGTCAAAATTCTTGAAGTAGAATCCAATGGATCTACCGCTGGGTAAATTCCCAACTCAGCAATTTTACGAGACAATACCGTAGTAGCATCCAAGTGAGCAAATGTTGTAGCAGGAGCAGGATCCGTTAAATCATCCGCAGGTACATAAACCGCTTGTACAGATGTAATCGAACCTTTCTTAGTAGAAGTAATACGCTCTTGCATCGCTCCCATCTCTGAGGCTAATGTAGGTTGGTAACCTACCGCAGAAGGCATACGTCCCAAAAGTGCAGATACTTCAGAACCTGCTTGTGTAAATCTAAAGATGTTATCAACGAAGAAAAGAATGTCTTTTCCTTGTCCATCTTCACCACCATCACGGAAGTATTCAGCCATAGTCAATCCCGAAAGTGCCACACGAGCTCTTGCTCCTGGAGGCTCATTCATCTGACCAAAAACCAAAGTTGCCTGTGATTTTGCCAATTCTACTTTATCTACTTTAGAAAGATCCCATCCTCCAGCTTCCATAGAGTGTTTGAACTCTTCACCGTAACGGATAATATCTGATTCTAAAAATTCTCTTAATAAATCATTTCCTTCACGAGTTCTTTCACCTACACCAGCAAAAACTGAGAATCCTTCGTATGCTTTTGCAATGTTGTTGATCAACTCCTGAATCAATACTGTTTTACCAACACCAGCACCTCCGAAAAGACCAACTTTACCACCTTTAGAATAAGGCGCAATCAAATCAATTACTTTGATACCTGTGAATAATACCTCCGTAGAAGTAGAAAGTTCTTCAAATTTTGGAGCCAATCTGTGGATTGGTGAACCACCGTTAGATTTATCACAGTTTTCGATACCATCAATAGCATCTCCAACTACGTTGAATAATCTTCCTTTTACTTGATCTCCAATAGGCATTGAAATAGGAGAACCAGTTGCTATTGCTTCCATTCCTCTGCTAAGACCATCAGATGTATCCATCGCGATAGCTCTTACTCTTTCTTCGCCTACGTGTTTTTGACATTCTAAAATTAGAATAGTACCATCTTCTTTCTTGATTTCAATTGCATCAAGAATTTTTGGCAATGCACCAGCTCCTTCAAAACTGATATCAACTACAGGTCCAATTACCTGTGAAATTTTACCTTTTAATACAGACATTATATAATGTTTAAGTTATTGTTTCTTAAAATTTGGTGCAAAAGTAGAAAGAAATATTGGTTAAAGAATAATGTATTTTTATTTTTTTTTGATAAAAATTAAGCTTCTATTTTTTTTGATTTATAAATAGAGTAAACCACTCCGCCAACTAATGACAAAATCACTACAGAAAGCGACACCCATTCCGGAAGATGAACAGTGTGCGAAAGTATCATTTTTACACCTATAAATACCAAAATAATAACCAAACTGTATTTCAAATAACTAAATTTTTCAAGCATTGCAGAAAGGAAGAAATACAAACTTCTCAAACCTACAATTGCCATGATATTGGAAGAAAAAACCAAAAACGGATCTGGAGTGATGGAAATAATAGCAGGAATGCTATCTAGCGCAAAAATTAAATCGGTAAATTCTATAAGAATCAGCACCAAAAACAAGGTAGTTGCATACGTTTTTCCGTTTTCTTTTACAAAGAATTTCCCTGAGGTTACATCCTTTTTAACTTTCAACACTCTGTTGAGCCATTGTTCCATTTTACCTTCCACTTCTTCAGCATCTTCTTTTTCGAAGAGCATTTTAAGTCCAGAGAAAATCAAGAAACCTCCAAAAATATAGATGGTCCATGTAAAGTTGTTGATCAAAGCTACACCAAACAAAATCATCAAAAGCCTAAAGACGACTGCTCCGATGATGCCCCAAAAAAGAATTTTGTGCTGGAATTTATCTGGAATTAAAAATTTACCAAAAATCAAAGCAATGACAAAAATATTATCAATACTCAAAGCAAACTCTACAAAATATCCCGTGAGATACTTCAAACTTGCCTGTCCTGGAGTAATAAAAGTTGGATTGGCTACCCAATTGTTTTGATAGATATAATAAACACCAATCGTCATCAGCATAGCAATGATAAAAAATATCAAAGTATTTCTGGCAGCTTCTTTAGAAGAAATTTTGTGAGCGTCTTTGTTTAGAATACCTAAGTCAAAAAACAAAATGAGTCCAACGATGATGGAAAGTCCTATCCAAGCGTACATAAAATTGTTGTTTAGTTATTTGAAAGCACAAAGGTTGTAATTATTTTGTGGAATAACTATAATGTTGGGATTACTTTTTAATGTTAAAAGAAATAAAGTTTGGGGTTCGAGGTTCGTTGTTCGGGGTTTGAGGTCTCATGATTTTGGTTTACATAAAGTTTGGTTTTTTAAACCTTATGATAATATTCAATTTTTCATTTTACCATTTATATTTTTTTCTTTGTTGTGTCATTGAGAAGCGGAAGATGTTTCGTTGTGGGGGCTAGAACCATATAGGAATATCAATTGACCAACTGAAAAAAGTTGTTTAACTAAGTAATAGCTTATTGTACAAATTTACAGCTTTTTTGGTTTAGATTACCAAACTTTTTGAATTTAAATCACTCTCCTAAAAGAATTTCAATAGCGGCAATCAGTTGTTTGATTTGAGCGTCTGAAGTTGCATCGTAAAAACCTCTTATTCTTCCTTTTGTGTCGATAAGTGCAACATTTTCTGTGTGAATAAAATCGTTTTCGCTGCCGTGGTCATAATTCGGGTCGTTTTCATCGGGGCAAATCAAGTAGCTTTTTCGAGCCAATTCGTATAAATGCTTTTTATCTCCAGTAAGAAACTGCCAAGTACTAGCATCAGCATTGTATCTTTCGGCATATTCTAGCAAGACTTCCGAACTGTCCATTTCGGGCATTACAGTATGTGAAATCAACATTACTTTTTTATCCTTTTTGAAGTGTTCGTTTACCTTCATCAACTTTCCATTCATAATGGGACATATAGATGGACAAGTAGCAAAAAAATAGTTAGCAACTACAATTTTGCCTTCCAAAATACCTTGTGTTACCCAATCGCCATTTTGATTTTGTAAATAAAAATCCATAATGGTGTGATTGATGCCTTTGTTTTGAATGGATTTATCTACCAATTCTGGGTTGACATCCACAGGGTTGTAAATTGGTAATGTCTCTTTGTTTTCGGAAAGAATGTATAAGCCGGCAGAAACACTAACAATAAATATGACTAAAAATGCAACAAGACTTTTCATACCAAAAGTAAACTTTAAAAAATGTTCACGCTACAAAAGTACGCTACAAAAACAATTAAGTGTTAATTTTGTACTATTATATTTCGTCAAAAAATAGAATCATGGACCATCTTAAAATTCCTTTTAATATTACCAACCAAATAGATCATCCTACTAGACCTAATTATTTGGTATTTCATTTCAAAAAAGAGGAAAGTGCCAATGAATTTGAAAACGAACTAAAAAAAGGTAATTTTTTCTACGAAAGAGCAGCACAAGATGAAAATGACGGTTCTGTTCGTCATTTATTTGGTGTTAGAAAATCAGATTTAAATGAAATTGAGGTTATTAATTATGCCATAATAGGAAAGTATAGAGAACCTCTTATCAAAGACAAAACGGCAAGATATGTAATAGTTGGATTTGGTTTTTTGTTGGTGATTTTGGCAATTTTAGGTGCGGTTTTAAATTGATGAAGAATAACATAGAAGTTAGACATCTAGAGTTTTACAATTTGTAAATTATTCCACAAATAATATTAAACTCAACACCCATCATTGGTAATTCAGTATCATTCGGTTGATAAAGTTCATTTTTTATAGGAACTAAAAAAAGCACTTGTCCACCAAATAAAACACTAATTTTTCGGCTTATATCATAATTTATATTTATTTTCAAACCATTACTTATTGTATGATGAATTGTTTTATAAGAAACCTCATATGGTGGTAAATCAGTCCATTGATCTTCATAATAATGGTAATGATTATCTCTAACAATATAATATGCTAACTGAAAAATACCATCTAGATTAATACGCGAATTTAATTTCCATCTGTAACCTATTCCAAAAAAAACTTTTCCTCCGATATTGTTCAACTTGTACTTTTGTTCTAAGTATAAATAAGGTTCTCCTGATTGATTAGTCCATAAATAGTAGGGAGAAAATGGAGTAACGCTTGAAAATTTATTATTATCATTACTTTTTTCAAATCTTCCAAAATTTCCAAAACCAATACCGGTTTCAATTAATATGTTTTTTTCTACAATCTTTTTATAACTTAATTCAGCAAAAAGAGTGCTTTTGCTTCCTTGTAAGTTCAATCCTAATTCCCTTTTTTGAGAATAAATCGATGTAAAACTGAATATAACTAATAAATATAAAAAATAATTCATAATACTTTAAAAGTGAATACATCAAAACTATAGTATATTAGAAAAGTGTTAAAAATAACAACTTGCAAATACAAAAATGATAATTTTTAACTAATCCTTCATATCAAACCTTTCCACCAATAATTTTTTCAATTCAAACAATTCATCTCTCAATGAGGCAGCTTCCATAAAGTTTTCTTTTTTGGCTTCGTAATCCATTTTGGATTTGATGCTTGCAATTGCTTTTTCCAATTCCTCTCTACCCATGTATTTCACTACAGGATCTGCGGCAATACTTACGTCATGATCAATCACATAAGGCACATCTGTTGGGTGAATTTTATGCGAACGTAATATATTTGATTTTGATTTTGCCAATGGTGTGGGGACCATTCCGTGTTTTTCGTTGTAAGCAATTTGTTTGGCTCTTCTTCTGTTGGTTTCGTCAATGGTTTTTTGCATCGAATTGGTGATTCTATCTGCATACATAATGACCGTGCCGTTTACATTTCTAGCGGCTCTACCTACTGTTTGAACTAAGGCTCTTTCAGATCTCAAAAATCCTTCTTTGTCTGCATCAAGTATGGCAACTAATGAGACTTCTGGCAAATCCAATCCTTCTCTTAATAAGTTTACACCAATTAAAACATCAAAAAGTCCATTTCTTAAATCTCCTAAAATTTCTACTCTTTCCAAAGTATCAATGTCAGAGTGAATGTATCGGCTTCTCATCCCCATTTTAGAAAAATAAGCATCGACTTCTTCTGCCATTCTTTTAGTCAAAGTGGTCACCAAAATTCTTTCGTCTCTTTCAATTACTGTGTGGATTTCGCCTATCAAATCATCAATTTGGTTCAACGAGGGTCTCACTTCTATCACAGGGTCTAAAAGTCCAGTTGGACGAATCAATTGCTCTACATAAATCCCTTCTGATTTTTCCATTTCGTAATCTGCAGGTGTAGCACTTACGTAAATGGTTTGCCCAATGACGGTTTCAAATTCCTCAAATTTCAGAGGTCGATTGTCCATTGCAGATGGCAATCTAAAACCATATTCCACCAAATTTATTTTTCTGGCCCTATCGCCACCATACATGGCTTTTATTTGCGAAATGGTAACGTGACTTTCGTCTATGACCATCAAAAAATCATCAGGAAAATAATCCAACAAACAGAAAGGTCTGCTTCCTTCTTTTCTTCCGTCAAGGTATCTGGAATAATTTTCTATACCACTACAATAACCCAATTCACGCATCATCTCCAAGTCCAATTCTACTCTGCTTTGTAATCTTTTTGCCTCCAGATGTTTTCCAATAGATTTGAAATACTCGACTTGCTTCACCATGTCTTCTTGTATTTTAAAAGCAGCTTGCTGTACATTATCATTGCTGGTTACAAAGATGTTGGCTGGATAAACAGAATATTCATCAAAACTCGCAAAAACCTCATTCGTCAAAGGGTCGAAAGTTTGAATTTGTTCTATTTCGTCTCCCCAAAACTCCACTCTACAAGCCACATCCACATACGCCAAATAGATATCAACTGTATCGCCTTTTACCCGGAAAGTTCCTCTAGTAAAATCTCCTGTAGTTCGTGCGTATAAAATCTCCACCAAATGATGTAAAAACTTATTTCTATTAACTTTCTGACCTTTGTAAATAAAAGTAACTCCTTTTTTGAATTCTTCAGGATTTCCAATACCGTAAATACACGAAACTGATGAAACAACAATTACATCTTTTCTGCCCGAAAGCAAAGCAGAGCTGCAACTTAACCTCAATTTTTCAATTTCATCATTGATGGACAAATCCTTTTCTATGTAGGTATCAGAAGTTGGCATATAAGCCTCTGGTTGGTAATAATCGTAATACGAAACAAAATACTCAACGGCATTATCTGGAAAAAATGATTTGAACTCAGAATACAACTGAGCCGCCAAAGTTTTGTTGTGAGAAAGTACCAAAGTTGGTTTTTCAACCTGCTGAATTACATTAGCTATGGTAAACGTTTTACCAGAACCTGTAACTCCCAACAATGTTTGGTTTTTGACATTGCTTCTGAGTCCTTCCACCAATTCTTTAATGGCTTGTGGTTGGTCTCCAGTTGGTTTAAAATCTGATACTAATTTGAACTCCATGCTACAAAAATAACACTATTATATCTAAAAAGAACAGATTGAATAAGTAAATGAGATTAAAAGGCCATGATTTTTCTTCAAAGAACAAAAAAAATACTGCTCAACATCCAAAAAAACAAAAAGTTGCAGTTATTTTGCTAGAAACTATCCAAAACTTTAGTACATTTGTGCCCCTTATGGCATCAGTTAGACAAGAAAAAATAGCAAGTTTATTGCAACAAGAATTAAGTTTCATTTTCCAAAAAGAGACAAGAGACATTTGTTTGGGCTCAATGGTTTCTGTGACCAATGTGAAAGTATCTTCAGACCTTTCAGTAGCAAGAGTTTACTTAAGTATATTCGCTGCCAATGACAAGGAAGAAGTGCTGAAAAATATTCAAGTGAACGCAAAGCAAATCAAACATGCTTTGAGTCAAATTGTAAAAATGCAATTGAGAAAAACACCAAATTTGACATTCTTCATTGACGACTCTTTGGATTATGCAGAAGAAATAAATGAATTACTCAAAAAGTGAAAAAACTTTACAAATATTTGCTTCGAGTAATTCCTAGGCCTTGGCTCATTAGACTGAGTTATATCTTTAGAATTTTCGCTCCTTTAGTATATAAAGGAAATAAAGTGGAATGTCCTGTTTGTGAAAAATCATTTAGAAAATTTTTATCTTACGGCAGTAAAGTAGCGCATCGTGAGGGTGTGCTTTGTCCTTACGACCTTACTTTAGAAAGACACCGTTTGATGTGGCTATATCTCAAAAATCAAACAGATTTTTTTACTGCACCCAAAAAAGTAATGCACATAGCGCCCGAACAATGCTTTTTGGATTTGTTCAAAAAACAAAAAAACCTCGACTACACTACAGGAGATTTGGTTTCTCCAATTGCAGATATTCATTTCGACTTGCATGACATTCCTTTGGAGGCCAATCAATATGATGTGATATTTTGTAATCACGTTTTGGAACATGTCACAGACGACCACAAATGCATGACCGAACTTTTCAGAATCATGAAGCCTGGAGGATGGGGAATTTTTCAAGTTCCTATCGATTATACTAGAAGTGAAACATACGAAGACGCCTCCATCATTGATCCTGAAGAAAGAGAAAAGCACTTTTGGCAATACGACCATGTTAGACTTTACGGATTGGATTATCCAGAAAAATTAAGAGCAGCTGGATTTGAGGTTAATCCCTTCGATTATCACCAGTTTTTTCCAGAAGAAAAGGTAAAACGCATGCGTTTGCATCCAGATGAAATCATATATGTAGTAAGTAAACCGTCATAAATTTTTAATGAATTCAATGTCTTTTACAGTTATCAATATTGATGAATTAACAAAAGTTGCTCAAGAAATTGTGCGATTGACAAATCAACATAAAGTTATCACTTTTAAAGGCGACATGGGAGCAGGAAAAACCACTTTGATAAGTCGTGTATGTGAAATAATTGGTATTACAGATTTACCTTCAAGCCCTACTTATGCTATTGTGAACACCTATCTCAATAAAGAAAACGAGGAGATGTATCACTTTGATTTCTACAGAATTGCAGACGAAATGGAAGCGGTTCAAAGCGGGCTCGATGAAATGATCGATTCAGGGAAAATTTGTTTTATTGAGTGGCCTGAAAGAATTTTGAAACTTTTACCAGAGTCTTACGTAGAAGTGAACATATCAATTCTAGGAGAAACCTCTAGAAAAATTGATATCCAATTGATTTAGTTTGAAAGACCTTTATTATATACCTTTATAACCACTTACTATGATGTCATCAGGTGATGCTTTAAAGTCCCTTGCTCGAGAAGCAGCGTTACTTCCACAAGAAGAAACATTAGAAATCAGCCGAAAAAAACAAAGTTTATATATTGGAATTCCAAGAGAAACGGAATTTCAAGAACACAGAGTAGCACTAGTTCCAGAAGCGGTAAGTTTGATTGTAACTAATGGACATAGAGTTATCGTAGAAACCAATGCTGGAAAACAAGCATTTTTTTCAGACAGAGACTACAGTGAGGCAGGAGCAGAAATTGCATTTTCGCCCGAAAAAGTATATGAAGCGGATATTATCCTTAAAGTAACTCCACCTTCTAAAAAAGAAATTGATTTACTAAAACACAAGCAAACATTATTTTCTGCATTACAATTGACTGTTCAGCCCGAAGATACGCTTCGTGAGTTGATGAAAAAGAAAGTTACTGCTATTGCTTGGGATTATATTCAAGACGAGCATGGAATGTATCCTATAATACGCTCCATGGGAGAAATTGCAGGAAATGCAAGTGTGTTGATTGCTGCTGAGTTATTGAGTAATGTAAATAAAGGAAAAGGCTTAATCATGGGCGGAATTGCCGGAATTGCTCCAGTTGAGGTAGTAATTATCGGAGCAGGAACAGTAGGTTCCTATGCTGCTAGAAACGCCCTTGCTTTGGGAGCATCTGTAAAAGTATTTGACAATTCTGTTTCCAAACTAAGAAGACTACAAAACGAATTAGGTCAAAGAGTTTTTACTTCAGTCATACAACCCAAGGTTTTAGAAAAGAATTTAAGAAGAGCAGATGTTGCTATTGGTGCATTGAGAGCTCCTCACGGAAGAACACCTTGTGTGGTTTCTGAAAGCATGGTCGAAAACATGAAACAAGGTTCCGTAATTGTTGATGTGAGCATTGACCAAGGTGGATGTTTCGAGACATCTAAAGTTACGACTCACGAAAGACCAACCTTCGAAAAACATGGTGTAGTTCACTATTGTGTGCCCAACGTTGCTTCTAGAGTTTCAAGAACAGCATCTTTTGCATTAAGCAATATTTTTGCGCCATTAGTATTGGAAATTGCAGATGGAGGAGGTTGTGAAAAATTGATTAGAACTCAAAAAGGATTTCGACATGGTGTCTATATTTACAACGGAACGCTTACCTCAAGTTATTTAGGAGAAACTTTCCACTTGCCCTACAAAGATTTGGACTTGTTGATTACAGCTTTTTAGAATTTTTTTAGATTCAATACTATAAGATAAAAGATTTAAGACTTTTTGTTGCCAATGTCGTTTGATGGAAAATAGTTTCAATCTTCGCTTTACTTCTTCACTTTAGTAATTAAAAACAATAATGAAAAATTATAAAAAGGTTAAACAACTAATAACTAACCCGTACTTTTAAACAACCCAAACCTTTCAACTTTCTTTCGATAAAGTTTAAGTTTTTTGAATTTTGAAGCAGATATAATAATCCTAAAGTTAGAAACGGTAGTGCAGGAACTTTGTATCTTACCAATGCCCCAGAAACAGGAGTGGTAATGCCTATGATAATAAAAAGTAAAAACGTAAAAATAAAGCAAAACATCAGCAGATTGTAGGCATTCTTTTTGAAATAAATTTCCTTATTTACCAATGCCAAGATACACCCCATCAAAAGCATAAAAATAAATATGTTTTCTATTATTGCAGGATAATAGATCATACTTTTCGCATTCCAAGGTAAAGGTCTTGTAAAACAATTGGCTAGACCTTCTGGAACAACTTTTATTACTCCCCAAAAGTGAGGTTCCAAACTCGTAAGTTCAAATTCACTTCCAGCATTTTGCCATTCTGCCAATCTTTTAAAATCTTGTTGCTTCCTTACCAAAACTTTTACAAAATCTATATGTGGTGGAATGTGTTTGGTATTGAAAGCCAAAAGGGAAAATAGCAAAACAACAATTGTATAAACAGATGCTTTTTTGAAGGATAAATAATGCGCTAAAATAAATGCAATGATCGAAGGAATAAAAGCAAGTAAGACATAAAACTTAAGGTACATCATCAAAAATAAAGTAAGCAGAATCAAAAATAATGCTTTTTTGTTGATTTTATTTTCTAAGATAACATGGACGGCATAAAACATTAAACCTATTGCCATGAGGAGAATTCCTTCTTTCAATACCCCTGAAGTCCAAATAAAAAGAGAAGGAAGATATAACAAGGTAAATTGTAAAATCAATTTCAAATTTTCAAAGTATTTTTGAACGGTTTTGTATATCGCCACTGTACCAATCATTGAAAACATGCAGAAGAATAAACTATGTACTTCATACACGCCCATTGAAAATAATCTTATAAAAGCATTAAACTTAATTATGGTGTGACTATCGTTATAAACATTACTGTCATAAGCGCGATCCCAATTGTTCATATGGATGAAGTATCTATCAAAAAAATATTCGGTATCTGTACCGTAACCAAACATTAGTTTGATAAAATCAAATGGGTTTTCTTGTAATGCACCAAAAATAACAGCGCTGTCATCAAAATATTTAAAAATATCTGCTTCGCTTCTTTCTGTGTAAAAATTAGAATAGATATACACTAACAAAAGACCTGCGAGAAACTTTAAGGTAAAAGCAGTATATAAAAATCTAGTTTGAATTCCTGATGTATTAAAAAAACGCCATTTTTTCAATATCCAGCAGAAGAGGACAAAATATGATATGATTAAGATGATGCTCAAAACTTGAACAAACTTACATAAATTTTTCCCTGCTTTTCAAAAGCAATGCAACAAATTTCTTGAAGTTAATAATCAAAAAAAAGTCCTGACTTCTTTCGAAGCCAGGACCATGTGCTACTGTAAGAAGTAGCACACTATTTAACTACCCCTACTGCAAAGGTAATAGCACAATTCATACTAGCAAAATAAATTCGCTCTATTATAAGATAAACTTGGCATATTCGTCAATATAGTCGATAAATGAATTTTTAATTCTACTTTTGGAAGGCTACATGAATTAAATAATGAGAATTAAATATTTTTTTCTTACAAATACATATCTTTGTAGAAGTAACAAAAAATAAAGACTTGACAAATTCAACGTTTGCATCTTGGCTTGAAAACCCATCAAGAATTGACATAGAGGGGGTTGACCAATTACAAAAAATGGTTGACCAATATCCATATTCAAGTATTTTTCAGATTTTACTGACTAAAGGGCTTCACAATGTAGGAGATTTATCTTTGGATTCCATATTGCGAAAAGCTGCAGTTTCTGTTCCTGATAGAGGAATGTTGTACCAAGTATTGTATGCTCAAAAACTTCAAGACACTATACTGAAGGTAAATCAATCTATAGAAGTTGATACTAATGAGCAAATAAATCTAGAAACAGAAACTAAAAATGAATTTACTATATCAAAAGAGGAAGATTCTGTTATTGAAACTCCAAAAGATAAACTCCA
This sequence comes from Flavobacteriales bacterium, assembly GCA_018401455.1. Taxonomy (GTDB): domain Bacteria; phylum Bacteroidota; class Bacteroidia; order Flavobacteriales_D; family Parvicellaceae; genus Parvicella. The sequence goes on from JAGYKU010000007.1 coordinate 25,681, forward strand.
GGCAGAAAAAGAAACTGTTTTAGACATTAAAGAACAAAACGATAATAAAGAATTAGAAGAAGACATAATTATAGAAGCCATCAATAATTCATTACAACTTGATGTAGATGCCTTGCTTGAAGAAATTGAGAAAGAAAAACCAATAAAAGAGTCGAAAACATCGCTTCCAAAAGAAGTTGTTAAGGAAGAAAAACCTATTTCAAAACCACAAAAATTGAGTGATTGGCTGCTTTCTATGAAAGAAAAAGACGCTCCTATCGAAGAAATTAATGAAGAATCACCAAAAACATTACTTTCTTCGAGAGATTTAATAGATCGATTTATCGCTCAAAAAAACAAGAAGATAAAAATCTCTGAAGAGCCTATCACGCCTAAGGAATTAGGGCAATTGAGTTTAGTTGAAAATGAAGATTTTGTAACCGAAACTTTGGCAAATATTTATGCAAAACAAGGTAAATATGATAAAGCAATAAAAATATTTGAGCAATTGATGTTGAATTTTCCAGAAAAAAACACTTTCTTTGCAAGCCGAATTCGATTTTTGAAAGAAAAAATGGAATACGACAAATAGATTTTTAATTAGAAATTATAGTAAAATGATACAAGTATTAGGATTAATCGTAATTATAGCAAGTGTTTTACTTGTGTTGGTTGTAATGGTGCAAAACTCAAAAGGTGGAGGATTAGATTCAAGTTTTGGCGCAGTAAACCAAATTGGTAATGTGGCGCAATCTACAGAAACCATCGAAAAAGCAACTTGGTACTTAGCAGCAGTGATTGCATTCGTATGTTTAATCTCTGTTTTTATGGGAAATCCTGCTGGAAATGGAACAGGACCTCAGTCTTCAACTTTTACAGGAGCACCTACAGAAACAACTCCTTAATATAAAGGAAAAAGATCTTATTTAAATGTCATATTGATTTGTCAATATGACATTTTTTTTGTCATAAACTTTCCTACAAAAGTCATTTTGTCCTAAAAAAAATCAACATTTTGAATTGGCACAAAAAATGACAAATGCAAACATTGAAAAATTAAACATTAATTTAAAAACTAAAAAAATAAAAATGGGATTGAACGTAAAGCCATTGGCAGATAGAGTTCTGATTGAGCCTGCTGCCGCAGAAGAAAAAACAGTGGGAGGAATCATCATTCCTGATACCGCAAAAGAAAAACCTAAAAGAGGAAAAGTAATTGCTGCTGGTGTTGGTAAAAAAGATGAACCAATGACCGTAAAAGTTGGTGACGAAGTTCTTTATGGACAATACAGCGGTACTGAAATCAAAATTGATGGTGGTGACTATCTTATTATGAAAGAAAGTGATATTTATGCCATCGTTGGATAAGTAAAAAGGAGATTAATTTTATTCATTACAAACAAATTTAAAAATCATTAATAAAATGGCAAAAGAAATCGTTTTTGATATTGATGCAAGAGACCGAATGAAAAAAGGTGTTGATGCATTAGCAAACGCAGTAAAAGTTACATTAGGACCAAAAGGGAGAAATGTAGTAATAGATAAAAAATATGGAGCACCACACATTACAAAAGATGGTGTAACTGTAGCAAAAGAAATTGAATTAGCTGACCCAATCGAAAATATGGGCGCTCAAATGGTAAAAGAAGTAGCTTCTAAAACAGCCGATATCGCTGGGGACGGAACTACTACTGCTACTGTTTTGGCACAGGCAATTATTACTGGAGGGATGAAAAACGTAGCTTCTGGTGCAAATCCAATGGACATCAAAAGAGGAATTGACAAAGCAGTAAAAGTAATTACTGACGAATTGAAAAAAATCTCTAAGGAAGTTGGGAACGACAATGAGAAAATCAAACAAGTAGCAACTATTTCTGCAAACAATGATGAAACCATTGGGGCATTAATTGCTGAAGCGATGAAAGTGGTTGGTAACGATGGTGTAATCACTGTTGAAGAGGCAAAAGGTACTGAAACAGAAGTAAAAACTGTAGAAGGAATGCAATTCGACAGAGGTTATTTATCTCCTTATTTTGTTACTGATGCTGAGAAAATGATTGTGGAAATGGACCATCCTTATGTATTAATCTACGACAAAAAAATCTCAAACTTACAAGAATTACTTCCAGTTTTAGAGCCTGTTGCTCAATCAGGAAGACCATTTTTGATTATTTCTGAAGATGTGGATGGAAATGCTTTAGCAGCGTTAGTTGTAAACAGACTTAAAGCAGGATTGAAAGTAGCAGCAGTAAAAGCTCCAGGATTTGGAGATAGAAGAAAAGCAATGTTGGAGGACATCGCAATTCTTACAGGAGGAACTGTAATTTCTGAAGAGAGAGGGTTCAAATTAGAAAATGCAACCATCGATATGTTGGGGACTTGTGAAAAAATCGAAATCGATAAAGACAACACCACTATCGTGAATGGAGCAGGAACAAAAGAAGAAATTGTTGCTAGAACTAATCAAATCAAAGCACAAATTGAATCTACTACTTCTGATTATGATAAAGAAAAATTGCAAGAGCGTTTGGCTAAATTAGCAGGAGGTGTTGCAGTACTTTATATAGGTGCAGCAAGTGAAATGGAGATGAAAGAGAAAAAAGACAGGGTTGAAGACGCTTTAGCGGCTACTAGAGCAGCGGTAGAAGAAGGTATCATTCCTGGAGGAGGAGTTGCATATATTAGAGCTTCAGAAATTTTAGACCCAAGTATGGGAGCTAATGAAGATGAGGTTACAGGTATTGCAATAGTAAAAAGAGCCATTGAAGAGCCTTTACGTCAAATCATAGCAAATGCTGGTGGTGAAGGAGCGATTATCGTTCAAAAAATCAGAGAAGGAAAAGATGATTTTGGCTACAACGCTAGAACAGAATTGTTCGAAAACCTTTTTGCAGCAGGTGTAATTGACCCTACTAAAGTAGCTAGAATTGCAATCGAAAACGCAGCTTCAGTAGCAGCAATGTTGTTGACAACAGAGTGTGCTATTGCTGACTTACCAGAAGAAAATCCAATGCCACCAATGGGCGGAGGAATGCCAGGCGGTATGGGCGGCATGATGTAAGCAAGTTGTTAGAATGTGCGCAGCAGATTCTTTACAACTGCTTATCCCGAAAGACGAAAGTCACTTCGGGATTTTTCAGAAGGAAAATGCAAGTTGTTAGAATGTGCGCAGCAGATTCTTTACAACTGCTTATCCCGAAAGACGAAAGTTGCTTCGGGATTTTTCAGAAGGAAAATGCAAGTTGTTAGAATGTGCGCAGAAAACAAAAAAGTAAATCTTTCATTCTTAAAAAAGAATGTAAATTTGCATCATAAACCGAAACCAGACGACATGTCTGGAGGTAGGTTACACGATTCGGTTTTCCTGAGGTAACACTTAGATAAACTGAAACGACCATATATAATCAAACCCAGATACTTATTTATAAGGTCTGGGTTTTTTTGTGAAATAATTCAACTAAAATTCTTTTATAATTACAACTTTTCATATTATTGTGATGTAAAAAATTAAAACTACCTATGGAAACCTTCAATGATGTAATAAAAAGACACATGGCAACTGTCAAAGGGATGGGAATCCTTGAAGACGATATAAACATCAATATTGAGGACTTGCAGCAAATAAGTTTTAATCTTGGAATGACTTCAAAAGATTGGGATTTGGTCTTGAAAGAAGCAGAAAAAAGATTAGAACTCGCAAAAGATCATTTTGACAGAAAAAGTTTTAGAAACTGTATTTTAACTTGCGAAGAAGCACAATTGCTAAATCCATTCATAAATGGAGTTAGAGGTCTTAAAGCAAAATGTTTTTTATTGCTTGCCATCAACGAAAATGATGATTCTTATTTGCCAAAAGCAGAAAAACAAGCGCAACTTACACTTTCCAAAGAACCCAAAGACAAAAATGCTTTAGAAGTTATTGCCACAATAAGCTCTAAGAATAGGATCAAAAAAACCAGTCCTGGAAGTAAGCCAACGAAAATGATTATCATTGCGTTAATTACTTTTGTAATTTTAGGAATGGGTGTTGGTATGTTTGTATTTACAAGTGGTTCGAGTGAAGATTCTTTGGCTTATCAAAAAGTAGAAATGATAGAAAAGCAACTCGAAAGTGCTTTTGAAAAGCATGAAGCGTTAATTCCAAAAGTAATGAGTTTAATTCCTAATAATCTTGAAGGAGAACAACAAAAAAACAAAATTAAAGATATTCAATCTAAACTTTCTGATTCTAATTTAAGCATAAAAGAAAAATATGAATTTCATGAAGAATTAGGAAAAGTGTTGAGTGCAATCATATACGGCAAAAGTTCAGAAAATGATACTGAAATGTTAAAAGATCTCAGAACACTTTTGGAAGGAATAGAAAATAGAATCAAAACAGAGCGCAAAAATTATAATAATGCAGTGATGGAATTCAACTCGCAAAACACAAATTCTAAATTTGAAAAACTATAATGCCATGAAAAAACTACTCTTTACTTTAGTCTTCTCGTTTCTTTTTATTTTTAATGCAATTTGTATAACAAACTATAATTCCGCAGACCAAATACCTAATCCCAAAAAGCACAGCGACTCATTTATTAGCGACCCTAATGACTATTTGTCTGTAGCAGATGAGACTGAAATAAATGGTTTAATCAGAGAAATTAGAGATGAAAAAGGGTTTGAAATAGCAGTTGTAGTTGTGGGGTCTATCAGTCAACAAGAACCTCTGCCTTTTGCAACAGATTTAATAAACCTTTGGGGAGTAGGAAAAGGAGATAGAGGAATATTATTACTCGTTGCAGTAAAAGATAGAAATATGGCGTTTGCAACTGGTTATGCTACAGAAGAATTTATTCCAGATCTGCTCACTAAAAAAATTTCTGAAGAAGAAATGTTACCTTACTTCAAATTAAATAATTACGCCAAAGGAATAAAATCAGGAGTGTATACTATTAGAAATATTTTGATGAATGAAAATATTCCTGAATATGCAGAAGAATTGATTGATTTGAGCAAAAAGATTAAACTTTGGAAATTGTTTGCCATAATACAGCCACTGTTTTAATAGTTGCATTAACTTTATACGTAAGTCCAACAGGAAAAACACTATTAACTGTAGTTTTAATAGGAATTTGTAGTTTGGTTTTGGCGGCAATAAGTTATGGAATGTTTGCTAGTGAAAAATATCCTAGTTCTTCATTTGGACACTTTTCATAATTTTATTATGTATATCTTTTATTGTAAATGCTTTTATTTTACTTCAAAGAGACTAATAAAATATGGGTTTTTGCTATTCTTATAATTCTATCAGTCCCCATACCCTTTTATAGGTCTCATCTTTAAGGGATATCATACCTAGTATTTGTTTATCTGATTGGAGCATCAATTGTATTTGGATTTTTCCTAATAATATATGGATTTACATTTTTAATGCCGGATCCGTATGATAAATACATGGGTTTAAGAATGTTTAAATTGATATTTTTCTTACATCTTTCCTTTACCTATGTATATTGTAGATTTACTGGTAGAGCAACAATTAGAAAGTTGAGAAATAGACCTGTGGTTCAGTAAAACGGGTCTTGAAATGCGAAAATTACTGTGGAAGTAGAAGATGACACCTCAAAGCAACTCAAGTTTCAGAAGAGAATGTAAAATCTGTAGATTATGATGTGTGGATTTCGACGATTCTGATTGATGTTTTGATTTTGAAACATTAAAACTTGGCTCGGGTTATAGTAATTGTTCAAATGTAAAGCAAAAACATGGTACTTGGTTTATGATAGAACCATTACAGCCGCAACTTATTCCTCTCTGGATCTGGAGAAAGAAAAGCCTGTGCACATTGTGCAAGCATCAAGAAATTAGCACATACACTATCGCTCAACTTCAAGAATCTAGTTCTTCTGGAGGATCTTTCACGAGGAGTGTTTTGAGGCTCTTGGGGTGGTGGAAGATCTGGAGGAGGAGTGGTCTCGAGTAGTTGGTGATTTAATTAATCAATGTGACAATTTTGATAATGTACCAATGAGGCAATTCTGAAGATTTAAATTTAACAATGTGACAATTTGAAGATTTAAGCAATTCAAACTACAACTTCTTGTTTTCCCCATTACTCAACTCCGGTCAGTCAACAGCGCATTCACGTTTCTGCTCTATGGCTGAGATTTTGACTATACTGAAAAGGCACGCAGTCGGCATTGGAATGCTTAGTTGTTAGCGGTAGTTATTTTATTTTCTTTCAACTCTTCAAATATTTCCTTGTCCGCCAATGTGAAAGTAGCATTTCAAGTTCATATGGTTTTTGCTTCAATTCCAAATATACCTATCGTTGCTGTTTTAATAAAGTCATTAGTCAAAATAAGCATGCTGTTGAGAAATGAATAAAGATTGAGCTTTACTATATTCTGAGATATGAAAAGGTTCAGAATAGTATTCATATCAAACTGATATTATTTTATTCCTTCCGCTTGGCATAGGGAAATACAATTTTTAAACGTTTCTTGGTTTTCACAGGTCAAAATGAGCCAATTTAGAGTGTAAATAACTCTAGAATCATAAATAACAAAATTGTCTAAATAATAAATGACGAGATTTTTGATAAAGAAGAAATAGTACTAAATGAATCTTTAGATAGCCTACGTTTTAGAAGTTGTTTCTAAATGTTTTAACCTTTTCTTTATTCCTGTCAGTAGTAAATCCTCTGATTCCGCCCCACTATTGATAATCCAAAAGTCGAGGGTGTCCGACACAGTTTTTTCATACTTTTCTTTAATTATCCATTTTAAGCGGACATTTTGATCAAAACAGAGTTTTTCACTTAAAAGACTTTTTAGTTTCTGAATCGGTGAAAATTGAATCGACGGGTCAAAAATGAAGTCAAACCGATTTGATAAGTCGATTTGATTAGAATACTTTTAATCTTTCTATTACAACATTCTTCATAAAGATCTGGTTTATCGTTTTTTAGTAGTGGAAGTCCTTTTTCTGTCCACCATACAATCAGACACTGAACCTCCAGACATCCCTAATTGGGAAAACTCTTCAAACCAAAACAATATCATTTGATGTTTTTTCCTTCATCTAACAGTTTGTTAAACTCAGAATCTAGAATCTTGAACTCTTCTACATCTTTGGGTTAACGAACTTTTCACCCTTTGCTTAGTTCATCCTGCACATCTCGGGGTCTCCCCTAATCCCCATTGTCCAGGTTTATTCCTGAATATGTCCATTTTTAGGTTTTTGCTTTATTACTGCCAACGTCCCCTATATGGAGCGTAGAGCATTGGTTTCATACTGTCCTTTAGGTTTGTGCAGTTAGACAAATTTACAATTTGTTTTTACATTTTATTCGAAGTAAAGCCAAAATGGAATATTTACCTTCGGTGAATTCCATTTGGCGGTGCTAGTAGGAAAAGTAGACTTACAAACCTGAACGCCCTATGAAATATACAAAATGTTGGGTATTACTTTGTTTTTCTTTGATATTCAAACTGAACTTAAACTGTATTAGATATCCATTCTTAAATTCATAGTTAGCGTAATAGATTGGTACAAGTTATAATACTTAAGAAAATTCAGAGCAGGAAATGTTAATTGTGCATGAAAACAGTAGTTTCATTGTTTTTAACACTGCTTGGATCACCCTTGATAGATTTAAGGTCATCCAATTAACATTCCTAATTTAATTCCATTTTCGGTTTTAAACTCTTCTCATTTGGTAATAGGTTTATTTTGTTCGGTTTCTTCAACATAATTTACTTGAAATTCAGAAAACTCTTTGACGTACCCTCGCCCGGATGAAAATATATTATTAGTCGTTGTTTTGAATCGCTTGAATAAATTACTAGCATAAGGAAGGTCATCATCTGAAAGGTTTTCCATTATATTTTGAACTCAAGGTAATTGTCGATTATTATTTGAATTTAAAAGACTATTTTACCTATTGTTGTGTCAGGTTTGGGTTATGGGTTTAAGTGAGTCAGGTAGTTCATAGCTGTCATGTTCATATTTCAGACTGGGAATCATTTCTTGATCTTGACGTTCAGACTGTTTGCACAACTCAGAATTAAAATAAGTCCTGCTATAATTGTCAAACTGATTTTCATTATTTTGTTTTTAATAATACCTAACGATTCTTATATGGCAAGTATGCAGTAAATGCACTGGTAATTTCATCCTGATGGCTATCGGGATTGCAATATAGCCAAATTTACGATTTTGTTTTTAATTTTATGTATAAAAGCTAAATTGTAAATTTGGCGGGGTAGGTAGGAAACACTGATTCTTCTTAACCTACTAAGCGCCATATTTGCTATATAACCTGTTAGCCATTGTTTTTGTTTATCTTGTATTTAGAAATCAATTTTCACTATGTCGTCAAACGCTTCTCCTAAGTATGACTTTTCTTTCTTCAAGAAGCCATTTCTATTATATCTTAAATTTACAAGTGAGCCATCTGATTTCTTTATTAACGTTATTTTATTATTTGAATTGTAATGATATTTACTTGTGTTTAGCGTGTCGTTATTTTGATCAATTGTAATTTCAAGTAACTCTGTTGATAGTGTTGTATTGATTTATGTATGTTCTATAAGGTTTGTCTCCATTGTTATAAATGGTTCGTGACGTATTATTTCCTTTTGATGTCATATTCAAAGTCATTCTATTAAAATCTCAGAGTAAAATTCTGTGTAGTCGGATTTGAGCATTTAGCCTTTCAACCGTTATTATGGATGTGTCCATGGTAGTTTCGAATCTATATTCGTTTAATTGTAATCCCTAAACTGTCGTGAAATAGAGTAGCATTGTCGATTACGGCATCATTTTTATAACACTTTATTTCCGTTAATTGGTTTTTTAAATGTACATAAACCATAACCTCCGTCCTTGTTTTTTGTTTAAACTATCAAAACGGTTTTTATAGATTGAAACTATTTGCCTTTTTGTTATATCAGCAAACATACTCCAGTTCTGTACTGAGTATGTTTATTATTGAGCCACAGCCAATATTTTTGCCGTTGTCATATTTAGTATATCCGTAAGAACTCTTTTTTCGTAAAGATTCCTCTTATATAGTTATGGGTTGTTATTGTTGAAATACACCTATAAGTCTTTCGGCAGTGTCAACCTTGTGTCTAATTGAGCGTGTAAACGTAAAAGCAAGTGTAAATAGAAATAAGTAAAATAGTTTCATTTTGTCTAAGGTGATGATGGCTGTTCATTCTTGTATGTTTTGTAGGGCATTGAAAAGCGCTTTGCTTTCGGTTTGCTCTAAGCCAAATTTACAATTTTGTTTTTAATTTTATTTATATTAAAGCCAAATTGTAAATTTGGCGGTGCTAGTAGGAAACCCACACGCTCTCCAAACCTCTAAACGCCCTATAAAATATACAAAATGTTGTAGGTAGTTTTATTTTTATAGAATGTATAGTTGTATTTTCTACTGATTATTCGAATTTTTAAATGTCTTTGGTTTAAAGGGAATAGTTTCGAAATTGTTGTTGAAAAGTGTATAGTTAGATGATTCAAGTAAATTGTTTTTGTCGTAGGTGTAAACTTCAGTACTTTTACTTTATTATGTTCATAGTTAGTTGTTTTAATTAATAATCCGTTTGAATTATATTTAACTTACTATATTTCTGACAAATGAATCGCATTAGAATAATTGTCAATTCTTATTAGTTGATTGTGCCTATTGTAAGTGAATTCTAGAACATTTATCTCTTTTTTACATTTCCCTTAATAAGGTTTTTATTTGAATCAAATTCATAATTCACTGTTGCTGTGTCAATGTCTTCAAACAAGTAATATATTATTTCTATATTTTTAATTAATGAATTATCGTTGTGATTGAAGTTTCCTTTGTTTCAAAAACACATAAGTTGAGTTGTTAAGTAAATTGTTGGTTTCAACTGAGTGTTTGCATTTTTCGTTATTAGCAAGATTAAAGAATAGAATTTGGATTTATTAATTGATTTTTGGAATTGTACTCGTTCTGAACTTTATATTCACTTTCTAACTGTTTTACTGTTGAATCAATTTTTTCAACCAAGGTGTGTTTTAGACTGTCATAAGTACAAGTAGTTGAATAATTGATAATAAAATGTTCTTTCCTTAATTCGGTTTCCTAATCGATCAAAATCATAACTATGAGAATTAAACCATATAGAATCATCTTTCAATTGAGATATTGTAACTGATTTTAACATTCTTGCTCCTCATTAATGTACTTTTGAAAAAAATTATCCACGTAAGTTTGAGCAGTAGAATAAAAGGTAATTAGCTGCAGCATAATTAGAAGTTTCATTATCGTATTATCGTATTTTCGTAATAATAACGTAGATTTTGTAGAATTATTTAACAAGTTATGGAATTACACACAACGATTTGCATAGCGAAAAGTACGGCAAAGCGCTTTCTGCAATTGTCTTGCTACAAGCCAAATTTACGATTTATTTTTACATTTTATATTCTAAAAATTCAAATTGTAAATTTGGCGCACTTTCAAAGAGCGCAGGACTCCAGAATTTAGCCGAGTGCCGTATTTGCTATATATTGTGTTGTATTGCCCGCTCATTTATTATTTTTCTCGTCAATCTTTTTTATTGTCAAATCGTTGCGCTGATGTAGTGATTTAGGTGTTTCTCTTATTTATTGAAAAGTTTGAGGTTTGCATCAAATTTTATCTCTACTCCATAATCAATGAAACAACGGTATAAGTTTTAGATAACTAAATCGTATTTAAAAAATTATGCTAAACATCTAAATAACTAAATCATTGCTCCAAAAGCCTGATGGTGAAATACAACGTTCCGCAAATACCCATTGGCAGGGAGTTTACTACTTGCCGTGCCTACGAAGTGCTGCTTACAAATATATAATTTCCAATCAACAACGAACATGCACCCTGCTTGCGGGGTAGGTGCTGTTATGCCCAGTAATTATTTCCATTCTTCGTCTATATCGTATTTGACTTTAAATGGTTGGCAAGTTCTTTAGTCTTGTTTTCGTTGTCAAATTCAGATATTTTGTCCTTTGCAAAATAAATGATTGTCCACCTTTATTCTGATGAAAATTGTTGAAGGTATTTCCCTACATATTTAGCTCTGTTGTCAAAACTTTGCTTTCACTACCGTTGTCCTTGCTAAATTAAAGTCATTGTTAAACTCTAAAAAGTTGCAGTTCTTCCAAGCCTGTCTTTATAATTTCTTAATGAAACCTTGTAATGTTTGATATAGTAAGGTCGTCTTTCCTAAAGTGGGTAAATTAGAAACCATAGAAGTCCGATAATGAAAAATATTATTGTCAATGAAACTTTGTCTTGAAAGAGAAATAGTCCAAAAGTAACATAACATGGCAAAATTAATATTTGCTTATTTGTCTTTCCTTTAATACGGTCAGACTTTTTGACGCAACAAAAAGTTGATGTGTCAAGAAGTCGCTTTGCCAATTTTATAGTCTATCGTCATTGTCTTGTATTATTGGGTATAACATGCGGATAAACCCCATTAATGGCGTTTAGCCCTCAAATATAATAGATAAACAATTCGCCTACTGGCGTTTATTCCATTCATATGTTTGGTTGTTTCGTTTGTAAAATTTAAAAATAATTGATTATTCATAAAACTTATCGGATATATAACCTCCTACTTGATGAAAACATATAATTTTGAATAAAAACAAAAACATGGCAACAATAACATTAGGAGGAAATCCAATAGAAACTTTTAGGAACTTTACCAGCAGTGGGAATTCAAGCAAAGATTTTAATTTGGTGAAAGAAGATTTATCAATGCTGCCAGGATTTAGCAGGAAAAGAGTTGTGCTCATTATTTTCCCAAGTATAGATACTGGAGTTTGTGCTACTTCTACTAGAAAATTTAATGCAGAGGTTTAAAACTTCAAAACACTCAAGTGGTTTGTGTATCAAGAGATTTAATTTCTTTGCCAAGAGATTTTGTGGTGCTGAAGGCACATCAATTAATCACGGCTTCCGATTTCTGTATCTGGTCAATTGGTAAGGATTACCAATTAGAAATGACTACTGGACCTTTAAAAATCTACATTCTAGAGTGGTAATTGTTTTGACGAAACGGAAAAATCATCTACACAGAGCAAGTTCCCTGAAATTGGTCAAGAGCCGAATTACGATAAAGTGTTTGAAGTAATTTTCATAGTTTGTAAATTTTTAAAAATACGTCTTTCTTTCGTATTTTTATTTCTGATAAACACTTTTAGATTTGTAATGTAATTATTTAAAATTTAATTATGATGAGATTTATGCCTATTCTGATAGCATGTATCAGTCTATTTAGTTGTCAAAATTGAGGTGCCTGTGGTTTTTAATTCACTGTATCCAGATACAATTGATGGAATATCTTATGCAGATTCAGTAGTTTATTTTGTAGATAAAGCAGATGGTGAGGACTTTGAAATCAATTTAAAATTTAGTGGCGGTTCTGGATTTAAAGAAACCAAAATATATAATTATGGAAGAAACCCAACAACTGAAAGGGTTGACAAAGAGATTACTGAGTTTTACGATAATAAATCCAGATGAAAATTTCTTAATGGTAAATAAAACATAAAAGTTGTTTAGAGCACAATAAATTCATGAGAGGTATTGTCGCAATAGACAAAGACTATTACAATTTTACTTTTTATGTCTTTGATAAATTAGGAACATACAAAACAGTAAATACTAAATTTAGAAGCCCAAGGAAACTATATTTTTAAGTTTAGCATTTGTAGTTTGTGGGGTTCTAAATATTTCAATAACTGCACAAATAGAAAATTGGGTCGGTGTGGATATGGGAAGAATAGATATAAAAACAACTATTTTGAACTCAATATGACTTCCTTGACCAAACGGGAGTTTTGGCATGAACAATCCTAATCTAAACCAAGGAATAGGCCCAAACGAAAGTTTAAGTCTTGATCACTCTACTTTTCTTTTGAAGTAATTGGCAAAAACCTTATGTGTTTTGGATGGCCTCATTAATTCCAATTTATTACAAGGACTAGTTGCCAAGAAAAAAACTTGAAGAGAAACTACTGTAAAGTGGAAATAAAACTTGATATATTAGAGTTTATTCCTACAAGAGTTGCCTTTGGTGGAATCGTTGCAAAATATTTTGAGGTTTGCTGGTGGGCAATATATGTATTCCGAACCAAGAACATCTGGTGAATACGGAATTGGTGGAATTGGAGGTAATCAAAGAGGCTTCGAGGACATTTGCTCTTTAGTAAGGGGATTGTTTTAGTTAGATATTCTTATATGTATGATTGGATTCGGAAGAGATAAAAACTTTTAAAGGAACAGCGCAAACTCACGAAGCGTCTTTGTCTGTAAACTTTGGTGATTCAGGAATGGGATTAGTAAGGGAGAGCAGGATTTAGAACAAGAGTTATGATCCAATTACAGTGAATGTACAACGAAAGAGATAGAAAATTTGAATTTTACCCTTCTTCCAAACTTTTGATAGATATATAACAGTAGGAATTTTTGCATCTGATTGTTTAGTGGGGTTTCTTATGCTACAGCAAAAACAGCAGGAGGGAGTTTATGGTAAATAACGTTTAATTGATATTAGATTTTACCTTGTGATAAAATACCGATATCAAAAAAAATAGCCATCATAGGAGGAGGAGCAGGAGGTTTTACAGCCATAAATCTTGCAGAAAATGCCCTGATTTCAAAATAGTAATTTTCGAAAAAGGAAAAATGTTTTGGGCAAAGTTAAGGTAAGTGGAGGAGGAAGATGTAATGTTACACATGCTTGCTTTGAACCCAAAGAATTGGCAGGAAATTTTATCCTCGAGGTAATAAACATTGTTGGGTCCTTTTCATTCGTTTATGACTGGCGATACCTATGGAATGGTTTGAATCTCGAGGGGTAGCGCTCAAAATAGAGTCAGATAATCGTGTTTTTTCCTGTTTCTAATGATTCTCAACCATCATTAACCGCTTTATGGATTGGGTTGAAAAATATCAAATTGAGGTAAAGACAGAATGTGGTGTGCTGAAACTTTCGAACCTCAAGAAAACTGGGCCGGTTGGTTTCACATTCCGAAAAGCAAGAACTGTTTGATGCTGTAGTGGTAGTGGCGGTGGAAATAGCAATGCTGTTTGGAATCAATTTCAGAAAATTGGGTTATGATATTGAGCCTCCCCATTCCATCTTTGTTTACGTTCAACACCAAAGATACAAGATTAAGAAACCTTAGCGGATTGTCTGTTCCCTCAATGCTAAAGTAAAATAGCAGGAACTAAAATTGCTGAATCTGGACCAGTATTAGGTAACCCAATTGGGATTGAGGCCCAGAATTTGAAACTTTCGTCGTAGGCGCCACTTTATTGCACAATAAGGAATATCAGTTTCTTATCATTGTAGATTGGTGTAATGGATGCAGATAGCGAAAAAGCATACAGTCATTGAACAAAGAAGACTACATCCCAAGAAAAAGTCTTAACACTCCTTTATGTGATTTACCCAAAAAGACTTTGGGGAATCCTTTTATCCAATATTGCGGGTATTTGAAGAGAAAATTTGGGCAGACCTAAAAGCAAAGAACAGAATAAATTATTTGAAACGATAAAAATTCTTTGCTCTTTGTATAAATGGAAAAAGCACCAACAAGGAAGAGTTTTGGTGACTTAGTGGGGTAAACCTAATCAAATAAATTTACAAAATTTGAAAGTAAACAGATCCCAATTCCAGGGCTTTGTGGGAGAAGTTTTGAATATCGATGCTTTGACAGGTGGGTTTAACTTTCAAGCGGCATGGACCGGAGGTTTTATGGTTGCAAAATCATTAGAAGAACTTTGAGAGAATTTTTCTAGAGAAAAATAGCATTTAAAAACGCTTTTTTACCATTCATCCCTTAATTAACAAATATTAGAAATGCTTGTTTTACTTTGAAAAAAATTACAAAATGAAGTAATACAAGATCATATTGTTTTTTGTTGCCAGTTGTTTTTCACTCCTTTTATTCTCAGAAATGGTGCCATTATTATCATAAAAGGTGAAATACAAGACACGCTCAACAAGAAAGGAGTAGAAAATGCAGTTGTGATGGCTGTAAGAGTAAGGATTCTGTTTTGGTAAACTATACAAGAACACATGGAATGGCACTTTCTGAAAATTCAAATACCAAGAGATACATTTCAAATTTTTATTACACATCCAAAGTTTGAGGATAGAGAATATTTTATTTTTGGCAATGAAAACACCAAAGATTTGGACTTTGAAGATTAATCATGCCACCAAAAGGAGAAGAGTTGAAAGAGTTTGTAGTTTTTCAAACAACGAACCTATTTTTTTTAGGAGGAGATACTTTGGTAATGGTTGCAGATTCATTCAAAACGTCACAATGCTAATGTGGAAGATTTATGTTCAAAACTTCCTGGTTTTGATGTAGATAACCAGGAAAATATAGTAGTACACGGAAAGAAGTAAACAAGGTCTATGTAGATGATGAGTTTTGGAACTGATCCAACTATTGGGTGACCAAAACTTACCTGCCAATAATATTGAAAATGCTGAGGTTTATGACCAAAAAAAATAGAAGGAGACAATACTGATGAAACTGAAAAAGTAATCAATTTAACTTTAAAAGAAAGTGCAAGCAAAAAGGATATTGGAAAATAAATGCGCCTCAGATTTCCAAAATTTTTATGAAGGAGAAGTCTTAGCCAATCGTTTTAAAGGAGATCAAAAATATCCATTTTGGCTTGTTTACGAATACCCCAAGGGATTGAAACAATAGTGGATAACAGCAGTTTGTTTTTTTCAATTTCTTCAACTTCAAAAAATGTATAATGTTTAGTTGCAATACCAAGTGATGTTGATTTGTAATTAAGTTGTTCTATAAGAATGTTTTTAGTTTTTTCTTTAGGTAACATCCATCCAAATTCGCCAGACAAAACGACTGATTCTGTTAATGTGGCATAAGGACTAATAAAATAATCCATTGAATAATTAAAGTAACCTTGTTTATGATCAAAATTAACTACAGATTTGTGTCTTTTAAATTCAACTTCACCTTCTACATTTTTATGCTGAACAAAATAAACAGTTGAAATACTATTGTCTTCATTAGTTATATAAGCGTGGCTATATACTTCTGTAACTTCCCATATTCCATAAAATGTTCTTCGGTTATCTAAAACTTCTTTATTACATGAATTTAATAGCAAAAAACTAAAAACTAAAAACAAATAAATTTTTCTCATATTATAAGTTCATATAATCTATGAATCTACCCCAACCAACCATCTCTATCTAAACTTCTGTACTGAATGGCTTCTGCTATATGATGTGGTTCGATATTGGGTGAGGCTTCCAAATCTGCAATTGTTCTGGCTACTTTGAAAATTCGGGCATAAGAACGAGCTGAAAGCCCTAATTTTTCCATTGCATTTTTCATCAACGCTTCTCCAGCTTCATTGATTTGGCAATGTACTTTTACCAATTTTGGAGAAAGTTGCGCATTGCAATGAATACCTGGCACCTCTTTGAATCGCTGTTCTTGAATTTTTCTTGCGGCAACTACCCTTGCTCTAATTTCTGCTGAAGTTTCTCCGTCTTTTTTTTCTGCCAATTTATCGTAAGGCACGGGTTGCACTTCGATATGTAAATCTATTCTGTCCATCAAAGGGCCTGAGATTTTTGCCAAATATCTTTTTACTATATGTTCAGGATCTCCAGAATTTCCCGAAGGATCATAAAAATCACCACTAGGCGAAGGATTCATGGAGGCAATGAGCATAAAACTAGAAGGATAATCCACACTGATTTTGGCGCGAGAAATCGTCACAACTCTATCCTCAAGCGGCTGTCTCAAAACCTCTATTACTTGTCTTTTGAATTCTGGCAACTCATCCAAAAATAAAATGCCATTATGTGCCAAAGAAATTTCTCCCGGTTTGGGATTACTTCCGCCACCGACCAAGGCGACATCTGAAATAGTATGGTGGGGAGATCTAAATGGCCTTTGTGTAATTAAGCCCACATTTCCACCTAATAATCCTGCCACAGAATGTATCTTGGTTGTTTCCAAAGCTTCGTCCATCGTGAGTGGAGGCAAAATGGTGCTGATTCTTTTGGAAAGCATAGTTTTTCCAGAACCTGGAGGTCCAATCATGATGGCATTATGACCACCTGCAGCGGCAATTTCTAAGGCTCTTTTTACGTTTTCTTGTCCTTTAACGTCTGCAAAATCAACGCCTGAAATATCATCGTAATTTTCAAATTCTTTTTGAATGTCAAAAACCACTTTTTCCATGGTAGAAACACCATTAAAAAAGTCAATCACTTCTTTGATGTTGCTTGCTCCATAAACATCTAATCCTTCCACAATTGCTGCTTCTTTAGCGTTAGAAGCGGGCAAAATCACTCCTTTAAAACCTTCTTTTTGTGCTTTGATGGCTATAGGCAATGCGCCTTTTATAGGTCTCAATTCACCATCCAAAGACATTTCTCCCATGATGACGTATTCTTCTGTGAGATGAGGTTGAGAAACTTGTTCGGATGCTGCCAAAATACCCATGGCAATGGTCAAGTCGTAAGCAGAACCTTCTTTTCGAATATCTGCTGGCGCCATGTTGATGGTAATTTCTTTCCCTGGAATTTTATAGCCATTGTTTTTCAAAGCAGCTGCAATTCTCTGATGACTTTCTTTCACAGCGTTATCAGGCAAACCTACTAAGAAAAATTTTATCCCTTGGCT
This sequence comes from Flavobacteriales bacterium, assembly GCA_018401455.1. Taxonomy (GTDB): domain Bacteria; phylum Bacteroidota; class Bacteroidia; order Flavobacteriales_D; family Parvicellaceae; genus Parvicella. The sequence goes on from JAGYKU010000007.1 coordinate 43,378, forward strand.
GATGTTTACCTCCACCGTAATGGTAATGGCATCTACTCCATATACAGCACTTCCATAGGTTTTTACAAGCATAATTGTTTATTAAAAAATTACTACCAAAACGTAAATATAGAAATTCTTGTGAAAATGGGGGAATATTGAAATTAAAAATATTGTAAAAAATGTATGTTAGATATTATAATTTTGTCAGATAGTTAACATATAGGAACATGATGAAATCTCACACCAACAAAGAACTTTCTTCCCAACTCGCTGGTTAATTATTATTTGCTCTACTCCAATTTGGAACCACTACCCAACTAACTTTATTTAGGGTTGGGAAATATTATCTCACTTTTTCTAAAACCATTACATGGCGAACAATAAGGTTTTATACTATCGTTTAGATGATGAGTAATTTCAATTGAAAATGAAATCTCCTTAAATTTATTGAAGCAATGCTTATAAAATGAGCCATCTTCATTATCAATAATTTCATAAACAACAGTATCTTTAAACTTTATGCTAAAAAAGTCTTGTTGACAATATAACGTTACATTAATTAGAAAGTTTATAATTACTATAATTCCTTTCATATAAACATTATTATAATCAAATGGTGGAAAAGTGATGTGGGTTATTTTTTTCTATAGTAAAAATAATGTTTTTACTTCACCACCTTAATTTCAGTTCTTCTGTTTTGTCTCAACTCTTCTTCTGAACATTTTTGTTTCGCACAATCTATCAATGGGTTTTCTTCACCATAATGCTTTCCTTCGAAACGCTCTTCTGGAATTCCCAATTCTTTAAGATAGTTTACCACTTCCAACATTCTTCTTTCAGAAAGTTTTTTGTTATATTCGTTGGTTCCTACCAATGAAGCGTGTGCATCAATAACCACTTTAGCTTCTGGATTCTTTTTCATAAAATCTGCCAATGTTCTAATTTTTTGCTTGTTTTCGGCAGATAATTTATAAATGTTGTGTGAATAGTTTACTACATCAAATAGTTTTCCTGACTGGTATCTATTCGCTAAGCTATTGTCATCTTCTTCGGATGTATTTAGGCTAACTGACTCGTCTTTTAGGTATCCAAAAGCAAAGTAACCATCTTTTGTTTTGTTCATGACCATTAATTTACCAGCCTCTTCATCCCAGTACTTCAAAATTACATCACTTTCTTCTGCTAAGATTTTAAATTTGAATTTTCCGTTTTTATCCAAATCGGTTTCATTGAAAACACCGTTTTTATCTGTTTTTCCTTTTCTTACTAATTTTCCATTTTCGTCATAAATTTCATATTCCAAACCTCCAGCATTTTCTTTCAGGCTTTTGTATTGAAACTGTCCAGACATTCCTTTTCCTTTTAAAGAGTTAAGAATTTCTTCTTCTAAAGCAAGATCGCTAACTCCGTCTTTTAATTTTTCATAGATGAAATATCCATCGCTATTTTTATCTAATCTAATGATGGTTTCTTTATTTCTATCCATGATAATCAAATCCATAGACTCTTTGTATTTATCGCCATCGACTTTAAAAATTAAAACATCTTTATTAGGTAGAGAGAAATGTCTAAAGAATGCCTTTTCATCTGCTTGTCCTTTAAGTATAAGGTTGTAGTTTTCATCAAAGATTTCATAATCGATATTACTTAAAACTTCAGTTAAAGTTCTGTATTTAAACTCCCCCGAAACCATCGAAAAGTTTTCAGGGAAAGAAAGTTCTTCTTCATCCAAAGAAAGCGTTTGAAGTGCACTTGTTTTGTCAGTATCTAGTTTTCTATATACAAAATATCCATCGGCACTTGAAGCTAGAGTCGCAGATACCATATTGTTTTTGTTGTAAATGTATAGTTCTACATCTTCACTCAAATCTCCTGCTTTAATACGATAGTTTTCATCTGCTGATAATTTTTTGAAAACAAAATTACCGTTGGCATCTGTGGTAGTTCTTCTAACGATATTTCCATCATCGTCCATCAAGTAAACCTCTATTCCAGCAGGTACATCACCTTTTAATTTGGTGTAAACAAACTGTCCGCTAATAGAGCCTTCTCTTGTCGCTGGATCTATATCTTCTTCGTCCATTAATGCTAAAGTACCCACATTTTCTGCTGACAATTTTCTATATACAAATTCCCCTTCTTTATTAGAAAGTAAGAAAGCGTCTGCATCTTTTCCAAAAAGTGTTAGTTCTACATCTTCACCATTTTCTGAAAGTTTGATGGTATATCTTTGATCAGATTTTAAATTTTTAAAATCGAATGTTCCGTCTGCATTTGTTTTGGTAGTAGAAACAATATTTCCATCTTCGTCCAAAAGCATGACTTCTAATCCTCCGGGGATTTTATCGTTCAAGTATTTGTATGTAAACTGTCCAGAAAGAGAATTATCTTCAAGTGTTACGGTTTCTATTCTATTGAAATAATAGATATCATCTTCCCCTAAACCATTGTCTCTATTTGATGAAAAATAACCACTTTGTTTGTTGATATTAAAAACGATTCCAAATTCATCAAATGAAGTATTAATTGTGTTTCCTAAATTTTGTGGTTCTGACCATTTACCATTTTCGTTGTAAGAAACAAACAAATCAAGACCGCCTTCTCCTCCTCTTCCGTTTGATGAAAAATACAATTCATCACCAACTATAGTAGGAAACAATTCATCCCCTTTAGTGTTAATTTCGTTCAAAGGGAAAGGCATTCCCCATCCTGATGGTGTCATTTCAGAAACAAATATGTCTTTTCCTCCTTTTCCTCCAAATTCATCACTTACAAAATATAGTTTTTTGCCATCACTAGAAAGTGTTGGGTGACCGTAAGAACTTGTCACTTTTACAAAATTCAATTTCTCTGGTTTTGACCATTTTCCATCTACAAATTTAGTTTCGTAAAGTTGTGGTCTTGGAGAACCTGACTTAAATACTTTTTGTTTTCTGTATGTAATTTTTGTAAAAATAGCAGTGTTTCCGTCTTGAGAGAAACAAATTGGACCTGAGTGGTCATCATCTACAAAAATATTATCAAATAAGTGAATTTTATCAAATACTACAGAATCATTCGCTTGAGATTTGATATGTGCTTTAAAAATATTTACATGTTTGGTATTACTCCAATTGTCTTCACCGATAATATTAAAATTATACTGTCTATCGCTGGCAAAAATAAATTCGCTTTTATAAAGTACTGGGCTGAAGTCTGCATATTCGGTATTCAAACCATGCACATTATATACTTCAAAATCTACTTTTTTGTTGGTAACGTTTTTCACAGGAGGATTCTGAGACATTCCAAAACCATACAATGAAAATAGAATGATACTCGCTACTATATTAATTTTTCCAATCATCACTTTTGTTCTTAATGCTTTAATTTTATAAATATCTTGTTGAATATGCGTTCTTTCTTTTTGATACACTTAAGTCGCAACCTAAGAAAATTTCGTGCGATCCAGAAGTGTAAGTTCTAATTGGACCAAAAGAAAAATCATAACTATAACCTACTCTTACAAAATCTGTTATGTTGTATTCCAGAATTGCTATAAGTGCTTTGCTAGATCTAAAAGATGCTCCTACCCAAAAAACTTTATTAAACAAAACGCTAAAATTCACATCTACGTTTAAAGGTGCACCGTGTACTTGTCTAACCAAAACAGAGGGTTTGAAAACTAAATCAGGATTTACAACGATTGCATATCCAGTAGCAAAAGTAATGTGTCTATCGTAAGTGCTAAATACTTGCGAACCATTAGCAGCAATACTATCCAGTTTGTAAGTTCCAGAAGATAACAAATGATTTATGCTTAATCCTGCATAGAAATTGTTTGTATAATAATAACCTCCAAAATCGAATGTAGGCACTACTTTTTGAAAAACTTCACCTGTGTTTTGAATATCATTATTATTATTGAAATTTAACAATGACTTGTCTAGTCTATTGGAATAAATTCCACCTCTCAAGCCTAGAGAAAGTTTACCTGGACCTAATTTTAAATGGTAAGCATAAGTAACCATTGCACCATTATTTGAAGCAGGACCAATTTTGTCAACCACTCCATTGAGTCCAAGAGCAAAGTTTTTTCCTTTAAAAGGACTATGTACAGCAAAACTCCCTGTTGTAGGAGCGCCATCTATTCCTGCCCATTGTTTACGAGCAATGAGCGCTCCACTTAAAGCGTTTCTACTTCCAGCATACGCAGGGTTTATCGCAAATGGATTAAACATATATTGGCTATATAAAGCATCTTGCTGTGCTTTAATTTCGCTGCCAACCGACATTATGAGTATTAATCCGAATAGTAACTTTTTCATTTGATGCTTTTATCTTAATTTTTTAATTTTTTTTTGTTCTTATTACCTCACAACTTGAATCCATCCTGTTTGTTTAAATTGCAAGGAAGGTATTTCAACAATATAGAAATAGGTTCCGTTTGTAACAAACTCTCCATTTTTATTTCTTCCATCCCATACAATATCATTGTTGTTGTAGTTCTGATATTTTTGGATTTCATCTCCCCATCTATTTACAAAAGTTACTGAGTTTGCTTCACCCAATAAAGATGGAATATCTAAAATAAAGTTGTCATTTACACCATCTCCGTCTGGGGAGAAAGCGTTTACAGTAATTACATTATTATCGCAATTTGGATCTGCAACTAAAACAATTGAATCATAAAACAAACAGTTGGTTGTTCCGATGTACATATAATAAGTTGAAGTTGCACTTGTAGGTGTAATAATTGGGTTAAAAATAGTAGTATCACTGACGTCTGCATTACTATTATACCATAAGATATCTCCACTTCCAGATCCATTTATTTGAACAGCATCGCCTAAACAGAATGAAGGTTCGTAATCGAAAGTTGCATCGTATATTTCTAATTGTAGTTCTATAGAATCTGCCTCAGAAACACAACCTCCATTTTCTTCTGTTAAATATATGTAGTGATTGGCAACATTACTGTTGTCTAAATCCAATGTATTTCCAGTAGAAGTGTTTCCTGAAAGAGAACCAATATACCAAGTGAAAGTTCCTGTAGTTCCAGCATTTGATGTAGCACTTAAAACAGGATAAGAACTTCCTGATGGGTCTTCACAAATAGCCAATAATGTCCCTTGATCAATCGTTGGGACGGGTATTGAGGCAGCGCCTACTCCCACTGTAGCTTCTCCAAATACCTCACATCCATTTGCGTCTGTCCCTACAAAGTAATACGTTTGAGACGTTAAGTTTGACAAAGGGTTATTAGTTCCTAAACTTATAATAAGATCATTATCTTCAAACCATTCAAAAGAAACAGTTCCAGAACCACCATTTACATTAATAACTTCAGCGGATCCGTTATTTAATCCACAAATAATGTCTGTTACTAAAGTATCGTAAGTGATTTCTGTAGGTTCTATAATTACTACATTTTGTAGAGTCCCTACACAACCAGCATTATCTTGAACTTGTAGCGAATAACTTCCAGTGTTAAGAGCATTCCACGAATTGATTGTAGCAAATGCTCCAGAATTAAACGAATATTGATATGGGGGTAATCCTCCACTTGCAGAAGAAGTTATAGAACCATCAACTGAGCCAAAACATGAAATATCAATAGATTGAATATCTAGAGTTGCTGTATCAAATATTTGAACAGTAAATGTAGTATCGAAAATACATCCATTATTTGACGTATATGATGCATCTACTGTTTGATTTCCAGCACCATTAAATTGAATTCCACTTGCTACAAAATTTGAACTCGTAGCGGGTGTTGCGTTCATAAAATTCCAAGAAATATCATTGATTCCGCTTGAAGGAGAATTGATTGGTTCAAAAGTAAATGAGTTTGAATTCACACAAGAGTCAGTACTAAATACGGCAATGAAAGGATTGAAAGTTTCTCCAGGTTGAATATCTACAACTCCATTTACAAGACATCCATTTGCATCAGTAACTTCCCCAATGTAATCACCAACACCTACGTTAATTAGTGAATCTCCAGTTCCAACAGAAACGCCTCCAGGGTTGGTTTGCCAAGAAACTGTGTAACTTGTAGATGTAACTCCACCTGAAACATTTTGTACAAAAAGACTTCCGTCACTATTTCCATCACATATTTCTTGAGTTGAACCAAAAGAGGCAAGAATTTCTGTAGGTTCGTTAATTGAAACAGGTCCAAATTGCGCAACACATCCATTAGCATCAATTGCTTCTACATAATAAGCACCTGGGCTAAGGTTATTAACTGGATTTGCTGAACTAAACCAAGTAATATATGGGTCATTGTACCAATCTATTGTAAATGCTCCGGTTCCTCCGTTGGGTATTGCCTCTGCTGTTCCATCTGAAAAACCAAAACAGGTTACATTTGTACTGTTTGCATTTACGCTAACAGCAGTGGGTTCAAATAAATTTATGGACGAAGTTTGAAAACATCCATTTACATCAGTTACATTAATGTTATAGTTTCCAGCTGGAAGATTCGTTGCAGTTTGTGTTGTAGAAACTGTAGTAACGCCATCATTCCAATCGAAAATAAATGGACTTACACCTCCAGAAACAACAACATCTAACTCTCCATCTGAATTTCCAGCACAAGAGATTTCAAAACCATTGTAATTTGAAGTTACTGTAGGAGAAAGAATGATTTGTGGGGGTTGATTTACGGTAATCATAGTATCTCTTTGACAACTATTTGCGTCTGTTACTAATAGGTAATAAACCCCTCCTAAAACAGAGGTTACAGGGTTAGAAGAACTGTATAAAGAAGTAAGTCCAGCATCAGTGTACCAATCATAAGTATATCCTCCAATACCTCCACTTGCACTTGCAGCCATAGTTCCATCAGCAACACCGAAGCATGTTGCGTTTGTAACCACTGCATTTGGATGAATTAATGAAGGTTCGTTTACTACCGCATTGTAATTTGATATACACCCAGAAACCGCATCAGTCATTGTAAGAGAATAACTTCCAGCCTCTAATCCAATAATATTTTGATTGGAAGAAGTGAAACCGTTGGGACCAGTCCAATTATAATTATATGATCCAACTGGTGCTAACATAATGGAACCATCAAAAGAACCATTACATGTAAGATCAGAAATAAAAGGATTTCCTTCATTTGGAAGTGGGTTTACATTCAAGGTTACGTTACTCGAATCAACACAACCATTAACATCTGTTACAATTAGTTTGTGAATATATGTACCTGGGATTAAGACAACAGTTGATGCATCTTCAACAGCATTACTTACGAAGTCAATTCCATTTTGCCAATTGAAGTTAAAAGGTCCAGCACCAGTAACTGTAGCGTCATAAGTATGGGTGCTTCCATCACAAATATCGCTGGGTGAAACAATAGATATTGCCGGAAGAGAATTTACGTTCACTGTAACTTGATTAGTACTCGAACATGCTGTAGGAACATCAGTAACAGTTAAAGTGTAAATAGTAGTAGCTACTGGATTTACAACAGTGGTTTGAGAAACTCCACCTCCATTATCCCAATTATAAGAATATGGACCTGTAGTTCCTGAACCAGAACCCGATAATGTTGCGCTTTCTCCTTCACAGATAAAATAATCTGGACCAACAGTTACTACTGGAATTGGAGGGTCTATAAGAGTAAATGTTTGGTTGAGTACAGAACGACAATTTACACCAGAATTTCCAATTGAATCTAAAGTGTAAACACCTGCAGGTAAGTTGTTTAAAACAAAATTACCAGATGCGTCTGAATTTGAAGTAAATGGAGTTGTAGAACCATTATAAAACAATTCATAAGAAGTAGAAAAACTTAAACCAGTAAGAAGAATTTGTCCGTCTACACCACCGCAAGTTGATGGGTTAATAGAGCTTGGAGTTGTAATAGATGGAACTTCGAAAACTCTTATAAAAGCAGTATCTGTAAAATTACAACCATCAGAGGTTAACGTAATTATCAAAGAATCTTGAATCCCTGAATTGAATGCTGGACCTATCATCAAATCCAGAAAAATATCATTTCCAAATGAGTTTAACAAATCGATATTATTGTTTGGAGATGTAGGGGGGAATCCAGAAGCCCACTGTGCACTGTAAGACCCACCATTATACACATGATTTCCTACTGTAACAGTGGCGGTACTATTACTTGTACAAAGTGAGTCCGTATAAATCAGTTGAGGAGTTGGCAAAACAGTTATAACTATAGAGTCCCCGTAAGGGCCGTAACATCCCGCAACTGAATCTACAGCCCAAAAAGTGTGTGATCCAACAGCTAGACCTGAAGGATAATAAAAAGGACCTTCAAACAGTCTATTTGCAGGGTTATAATCATTACTTGAGAACCAAATTGTTGTATTAGCCATTTCATCATAGCCATTTAACTCGGGAATAGTACCTTCGCAAATAGTATCTTGAAAAGAATAAATGTATAATGAAAATAAATCGGCAGCACTAGACGAATAACTAAATTCCGAAGTAACCATTTTTGAAAGCGAAGCATTATTATTCGTTAAACGAGTACTTGTAGCAACAAATCCTCCTTCGAAAATAAAACCAAAATCTACAGTAAAGGTGTCAATTGGTTGCGACTGAGAGATATATGTTCTAAAAATAAGAGTATCCCCTTCATTTCCATTAGTAGTGTTGAAAAACTCAATCATATAATCTTCACCAGGTTCATTTTCATGTTCGATATCAAAAATTGTGGTAATACAATTTGTAGCAGTAAATAAATTAGGAGGAGTCATACCATTATTGGCTATCGGAGAGTTGCCTTGAGTATTTTCAATATCTAAAGGGCCTATATCAATACCAAAAGGATAGTTGTATATAAAACTTGGGTTATTGTTATATAATGAGTTGTTAGCTATAAATACTTCATCACAATTGTTTATGCTAATTCCTTTTTGATTGTTTTCCCAAATGATATTTCCATGCCCTGCAATTGTATCTCCAATATTTACTTTGAAATACTGATCTATTGAAATTCCGATATCATTAGGAGAAGTGAAAGTAGCACTTGGAATTCTTCCGATGGTATTAGCCAATATCGAATCATTAGAAATTACAGATGAATCACCAACTAGTCGTTCCGATTCCATTATTTCCTATAAAGTTTCCTAAATTTAAAACCACCTATAACTGTTGAAGATCCATTATAGATTTCTATACCTGCTTTCTTGATTAGGTCCACTGTACTATCAGGAAGAATACCAATAAAATTGTTTTGAATTTTGGTGTTTGTTGCAAGATCTAGATAAACTCCAGTGTTGTAGTCTCCTAAAGTAGTATTACAAATGTAGTTTCTTCTGCCTCCAGCACTCCAATTATATTTGAAGAAGCACTAGGGCCATATATTGCAATTCCATGATACCCATTATAAGCATTGGTTTGATTTAAAGAAACAGAATAACCGAAATGGTTTCCTATCATTTTATTATTTCCACCATCTAAAATTTTAACAGCACCTTCAATAGAAGATGTAAAATAATTACCTAAGTTAGACTCCTCCAATAAAATTACTAGAGGCAGATGTACCTTTCAATTAGAAAGCATATGAAAAATAGTATTGTTATTACTAAACTCTCCTGAAAATCCAGTCCAAAATATTGTTAGTATATTTTATTGTTTGGAGCGTTAGTATAGATAAATTCTTAAAAGTTTCCTGTAAAATATTCCTGTCTTCCCAACAAAGTGAGCCTCCAATTGTATTTCCTATTCCAACTGTATTAAGAAAAACCAATGAAGTGTCAGAGGTAGGATCTACGTCAAATTCAGTTTTTCCATCTTTCACTAAACCAAAATGTTATTTTTAATAATATTTTGATTAGTGCTAAAACTTCTAACTCCTGCATTAATGTTACCAGAAATTACATTTCTTCTGTTGTGATATAATTTTCCAGTGTAAATCCAAAACCTCCAAGAAAAATGAAGAATTATTATCAGCAATAATTCCATACATATTTTTATCGCTTTCACCAAACCCAACTGCTCCTATGTGACAACCTTCTATAATGGTATTTTGACCATTGACTTTATTGCACATGAATTGGTGGTAGCATTCATGTTTCTAAATTCTAGACCAGCAATATATACAGAATCAGTTAGTACACCTGTTCCTATTGCCTGAAGTTCAGTACTAAAATTCCCATCAAAAGTAACTAAGTTCAATGCTGGCCTTATCAAAGTATCCACATTGTTTCCTGGCCCAGGAACACGAGATCCGTTTTGAGAAAAACCATTTACAATCGTATTAGATTTGTTTAACCAAAGACCTCCTATAGGCAGATCTCCACTAGTTAGAATAGGAATAGAAAGCATTTCAAAAACTATGGCTTCGTTGCCACTCAAGGAACCTAAACTTGAACTTATAGATATTAAATCGTTAGAAAACCTCACCGTATTAGGTGTGTATTCAACAGCTCCTGCATCCGCAAATTCAAGACTAGTTCCATCATCCATTACACGCCAAACTCTTCTTTGGTCATAAAGGGGCAAGCCACTGGGTTGGTATCTATATTAATTCCCTGCGCTTGCATTGTCCGCAAAAGGAAAATACTTTAACCCCCAACCATCAGTAACCATAGTTCCTAAAGTTACAGCGGTGTTAATGAGATCACTTCCCGAAGGAGCCCAATCTCCTGGAGGCATTATCACGGGTAACATTTCCTCCTTGAGAATTAATTGTACCACCATTATTAATTATTATTTGATTAATTCCACTACCACTGCTTGTGTGATTATGTTATTTCTTAGATTAACAGTAGCACCAGTTTCAACGCTGATAAACTCTGGCATTTAATCCTCCAGTTATTGTTTGTCCATTATCTAAAAAAAGTGTTATGAATTAAACTCTGTAGAACCTGCAGAAAAGACCAATGCTCCACCAAACGTATTAGCTTCATTTTGAAAGAACGTACAATTGCGAATTTGGCAGTATTACCAGAAAAAGACATACCCCCGCTGCATTAGCAGATATATTATCCATAAATGAACATCCTTCAAACCCAACATTCCCACCATCCACGTTTCACATTTATTGTCCCTAAAAATGCAGAGTTCACACCAATACAAGTAGCACTCCCATTAAAAAACCCAATACCATCGAAATTAAAATTAAAACTTCCAGAATGGAAATTAAAAGCAGATTCCACAACTCCATTAATCAAACTCATGTCTATGTTAAAATGAATAGGTCCAGGTCCAATAATAACAAGATTTTTATTTAACACTATTCCCGTTTGTAATGTCAAGATCCCAGCCACATCAATAAATACAGTATCTCCTGTATTTGACGCGGCTATTTGATCTCTCAAACTTCCTGTTCCTGAATCGTTGGTGTTTTTAACATAATGCCTAGTTGCATTAAATGCAAAAGGAATAAAAATAAGACAAAACAATAATATTAAACTTTTCATAAATGTTCGTATTTAATTAAAATACCTATTGATCAAATAAATATATCGACAAGAGGTAATTTTTAAGAGGACGAAATTACAAAAGTAATAGTTGTCTGACAAATTTTTATTGTGAATTTAAGATTAATAAGGATAAAGTGTAATTTTCATAATGATAATTATCTTTTTTTCGTTCACTTAAGAATAAAAAAATAAAAGTTTAATTTTTTTTTATATCTTTGAATTTAAATTATTAACTACAATTAAAATTTAACATTATGAAAAATATTTTAACAACATTAGCGCTTGTATTTTCAATAGGTTTTGCACATGCTCAAACAGCAAGTTTTGACTCTAAAACTTCCAAAAAAGTTATAGACAATGAAAACGTAAGTTTTAATTTCACTTTGGAAGAAGTGAAAGGAAATCAAAAAGAAATTGCAGAAAAAATGAAGGCTCACAAAGGAATTAACAATGTTACTATCAATGGGAATGTTGTAAAAGTAGATTTACCGAAAGCAAACAGCAAGGGAACTATGAATTCAATGTTACTTTCAGTAGGAATCAAAACTGTGAAAGTAGATGGTAAAACAATGCCAACTAATGAATTAATGAGTTATTTAAGGGAGCAGAAAGCCCAAAAAAAATAATTTTTTATTTTTGAAAAATAATTAAAGACCTCCAATTGGCGGTCTTTTTTTTTAATACTTAAATCTATTCATATCAATGATTTCAAATGAGGAGTTAGACAAAATAAAGATGAATTTTATCATTGGTCCTGGCAGAAGTGGGACTACTTTGTTGATGATGCTCTTGAATTACAGTGATGAATGTGTGGCAACTCCTGAAATCAAGCATTTAATATATTTTTATAAACGTTTTGGAACAATGAAACAAATTAGTCCAGAAATGAAAATCGAATATGAAAAATATTTTAGTTTATTCAAAGTGTCATCGAGCAACCCTCTATACCAAATAGATAAAGAAAAAGTATTGTCTGCTTTTGAAGGGAACGAATCATGCGACTATGGTCAGTTAAATAAAAAAATTCATCTTTTATTACACAACAAGACCTCATCAAAAATACAAAGTATTGTAGATAAAAACAACCTTTACACATTTCATTTTGAAAAATTAATAGCAATATATCCCGAAGCTAAATTTTGCGTTATGATTAGAGACTACAGGGCATTTGTTGCGTCAAATCTAGAAAGTCAACACAAATTTAAACAAAATAAATCTGCAGTTTTTTATGCTATAGTTTGGAGATTTTATGCAAAAAAAATACAGCAATTATATTTGAAATATCCAGAAAAAATTAGCATAGTTAAATATGAAATTCTGGTTGAAAACCCAGAAGAAACTATCGCAAATATATATTACAATTTCGGGTTAAATTTTAATGATAATATATTTGATTATAGGTTATCTATTGAGGAAAAAGTAAAACAGTATAGCGCAACTTCAAATCCTGACCCAAGAATATTAAAAAAAATAACAGACCTGTCTAAACCTATTTCAAATTCAAGAGTAAATATTTGGAATGAAAAACTAAACGACAAGACAAGAAAAAAAATAGAAATAATTTGTGGTAATGATGGATTGTTTTTCAATTACAAAACAGAAAACCAATTTTCTTCACTAGAAAAGATTTTCATGAAAATAAAGTATTTTTATTTAGAAATTAGGGTTTATGTTTTTTTTAAACTAAACTCTATAAATTTACATCATTTTTTAAATGTAAAAAGAAGAGTGAAGCACAACATTAACAACAAATATATACGACAGTAATGTCTTTAGGTGAAAACACAAACATATCTTACATCATTGGAATTGGTAGGTCTGGAACTACTTTGGTAAGTAATCTTTTGAAAAGACACCAGAATATTCACTGTGTCCCAGAAGCAGTTTTCCTTGTTTTTTTTTTAAATAAATTCAAAAACAAAAACATCAACAAAAAAGAGTTCGATTTGATAATAAAGCATATAGAAATTTATGGTTTATCTCACCCTTGGGTGGGGTGGCATTTCGATAAGAACAAACTTATTAAAGGTTTTGAAGAACTTACTAATAAAAAACTATTTGTTTCTTATGAAGAAACCGTTAAAATGATTTACGAAAGTTTTATTATTAAAAACAAGCCTATTGTCAAAACAAAATACATTTTGGATAAAAACCCTTCGTATTCTTTGTATCTAAACCAACTTCAAGAATTTTCTTCGAAGTCTAAATTTCTACTCATAATTCGAGACTACAGAGCCAATGTGTTGTCCAGAAAACAAAGTGTTTACTACAAGTCCCCAAACATAGTATATAATGCATATAGATGGAGAATTTTTAATAATAATATTTTAAAATTTCATACTTCACATAAAACACGTTCAATAATTGTAAAATATGAAGATTTGGTAACTGAAAACGATTTACATTTGAATAAAATATATAAATTCTTTGACCTAGATCCGAAAATGGTTTTAAAAAATTATAATGAAGAAATAGAACTTGACAACAAAGAAATTCCTGAAAAGTATAAAGTTAGATTTTTTAAAAAGTACTCAGACCTAAACAAAAAAGTAAATCAATCTAGAAGAGATTCATGGAAAGAAGAGCTTTCTAAAAAGGAAATTTTTATTTGTGATGTATTTTGCAATTCAATAGGTGTAAAATTTGGATATAATTCTGAGTATAAAATCAATATATTTCAAAAGTTTTATTATCATTGCAGATATATTATCCCAATATCAAAAGCTATAATCGAAGTTTATAAGGATTACATCATCTACTATATGCCACCAACTTTTAAGTTAAAAAAGTTAATTGAACGATACAAGAAGAATGGATTCATTAAAAAATAATGTTCATCTACCCTTACCCGAAATGGTATTTCTAATAGGAATGGGACGATCGGGGACCACCTTGTTGACGAATATTTTGAATCTACACGATGAGGTAGTAGCAACACCAGAAAACGAATTTATAATAAATTTTCATAATACATTTAGGAATAAAGATTTTAAGAAGAATAAAGTAATTGAGGAATTTGTTGACTTGCTTCAATACAAATACAGTAAAACTGTAAGTTTTTGGAAGCCAGATAAAGGCTTATTAAACAGCATTATGGAGATGGAAGATTCTCAAAAGACTTATGAAAATGTATGTAAATTGGTCTATTTACACTATCCATTTGCTGAACATAAGCAAAAAGTCAAATTGATAATAGATAAAAATCCGGTCTATTCAATATATATTAAAGATCTCAAGAAACTTTATCCTAGAGCAAAGTTTATTGTTTTAGTGAGGGATTATAGAGACAATATCATTTCGAGAAAAAGATACTCAGATCCCAAAAGTTCATTATACAAATTAGCGGCCTCTTGGAATTATTTCTATGATGTTATAAAAAAGGATAGCATGGGTATTTCGAATGATATTATCTATATAAAATATGAAAATCTAGTAGAACAGCCAGAAAAAGAACTAAAAACCCTGTGTTCCTTTTTAGGAATTCGCTATCACAAAAAACTGTTATCTTTTCAAGATTTATCTAAAAAAATTAAATCACATTTCAAAAATCAAGTTACACAAAAGGTTTTTGATAAAATCACAAACATGCATGAGAATCTAGAAAAAGAAATCAATACCAATAGAGTAAATGCTTTTAAAAATGAAATGGAAATTAAAGATCTTAAATTACTAGATCAAATTTGCAAGACTAATGCTAAATTATTTAATTACAAATCGTCAGATAATTCTAATTTAGAGTTGTCTTTTTTAGAAAAAGTCAACTATTTTATTTCCTATTTTTATGTAAAATTATATTACAAATCTAGGCCTTTTATCAATAGATTTCCGTTGAAATTCAAACTAATAAAAGAATAATGTAATGAACTTTGCTTCTTTTCCATATCTTTTGTTTTTAGCCGTGATTGTCTTTTTGTTTTATCGTTTTTCTGATAAAAGGAAAATCATAATTTTATTAGCATCTTACCTCTTTTACTCTTTTTCGGAGTCGGCTTTGCATTATTGATGTTTGTTACAAGTTGGATAACTTATTGGGCAAGTTCTAAAAGTTATTACAGTACTTCTCCAAAATGAGAAAGTTTTATTTTTTATTCGGTTTAGTTATTGATTTAATCATTTTTGTGATTTTCAAGTACTTTCACTTGATTGATATAGAGATGATGAATTGGCCAAATTTTTCTGCTCAAGATTTATTAATCCCTCTTGGAATATCCTTTTATACTTTCAAAACCTTGGGATATTGTATTGATATTTATCAAAAAAAATATAGCCCAATCGATTCGTTTTCTGATTATGCATTATCGGTAAGTTTTTTTCCTCAACTAATTGCTGGGCCAATTGAAAAATCAAAAAACTTATCTGTTCAATTCAATAGATGTGAAAATTTTAATCCTCAAAACATTATTGATGGAGGTAAATTAATTTTGTGGGGGATGTTTAAAAAAATTGTAATTGCAGATTCAATTGCTCAAATAATCAATCCGTGTTTTGCAAATATAGATGAATATCAAGGGTTTGAATTATGGCTTATATTGTTTGGTTTTGTGTATCAAATTTATGTTGATTTTTCTGGCTATTCTGATATTGCAATTGGCTCTGCAATATTGTTCAACATTAATTTGCCTGCTAATTTTAACAAACCCTTTTATTCTAAAAGTGTTGGTGAATTTTGGATAAGATGGCACATTACTTTCTCTAGATGGCTCAAAGAATATGTGTTTGACAACATAGGAGGAGTCGTAAGAGGGAACAAATTAAGAACTGTGATTAACTTATGGATACTCTTTCAATTGGTCGGCATTTGGCATGGCGCCACGTTGAATTATATGTTGTATGCAAATCTAGCTTTTATATGGATGCTCGGAGATATCACTACAAGAAAAAAAAGAAAGAAAATATTTAAGAAAAAAAATTCTTTCAGTCCTATTTTAAATTATTTAACTATCATTTTGATGATGATGAGTTTGTGCATATTTTTTAGAACATCGAATTTTAATGAAAGCATATATATTGTAAAAAACTTATTTTTGTTTGAAAATTACACCATGACTTTTACAAAAGTATATACAGTATTTGGGTTAATACTAATATTTGAGTTTTTTCAATATTTTCAAATTTCGCCTAAAGGGACATGCGTTGAGAATGTCAAAAGCTTCAAAATTCGTGCTCTGTTATATGTGTTTATGATTTTTTGTTTAGTTTTTTTGAGTATGCGTGCAGACATTACTTTTCAATATTACCAATTTTAAATAATCATGAAGAAAAAATTGATTTATATAAGTGTTTTGTTCTTAGTGGTTCATTTTAGTTTTCTTCTCTTATTTCATTATGTAAACAACAGAAGAAATGAACTGGTCATAAAATTTGACAATATCTTGTCTAGTGATAAATACTACCGAACCATTCTGGCTGGGGACTCTCATTCTAATAGAAGTATTGATGAAACAAAAATTGACGGGTTATATTCTATTGCGTATTTCGGAGAAAACAATGTGATGACATACTATAAAATTAAATATTTGCTAGAAAATAAAAATTTAAAAGATCCCGAATATATAATTTTACCATGTGATATTGTTACTTTTTCTAAAGGCTTTAATTTGTACAGATCTCAAAAAGGATTTTACAAAAACCTCATCCCTTTGAGTGAATTATCAGAATTTGAACAAGACCTGTATGGAAGTTATTACGACTATATCAAATTAACCTTGTTTCCATATATAGAATGGCAGTTTGCTATGAATACAGCACATCAAAACAGAAAAAAGAAAAATAAACTGCGTTTTAGTGAATTACCCATAGAAAAACAAAAAGCTAAAGCAAAGTTTTTTGTACAAGAAGAGTTAATGTGTTCCAAAAATTATGAGAACTTATTTGCCCCAACATCATTAAAATATTTGGAAAAAACCATTTTGTTGTGTAAACAAAATAATGTAAAACCTATTTTTATAAAGTTTCCTATGACCAATTATGTTTTTAGTGAAATAAAAAATAACGTAAATGCTAGATATATACTAATCAGACCTTCGGAAGAAATAATAAATAAACACGATTTACCAATACTAAATTTTGAAAGAACTTTTGAAAACAACCCTGAGTTGTTTTTTGACAGCCATCACCTAAACGACTATGGAAAAGAGATGTTTACACCAATAATTAAAAATGCTTTAGACAGTTTATACAAAGTTTATTGAGACTTTTTAATAAAAAACAATGAGGTTACATTCATTAAGACTCTTCTAAAAAAATTTGGAAAATGTTTAAATACATAAATTCTCTGGAATTTCAATTGCCAAAAAAGAGTTGCTTTTACTTTAGCACAGATATTTGATTTATCATTGATAAACTCAGGTCTGAGAATGTCAACAATTAATACATATCTTGATGTATCGGAATCATTCCAAACTTCATGCTCATGCGCATCACAAAAAGCAAATACTTTTCCGTTTTCCCAACTAATTTCAGCATCTTTTACTTTCATTCCCATTATTGGAAGTGATGCCTCTGATTTTAAAGTCAAATGAACTCTGTACATTACATTACTATCTCCATGATGAGGTTTTATTTTAGTATGAGGCTGTAGAATAGAAAAAGCACAAGAAGTAACACCTTCAATTTTTTCTATGACATCAAATGTCTTAGGGGTTTTTAATACATTTTCCTTTTTAACATCTCCCCAAACCATCAAAGGAAAGATTGTCCAGTTTTCTTTTTTGGATGCAAGCGTTTCATTAAAATAAGGGATAATGTTTTTTTCTTCTATTACTATCAATTCTTCAATTTCAGATAAAAATATTTTGTAATTATCTTCAAGAGTTTTCTTCCATTTAAAATGGTCAATATTAAAAAAAGCAGGTTCACTCCCTTTATATTCGTATCGCTCTGCAAATGAGTACCACTCTTTTGTCTTTGTAGTATCCATCAGTAAACCTTAAATAAGTTAAATATTTTTGTTGCTATCAAAGCAAACGGACTTATGAGAATGGCAATTCCCTGAATAACAAATGGAGGAAACTTTAATAAAAACTTCAATGTTTGTGCTCTTTTTTGAAGAAATAAAGAAGTTCTTACGGTAGCGATTATTTTATTTTTTTTATGCTTATACTCCCCTCTCAAAACATCTATCACCATTATAAAACGTGGGTTTTCTGAATTATTATATGCTTCATGATTGTAAGCGTCCATAAAAATAAGCCACTTACCATTTTCCCAAGACCTAACCTCGTCTCTAACTCTAAACCCACATTTTGGCAGTCCATCAGGAACACTTAAACCAAGATGACAACGATAAATACCGTTTGTATCACCACAATGAGGAAGAATAGAACTATTGGGTTCTAACAAATTGAATGACAAAGACAAAATCTCTGGATATTTTTCTAAAATTGAAGTTGTTAACGGGAAATTCTTTTGGTTTTTAAACAAATTAATCCCCCAGTTTTTTAAACTTATCGTTTTCCAACTTTTGGGCTTAGAAACCATAGAGGTATTGAAGTACCCTTCAAGTTCATTGGCTTTTAAATATAACTTTAATTCTTCATATATTGCAGCATACTTTTCTTGAAACTCTTTGTGCCATAAAAAACTAGAATCATCAATAAATGAAGATTCTGAACCTTTATATTCGAATGAAAAATCATATAAACTAAACCATAATTTATTCATTGACAAATTCTTTTAGATTGTCAAAAGTAAATAAAATAAATTAGTTTTAGACAGGTATAAATTTTTCAATTATCTTCAAATTATTTATACCTTAGCACTAAATATGGAAAATTCAGACAACTCTATACTATCAGATAAAAACCCGTCATTTTTTTATAATAAAAATGATTTTCCTAATATTTTAGAATTAGAAAATCATTTTACAACTTTAAAAGAAGAGTTGTTGAATTTAATTAAAATGAATAAAGAAGAAAGTTGGTTGAGAACTTTTCCCAGTTATGTAAAATCAGAAGAACAAAAAGCTTGGAAGGTTTTTTCTTTTCTCTTCTTTTCAATGAAATTTCCTTCTCATGCAGCATTATGTCCTAAAACAGCAAACCTAATCTATGGTATTTCAGAAATCATGTCCTGTGACTACTCTTACATGAAAGCAAATACTAAAATTTTACCTCATAAAGGTTATTCTAGAATGGTATTAAGATGCCACCTACCACTAATTGTCCCTAAAGGAGATTTGTGTGGTATTAGAGTTGGTGACGAAACCAAATATTGGAAAGAGGGAGAACTCCTCATTTTTGATGATTCCTTTGAACATGAAGCCTGGAATAATAGTAATGAAGATCGAGTTGTTTTAATGTTCGATATCCCCAATGCAAAATGGGGTTATTCGGCTCAAGAGATTTCAGATTATAAAATTAAGAGTTTAGAAGACCCTTTTTTATTGTCGCTTGCTCCATATCAATTATGGCAAGAGGCTCTAAAATCTGGGGTTTTTCCTATTGACAAATTTGATTTTTGAGATACTCGTTTATTTGTTCAAGGTTTGTATCAGATGGCCTTCCTGTAATCTGAATCTCATCATTATTATTGTGGGTTAATTTTGCCGCTTGGTTCAACTTTGAGCCATATTTTAAGTAGTTTTCTAATGTTAATTCGTAATACGAACTAATTCCATCATTAGATTTGGGGATTAATTTATACCCTAGTAATTTATTGTAATCTATAGATTTTTGATTTGAATTAAGTATTTTCACTCTTGAAATATTTGTCAACTTAATTTCTAAAAAAACGACATTTAAAAGGCATAAAGTAGCAAATGTTGGAGCGATTGAATTGAGATGCTCTTTTTCACCAATAAATATACCTCCTTCTCCGAATCCTAATTGTGGATTGTAATTTTTTGCATTGATGACTCCAATTTTCTTGTTTTCCCAATTTATAACGAAGTAATAATTATATTTATTATTAATAGAATGAAACCATTTCTCTTGTTCTTCTTTAGTGATTACTTTTTTATAGTCCATATTATCTACTACAAAATCTTGATTTCTCCATTGCCTAACCAATTCAATTTCATCAAATTGCAATCTGGTCAGATGAACTCCATATTGACTAATCTTTAGCATAAGAATCAATTTCAAGTTCATTGTATGAAGGTACATTATTGAGTTTTCTCAACATGTGTCTTATGTATTGTGCTATGATTCCAATACTCAATATTATTAAGCCAGAGGAAAATAAAACACTTACTATAATTGCTGAGAATCCTGGAGTGTCTATTCTAAAGAACACTTTTTTGATGATAAAATAACTACCAAAACCAAAGTTTAATAACGTCATAATCAGCCCTATGTAAGTCACTATTTTCAAAGGAAAACTTGTAGAAAAAAGAATCAAATTTGATGTGATATTTATAAGTCCGCTTGTTTTATATCTTTTCTTATCGAAATGATTTGAATTGAATTGAACTGGTGTAAAACTGATTTCACTTGTGTACCAAAGACAAAGCTCGTCAAGAAAGACAAAATGCCTATGATTGTTAACGAGTTGAGTGTATAAATTTCTATGAATTAATCTAAAACTACTTCCTTTACCCTTTTCTTTTCCTTCTATTTTTGCAACCAGCTTATACAAGCTGGACAAAGTATTTCTGAGTAAAGAACTGTTTTTCTTCTTAAAAATTCCATAAACAAGCAGAGCTTTTGTTTCATCTTGTTTTTCAATTAGTTTACCTATTTCTTTAGGCTCAATTTCTATATCATCATCAATTGTAATTACAAATTCTCCTTTGGCATATTTTATACCACATAAAGTAGCGCCATGCTGTCCAAAGTTTTTTGCCATTTTAATGATTGTGACGTTTTTATGTTTTGATTTTATTTTTTGTAAAACATTCCAACTATTGTCTTCGCTGTAGTCATCAACAAAAATCATTTCGAAATTGTAATTATTATCAAAAAAAGTATTGATTTGAGATATTAATTCTTCAAGTGAATTTTCTGCGTTATATACAGGAACAACTATGCTGTAATTTATATTATTATCCATCTCTAAGTATTATTATTTAATAATAGTCCACCATCCATTTTGATAGAAGTTCCTGTAATCCATTGGGCGTTATTGCTCAATAAAAATGCAATCATATTTGCAACATCAATTGGTTCTCCAATTCCTAAAGGGTATTGCGCCTCTATTTTTTTAATAAATTCTTCATCATAAGCTGCTTTAGTTTTTTCATAAATGTTTGTGTTTACTAATGCGGGAACAACTACATTGGCCCTCATCTTTTGAATTGATTGCTCTAAGGAAAACGACCTTGCAAAAGCTTCTAATCCTTTTTTTGAAATAGAATATAAAGCACTCCCATTGTATGGATGATCGGCTGAAACTGAAGATATAAAAACCAAACTTGAGCCGTTATTAAAAGATTTATTTCTCAGGAGATTGCTACAAAGTAAAATTCCAGAATATAAATTAATCTTTAAAACTGTGTCAATATGTTTGGATTTGATAAACTTAATAGGAAAAGGCTGCACAATTCCAGCACAGTGGGCTAATCCGTCTATTGATTTAATTTTTTTTGCAAAATTTTCTATTTCTTCTTCTACTGACAAATCACATAAAATAACTTCACAGTTAGTTGCTATTTGAGAAGCCGTTTCATTAAGTGCTTCTTGATTTCTTCCTGTTAAAATTAAATCAGCTCCTAATTTTGAGACTAATATTGCAACTTCTCTCCCTATTCCAGAAGATGCTCCGGTGACTGCTATTTTTTTTCCCTTTAAATCAATCATAATTCATCAATTTTGTATAAACATTTTCAACTTCGCAAATCACACTTCCCCACGAAAAACCTACTCCGAAGCCACTTAAAAGCAGTTTTTGTTTTTGAGAGATTAATTCATTTTTTAGTTGATGACAAATAGTAAGCGGAATAGAAGCGGAACTTGTATTTCCAAATAAATCTATAGAATACGGGACTTTGTCGATGTTAATTTTTAACTTTTTTCTCAAACTTTCATTAATCAATTTATTGGCTTGGTGAAAAACAAAATAATCGACATCGTCAATATTTGTACTTGAATATTCTAATAGTTTTTTGATGTTGGGAGCGGCTTCTCTCAAAGCAAAATTAAAAATTTCCATTCCATCCAGTGCAAGATGTTTTTTTGTTCTTTTAATACCTTTATCAATCTCAAATATTACATCAGAATCAGAATTATAAGGATATCGAGAATGACCGTGCTCGATAATTATGGCATTTTTACCACTTCCATCACTTTGAAGGTTAAAATACCAAGGTGTTGCGTTTTCTTTATAAGATAAAAGTGTAGCGGTACCAGCATCTCCAAATAAAGGATAAGAACTTTTGTCTGTGTAAGCGGTTGAAGTTGTAGATTTATCACCTACCATCAGCAATGCTTTTTTGAATTGCCCAGATTGAAGCATGTTACCGATAATAGATAGTCCATAGACATATCCTGAGCACCCTAGATTAACATCAAATGCCATACAGGAATTAGAAAGATCTAGTTTATCTTGAAGAATTACAGATGTAGCAGGCAAAAAATAGTCTGGAGATTGAGAAACAAAAATTAAGATATCAATTTCTTCTTTACAATTAAATTCTTCTAATAACTTTTGAGCGGCTTTATAACATAAATCGGAGCAAGCAATCTCAGAAGAGGCTACTCTTCTTTCTATGATTCCAGTTGTTTTCGTAAATAAATTTTGTTCTTCCTTAGAAATTAAATCGTAATCTACTGTTTTCACAATAGAAGAAGGAACACAAGTCACGATTCCATCAATTGAAATGTTATGTATTTGATGAATTGCCAATTTAACCTACTCTTTGTTGAACGATATTATATAAATCCTTAATAGTACTTGTTTGTTTCAAATCAGCGGCACTCAAAATGATGTCATAATGATTGTCCACAAATGCGATTACAATCAATGCGTGCATACTACTCCATCCCTCTATTTCTCTGTAGTTCGAGTCGGGAGAAATTGTGCCAGGAGTTATTTCTTCAAACTCTTCTTCTAACGCTTTTGTAAATGCTTCTAATGTCATAATTTATTTAATATTTTATTATTGTTCCTGCCCAACTATATCCTATACCAAATCCCACCAACATCACTTTCATTCCTTTTTTCAATAAGCCTTTTTGTTCTGCATCGTAAAGAGCTAGTGGAATACTTGAAGAAACAGAATTTCCAAACGACTCTAAATTTACAAAAAACTTTTCTTTCGGAACTTTAATTTTTCTTCTTATTATTTCTAACAAATAATAACTTGCTTGATGAAACACAAATAAATCAATATCATCGGTTGTTAGTTGATATTTTAAAAGTAACTCATCTACATGTTTTGGAACATTTTTAATCGCAAACCGAAAAATCTCAGTACTATTCATTCTCATCTCTCCATTTATTAAATCGACTGAATTTGTGTTTTGACTTGGATTTCTAAATCCACTATAATCAACTATTAAATTTTGATATCCAGACCCATCTGTACCAAAAATAAAATGTGTTTCATCTTCACTTTTTTCAATCAAATTAGCTGAAGCTATATCGCTAAACAAACTTCTTAGTTCAAAATTATCCTTTGAAATAACTTTAGTAGGGATATCTGAAGTAATAAACAATATTTTCTTTGCCATGCCAGAAACCAGCAAACTATTTGCAATTCCTAATCCATATACAAATCCTGAACAACCATATGGAATATCTAGTGCTCCGATGTTATTAGAGAGTTTTAATCTATCTTGTAAAATACAAGATGTAGCGGGTGCGATAAAATCAAAACCTTCTGAACAAAAAATCAAAAAATCTATCTCACTTTTATTTATGTTTGAATCTAAAAACAAAGCATCACAAGCCCTTATTGCCATGTCTGAAGCGATTTCATCAATTCCAGATACATATCTTTTTTTTATACCTGTTCTTTTAAAAATCTCATCAGCAGATATCGTTTTAAATGTATTAGATAATTCTTCATTATCTAATACTCTCTCTGGTAAATAAATCTTAATATTTGTAATCTTTACTCCCATCAATTAAATGAATTAACTTTGTTTTGAAAATCTTTCATTTTATTAACATCTCCATTATTTGAATACACTTGAACGCCTAATTGATAGAGTATTTTAAGTTTTTCAAAATGAAATTTTAACTCTTGATTTCTTTGTTTCTCTCTCAATTCTTTATTTGACTTATTTATTTTGATTAAATGTTCTACATGACTGACCCCATTATTTACGTATTCTATAGCCAAATCATATTCTTGTGTGTAAATGTAGTAATTTCCTAGATTGATATAATACTGCGTTTTGTTGAGTAATTCTTTTTGCTCTAATGCATACTTGTTTATTTCAACGTACTTTTTCTCATCTTTTTCTTTGGTCAACATTACCAAATAATAATTGTAATAAGCATTCATGTCTTTTCCTATTTCCATAGCAGATTTATAAAAAAAAGATGCAGAATCATAGTAAACGGTTCTTTTATCTTTGAGTTCTTGATAAATCATATCAGCTTCTTCAAAATCTTTTATTTGAATATCATTGGTAATTAAATTGCCATAAAAAAGACCGAGTTTATACTTAACCCCTTTATCTATCATTCCAATGGTTTCTTGATAGTTTTCTGGTGTTAGAATAGAAAGCGCCTTTTGAACAGGCTTGTATATTTCATTATCAAAATCAAAAGCGTTGCTTAAATAACTGTTTTCTAAATAAATATACTGTTCACAGTTGTAAACAATCTCTTTCATGGTTGTTTTTTGGACTTCTGGATTAAATATACCGTTGCCTTTAGAAGTGATTGTTTTGTTAATGACTTCTACTATTCCATATCCGAATGAAGCTGAATTAAAAATAGTTGCATTTGGAAAATACTCTTGAATAGGTTCAGAATTTGTTGAATCTGGCTTAACAAATTGCAAAGAATTCATCAAAAAATCAACTGTTGACATGTTTTTTTCATAACAAGTTCCCAAACTATGATAGGCTTGATGATAGTCTTTTTTATATGTTGCCGCTCTTTTGAAAAGCGGAATGGCTAAATGAGTTTGTTGCCTATTGATGTGTTTCAGGACGGCTAGATTGTTCAAGCAACTTGCGTACTCAGGATAAATTTCTAGTGCTTTTTCAAAACTTGCTTCAGACGAATCTATGTAAGCAAAATGTACTTTTATGTTTTGTTTGTTTTTGTCGGCTCTGCTTTTATATTCAACAGCCAATAAACTATGCGCTTTTGTAGATGCGGTAAGATGCTTGCAATCATTGTAATAAAGGCTATATTTGCTTTTCCAATCACTATTTCTATTAGTCGTTTGAATCAACGTTAAAACAACCAAAATGGTGCAAACACTAAAAAAAACATATTTAAACTTCTGTTTTTGCTTTACTTTTTGGAAATAAAGCACTCCATAGTTGGCGATAATAAATAAGATTCCAAATGAAGGAACAAACAAAAACCTTTCGGCAACTATCCCAGGAGCAATTAAAACAAGATTGGCAATTCCTCCAATACTCAACATAAAAAACAAAAAGCCAAAACTCCAAACCTCCTTTTGTTTAAATCTAAATATTACTAATGTTGTAAGTCCTAAAACTATTATAAAACCCAACCATACATATACACTTGAAAAATCAACCATTGGGATTTGATTGTATCCGTAATAAAAACTTAAAGGATATGGTGCAATCGTCATTTTTATGTACCATATTATGGAGTAGAAAAACATTGGGATTTTATTGCCAAATCCGCCATCTATGTATAGTGGATTTTCGAAATACAACAGTTCTCTTGTAGAACTTTCCTCAAACATAAATTTTTTTGTAAAATACAAAGTCAGTGTAAGAAATATAAACGGGATTATTAATGGGAGTAATTTTTTAAATTTAAAGTTTGTAAAGTAGATTAGTAATAATGGTGTTGTTGCAAAAAAAACCAACCCACTTTTTTTGGAAAAAATCGAAAATAAAAGGGAAAAAACACCTAATAAAAGGAAAATATTTTTTTTCTTTTTTGTGATATGATGGTTCGCAATAACTTTATAAAATAATAACATTCCTAAAAAACCAAAAAACATCACCAACAACTCATCTCTACACTTTATATTATCAACAACCTCTGTATGTATAGGATGAATTAAAAATAATATTGCTGTAGTCAATGCAATTTCAAGTTTGTAATTGGGTACAATTTTATAAACCAAAATAAAAACCAATATACAACACAAACAATACAAAAAGACACTAATAAAATGACTTATACTTGCTTGTTTTTGCCAATAAGCAATGCTTTCTTCATTGTTTGGATTTAGTCTTGCGTGTTCCTCATCATCTACATCTCCAAAAAAAGCATATTGAATCGCAAACGACATTGTTGTGATAGGTCTGTACTCATAGTTCTGTGAAGCGTTGGAGGTGTATCTAGATTTAAAAATTGGAACTATCCCAGAAAATCCTTTGCTTACATTTTTGTGATGATATTCTGGTGTGCAAGTAACCAAATCATCATCCATAGAAAATCCATTTTTAATCGAATTACCATAATAGATAAATCCCATCAAAAAAATAACCAAATAGGTCCACTTCGGTATTTGCTTTATTGAGGTATAACTGTGCAAAATACTATTGGATTTTAAATGTTTGGTGTAAATTTACCAAAAAATCAATAAGTATTTAAAAAACGACTTTTTTTTCTTATAAACTATCAATCTGTCTTTACTTCTCGACTAATGTTACCCAAACAAATGTTTCAATACCTCTTCGATTTTACTTACCGGAATCAACTTAATTTTAAAATTATCTTGTACAATTCCTTTACTAAACTTTGATATAAAAATTCTTTTATAACCCAATTTTTCTGCTTCACTGATTCTTTGTTCTACTCTGGGCACAGGTCTTATTTCTCCAGAAAGTCCCACCTCAGCGGCAAAACAAGTTTTAGACTCAATGGCCAAATCCACATTGGATGAAAGTATGGCGCAAACTACTGCCAAATCAATACTTGGATCATCAACCTTAATCCCTCCTGCTATATTCAAAAAAACGTCTTTTTGACCAATTCTAAAACCACACCTTTTTTCCAAAACAGCCAATAACATGTGCAATCTTCTCAAGTCAAACCCTGTGGAAGATCTTTGCGGAGTGCCATAAGCTGCTGTGCTTGCCAATGCTTGTACTTCTATCAACATCGGACGAATACCTTCTAATGTAGCTGCGATAGCCACGCCACTCAGTTGTGTGTCAAAATTGCTGATGAGGATTTCGCTTGGGTTTTCTACTTGCCTCATTCCAGAAGAAGACATTTCGTAAATTCCCAATTCGTTGGTACTTCCAAATCTGTTTTTGATGCTTCTCAATAGCCTGTAAACATGATTTCTGTCTCCTTCAAACTGTAAAACCGTATCGACCATGTGTTCCAAAACTTTAGGGCCAGCAATGGCGCCATCTTTGGTAATATGACCAATCAAAATCACCGGAATTCCTGTAGTTTTGGAATAACGCAAAAGTTCAGCGGTGCATTCTCTGATTTGAGAAATACTTCCTGGCGCAGATTCGATGGTTGCAGTGTGTATGGTTTGAACAGAATCTACAATAATGATATGAGGTTTTAGTTCTTTGCTATGGTGTAAAATATTTTGAATGTTGGTTTCGGTAAGCAAATAACAATCATTCTCTTTAGCACCAATTCTTTCCGCTCTTAACTTGATTTGTTCTTCACTTTCTTCTCCAGAAATGTATAAGGTTTTCAAACCGCTATTCAATGCGATATCTAAAAGTAATGTCGATTTTCCTATTCCTGGTTCACCTCCAATAAGTGTGATAGAGCCCACAACTAATCCGCCTCCCAAAACTCTATTGAATTCATTATCAGAAAGCATAAATCGCTTTTTCTCTAAAGAAACGACTTCATCAATTTTGTGTGGAACCGATTTCTTGGGCGCATCACTGAAAAGTTTTTCGGTTGCAGATTGTTGTTGTACAATTTCTTCTACAAAAGTGTTCCACTCATTACAAGAAGGACATTTTCCCAACCATTTGGGTGATTCATGACCACAACTCTGACAGAAGTATGCTGATTTTATTTTTGCCATAGTTCAAAGATAAGTAGTGTAAACGTATTTTTTTTACGTTTTGGAAACAAACTTTTATTCTTCCACAAAATTTAGTGAATTCTTTAAGGTAATAGTAATTCTAAAAACAGATACTACGATTAAACAACATAAGATTTTACGATTTGAAAATTTTAGACTTCAAAAAAATTCACATATCAAATTCACATTCGAACTATTTTTTTAAACAAATTAAAAAACTTTTCTCTTTGTTGTTTGAGTTCCAAAAAGTTTTTGTCCTTTGCTTTTGTCAATTTGTTGTATTGAATTTTACCTTTCGTTTTGAGTAATAAAATCCAATATTGGTAACTTATCCAGGCAGACAATGGCAACGAAATAGCATAATACCAAAAATAACTTTCAGGCAATAAATTCCCAATAGTTAATATTTGAAGCAACCAAAAAATGAAGAAAAAAACAACGCCAAATGCCATTTTCATAGAACTGTGAAACTGTTGGTCTTTAATTTTTTTATCTACAAACCAAACCGGCAACTTATAAGGTAAATAATTATTGACTACTCCATAAAAATGAATAGGCGCAAAAATAATTAGTGAAATTAATGGTAAAACAACACTATGTTTTTCTTTATTAAAAAGCCAATATCTCAATCCAGATTTTTCGACTTTAGTTTTGAAATCTATCATCTCTTTTTCAAGTGATGGGTTACCTTCTGTTTCTAGAAATTGCTCTGCTTTGAATATAAATTCCTTTTGGACTTTGAATTTCTCTTCTAAATTTCTTCTCGATATATTTTTTTCTTTCAAAAGTTCACTTTCAAACAAAAACATCATTTCGTGAATGAAATTGTAATAATCAGTTTTTTGAATATCGATTATTGCATCACTCATCGCAGATTCTAATTGATGTTTAAGCGAGTTGATTTCTCTTGGGTCGTCCAGAGCTTCTAAATAATCGCTGGCATCTATAGGTTTTCCAAAATTAATAAGCAACTCTGCACCCATATTAAAGTGATCACTATAATTTACTCCAACAGGAACGATTTGAACATCTATTTCTTTTCCATATTTATCTTCAGCACCCGAAGCTATTCTAGCAAAACCTTTTTTTAATGGTCTTAATGATTTTAATTTCCCATGATTTCCTTCTGGAAAAATGATGATGGGTCTGTTTTTAGAAAGCATTTCAAAACAACGATTGAAAGTGTTTTCATTTGCATTTTTGGTGTCCACACCATCTCTTTCTCTAAATATCGGCATCATGTTGATACTGTCAAATATTTTTGCAACTAAAGGCTTTTTAAAAATATCAGCACGAACCAAATAGTAGGTGGGTTTTGTCAACTGTACCGCTATAACAACAGGATCTAGAAAAGCATTTTGATGATTCGAAGTAAAAATAATAGGTTTATTTTTGGGAATATTTTCTAATCCTACAACTTTGTGTCTTTTGTAAAAAGTATTGGTTCCAACCGCTACAATTACGTAGCCCAAAGAGTATAATATGCTCCAATTATTAATTCTCAAAACTTCTATTATCTTAGTTGTACATTAAATTTATCTTCCAAAGATTTTTGAATTTTTTGCATCACGCTATCAATTTCAACATCTTTTAGTGTTTTGTTCTCGTCTTGAAGTATAAATCTCATCGCATACGACTTCTTGCCTTCTGGAAGTTTATCTCCTTCATACACATCAAACAAACTCACAGATTTCAACAACTTTCTGTCGCATGAACTTGCTACTTCGGATAAATCACCAAAAGTAATTTGTTCGTCTATCAACAAAGATAAATCTCTTGTAACAGATGGAAATTTAGGAATTTCTTTGAACTTTACTTTATTCATATTAATACATTCAATAACCAAATCCCAATTTATTTCTGCATAAAAAACATCGTTTTTGATTCCAAAATGTTTTTTCAAGTCTTTGCCAATCCAACCAATATGAGCGATTTGTTTCTTTGCAATTTGAAGTGTTAGTCCATCTTCTAATAAACCATTGCTCGTTCCTACTTCCTGATGATTTTTTAGGATTCCTAATTTCTCAAAAATAGACCAAACTAATCCTTTTAAAGTAAAGAAGTCGAATTTATCTTTTTGACCATTCCAAGATTCTGGTTCTTTGGAACCTGAAAGTACAAGAGAAAGCATTTTTTGTTCGTTGTAACCGCTTTCAAATTTTTGATAAATCTTTCCAAATTCAAACAGCTGAATACTTTCACTACCAAAGTTTTGATTCAATTTTACGGCTTCTAAAGCACCAAATAAAAGCGATTGTCTCATTACACTTAAATCCGAACTCAAAGGATTCAGCATGCGTACTTCAAATTGCTCTTTAACTTGTTTAGTTTCTTTCAAATTGGAATAAATGGCTTTGCTCAATGAATTTGACATTGCTTCATTTAGACCTTTAGCCACTAAAAAGTCGCTGATCATATTTTGTATTTGCTCAACATCAATTTTAGGACGAGAAGTAATACTTGTATTTAACTTATCGGGCAATGGAATGTTATTAAAACAATAAATCCTTAATATTTCCTCTGCTATGTCTGCTTCTCGTGTTACATCAACCCTATATAAAGGAACTTGAATTTTTAAAATATTGATTTTATTTTCCAAAACAACTATTTCCAAAGATTCTAATATTTTTAAAACTATTGTTTCGGAAATATTTACCCCTAACAATGTGTTAATCCTTTTTAAATCAACATAAAACGTATTTGAAATATTGTTTTGATTATTTGCTTCAACAATATTACTTGAAATTTCTCCTCCAGCAATTTCCTTAATTAATAGTGCCGCTCTTTTTAAAGCATCTATTGTAATTTCTGGATCTATACCTCTTTCAAAACGAAATGAAGCGTCCGTATTCAGCGCATGTCTCTTTGCTGTTTTTCTGATAGCAACAGGATTAAAATAGGCACTTTCTAAAAATATGTTTTTAGTGTTTTCATTTACTCCAGACTCAGCACCTCCATATACTCCAGCAATACACATTGGTTCCTTGCTATTGCAAATCATCAAATCATCTTGGTGCAGTGTTTTTTCTTCTAAATCTAATGTTTTGAACTTTGTTCCAGAAACGACATTTTTTACAATGACTTTATCGCCAACTTTGTCTGCATCAAAAGCGTGAAGTGGTTGACCCAATTCGTGCATCACATAATTGGTAATGTCAACAATATTGTTTTTGGGATTGATCCCAATGGCTCGTAATCTATCTTTAATCCACTTTGGCGATTCAGAAACTTGCACATTAGAAATGGTAACTCCAGCGTATCTAGGACACGCTTCTTTATTTTCAACTTCAATAGCAATAGGAAGATTGGTATTGTCAACTTTGAAATCCGCAATGCTATGTTTGCATATTTTACTATCTGAACTAACTATTTCTTTGTGTTTGAACGCTGCCATCAAATCTCTTGCAACACCAAAATGACTCATAGCATCTGCTCTATTGGGTGTCAAACCAATTTCAAAAACAAAATCTGTTTCTACATTAAAAAATACAGGTGCTTTCTCACCAACTTTTGCATTTGCATCCAAAACCATAATGCCATCGTGAGATTTCCCCAAACCAATTTCATCTTCAGCGCAAATCATCCCATTAGATTCTACACCTCTAATTTTGGATGCTTTGATTTTGAATGAATCTCCCTCAGTTGGGTAAAGTACAGCCCCCGGAAGTGCGACAACCACTTTTTGCCCTGCTTTAACATTAGGAGCGCCACAAACTATTTGGTAAGGTTCGGATGTGCCTACATTTACTGAAGTAACATTAAGTCTGTCAGCATCTGGATGTTTGGTGACAGATAGCACTTCTCCAATCACAATACCTTCCAAACCTCCTTTGATGGTTTCTACTTCACTTATTTTTTCGACTTCGAGACCTATGTCTGTCAAAATAGCACTTACTTCTTCTACTCCAAGAGGTATAGCGACAAATTCTTTAAGCCAACTTAATGATATCTTCATACGTGTTGAATTTTATTCAAGTTGGCAAAGTTACAATTTATACTAATGTGAAATATTTTGAAAACTATTTTTTAAAACATTTCACTTGAAAGGCCTTAAAATTTACCTTCACGAATGTCTTTTATAAATGGCCAATATATTTCTTGATGAACATCATTGCTTTTGATTAATTTGTAGTAATCTTTAGCAATTTCTGCTTGTTGTTCTAGATTAAAATCTGAAAGACATTTAGAACTTTTCAATCCATCAATTCCTTTGTAATAATAGCCCCCATATTTTTGTGCACGTAATGCTTCAAAAATATACTGAACTCCTAATTTTTCGTACTGTAGGATATGTACTAATTCGTGAATTAACCATTCCATATCTGACGGAATTTGTTTATGTTCAAGTTTTCTAGAAAAACAAATGGTTCTAAATAGCACAAAACCCAAATGGATTTTTTTAGCATATTTTGCACCCAATTTGGCAAGGGTGGAGTTTTCTTGAATCTTGATTTTATGATAATCAATAGCAGCTCCAAAAATGATTTTGGCTTCAGAAATTTCAAATGGAGTAAGTTTTCGCTTGGTAATAAAAAGACTACGAATAAAATCAATCAAATAGAAAAATTTTATAATATCTAATATTTTCAAAGGGACTAAAATAAACCAAATACAAATTGAAATAAATTGATAAAAAATGGTTCTATGTTTCTTATTAAATTGATTTCTTTGCCCTTTCAACTTTAAGAGAATATTAAAATGTGCTATGAAATGCATATTTGAAGTCATAAAATCAAAGATATGTTACTTTTTTATATAATTTAGTCTCAAATTTTATTTTTAATGAGAATACTGTTACTAATTTTATTAATTCCAAGTTTGATTTTTGCAGGTCATGAAAATGGTCATTATGGAGGAAGATCAGCTGGAATGGGACATACTTCAGTTACATTATCTGATGTTTGGAGTACACATCACAATCAAGCGGGACTGGGTTGGTTAAAAAACGCAACTGCTGGAGCTTTTTTTCAAAACAAGTTTTTGATGAAAGACTTGAATTATATGGGTTTTGCTTACGCACATCCAACAGAAAAAGGAACTTTTGGAATGTCATTTACCAATTTTGGGAGTACACTTTATGGTGAAAGTAAATTCGGTTTGGCTTATGCAATGAAGTTTTCAGAAAAAATTACTGGTGGCGTTCAAATGAATTATCACAACACCAGAGTTGGTAATAATTATGGCAATCATTCTGCACTTACAGCTGAACTTGGAATGCAAGCCTATTTGAGTGATGATTTTATGTTGGCGGTTCATTTATTCAATCCTACTAGAACCAAATTAAATGAATTTAATGACGAGCGAATTCCAACCATTTTTAGATTTGGTTTGAGTTATGCTTTTTCGGATAAAATTTTAACTACAGTTGAAGCGGAAAAAGATTTACTCAACAAACCATTTTTTAGAGCGGGAATAGAATACAAAACTTCCGAAATATTTTTCTTAAGAGCAGGAGTTGGTACAAATCCAACTTTAGCAAGTTTTGGATTTGGATTCAAGAAAGAAAGTATTCAAATGGATGTTGCAGCAGGCTATCATCAAGTATTAGGTTTTATGCCTGAAAACATGCGTTTCCTAGCGTTTTAATTATGTTTTTGGAACATCTAAATCCAACTAAGTTTTGAAATTAGCGATACTACATACATTAATTCTAAGCGTATTAACGTTGACTGTTTTGGGTCAATCAGAAAAGCAACTTGAAAATCAAGCGCAAAAAAATTATATTATTGAACAAAGCATAGAGGTGCTTGCAGAAAATTTAGAAAACGAAGATGCAGATTTTCAAACATTATTAGATATTCTTTCGATATACTATGAAAAACCTATCAACTTGAATAGGAAAGACATTAAAGAAGATTTGTTACAATTAATGCTACTTACTGAATATCAAATTGAAAGTTTGTTATCACACATTGATCAAAATGGAAAGTTAATATCGATTTACGAACTTCAAGCAATTCCTGGTTTTGATACAAAAACCATCAGAAACATTATGCCTTTTGTGACTGTTAATACCAATTTTGATTCACCTCACACAAGTGTTGAAGACTTATTCAAAAATGCAACGAATGAACTTTTTATTCGTTATTCAAGAGTGCTAGAAGAACAACGTGGTTTTTCAGATATTTCTGATGAAGATTGGCAAAATAGCCCAAACAGTAGATATTTAGGACAACCCGATAGATTGTATATGAGATATAGATTTAAATATCTTACCAATTTAAGCGTTGGCTTCACGATGGAAAAAGACCCTGGAGAGACTATGTTTGGGAATAAAAGAGCAGAAGAGCTTCACGGAATCAAAACCAACAAAGGATTTGATTTTTATTCTGCACATTTTTTTATAAAGGATGTTGGTCCAATTAAAGCTCTTGCTGTTGGAGATTTTCAAGCACAATTTGGTCAAGGACTTACTTTTTGGTCTGGATTAGCTTTTGGTAAATCCATTAATATTCTTACTGCTAAGAGAAATGCTCCAGGATTGAGACCTTATACTTCTGTAGATGAAAATCTTTTTTTAAGAGGAGCTGGAGTTACGCTAGGAGTGAAGAAAAATTTTGAATTTACAGCATTTGGTTCTAGCAAAAAAATAGACGCAAATATTACGAGTTCAAGAGATACAACTGATGGAAGTATTGAGAACATTGCTGTGAGTAGTTTTCAGGCGACTGGTTCTCACGCTACTATTGGAGAGTTAGAAGATAAGCAATCCATTCAAGAAAATATTGCAGGTGGGAGATTTGCATTTGTTTCGAGACGAGTAAATGTTGGGTTAATTGGTTCACACACTACTTACGGTGGTGATCTCCAAAGAAATTTGAGTACTTACAATCAATTTCAATTTAATAGTAATTCAAATACAGTAGTAGGATTGGATTACAGTTTCATCTACAAAAATTTCAACTTTTTTGGTGAAGGAGCAAGAAGTGCAAACGGAGGAACTGGGTTAGTAAGTGGTGTTTTGGCTTCTCTTGGTACTAATATGTCTTTTACTGCTTTATATAGAAATTATAGCAAAGATTTTCAAAATTTAAAAAGTATTGCTTTTGCCGAAAGTAGTACCAATGTTAATGAAAAAGGAATTTACCTCGGATTTGATGGAAAAATCAATAAAAACTGGACAGTTTCGGCTTATATGGATCAATTTGAGTTTCCTTGGTTGAGATTTAGAACCAATTCTGTCAAAACTTCTGGATATGACGGGATTCTTCAAATTAGATATAAGCCCTCAAGAAATTTGGATATGTACGGAAGGGTAAGAATGAGAAATAGACCTATAGATACGGATTTACAAGTCACAGATATTCCATACGTTGTGGAAGCTCATCAAAACAATTATAGATTTAATATTGTATATAAAATTTCTCCTGCTGTACGTTTACAAAGTAGGGTAGAATATGTAACCTATGAAAGAGGTGGTGGTCAAAAAGAGAGTGGTTATTTAGTTTTTCAAGACATCAATGTAAAGCCAATGTCAAGCAAGTTTTCTTTCAGTTTTAGATATGCTATATTTGACACAGAAAGTTTCAATACTAGATTCTATGCTTACGAAAATGATGTGCTTTACTTCTTTGCTATTCCCGCTTATGCTAATAGAGGAACAAGAACTTATTTAACTGCAAGATATAAAGCGTCTAAAACAATCGACATCTGGTTGCGTTACGGACAGTGGTTTTACAATAACGTAGAAACCATAGGCTCAGGATTAAACGAAATTACTGGTAATACCAAATCAGAAGTGAGAGCGCTTTTGGTGTTGAGGTTTTAATTTTATTGTATAAAGTCTTTTGTCTCCTACGTTCAATGTATTTTTATGCAAGAACTTAAACTCTTAGTGCCTTTTTGTGGTTTGTAAAATGAGTCACGACTAAAAAATCAAGATCAATAGATTAAGTTAAAATACAATAGGAACCAATTACCAATTTTAAAACCTTCCTCTACCTCCAGTGGTGTATTTATATCCGAATCCCATTCTGTATCTTACAAAAAACTCATAAGCACCAAAACCACCTGATGCAACTCTAAGTTTACTAAAATTCACATCATAACCTACTCCTGCGGTAATTCCTGATATATTGAAAGCGCCAGTAAATATAACAGCGTCATTCATTCTTAAAAAAGAACCTAAACTAAAAGATGTTTCGTCATAATATCCAGTATAGTGCGAAGCTTCTTTAATAAAATACTTAATGTCTGTTCCAAAGGTAAATTCCATATTAGGTCCTTGAAAAAATGCAAATATTCCCGGATCGAAAGCGATTCTTTTGTATGGAACTCTGTATTCGGGGAAAAAAGTAAAAGAAACACCTCTTTTGAGCATATCACCAGAATTGATAAAAGAAACATCTTGATTAATAATATGCGTAACTGCCAATCCACCTTCTACATCTATATATTCGTTAA
Organism: Flavobacteriales bacterium; assembly: GCA_018401455.1. Taxonomy (GTDB): domain Bacteria; phylum Bacteroidota; class Bacteroidia; order Flavobacteriales_D; family Parvicellaceae; genus Parvicella. The sequence continues at coordinate 80,212 of JAGYKU010000007.1, forward strand.
TAGGTCCATAAAAATAAACTCCCGCATTTAAGTCGAACATTGAGTTGGCTTCGTTGTAAAAAGGCTCAAAATTATAAACACTTTGGTCGTATCCATTTCCAACCCATTGATTGCCCCAAGTAAAATTGTTGAAATTTATTTTGTATTGTGCTAAACCTGTTTGAGCGCCTACGGAAATGTAAAAATCTTTTTTAACCTCAACCGCATAGCTCATTGCTAAACCAAAGTTGGAATTGACCATACTTCCATCACCTGCTTGATCTCTGTAATAAACCAACCCAATTCCCACGACACCATTATCGATTTGCTTTTGAAGTATTTTACCATCTGCAGAAAAGTTGATGGTTCTAAATGGATTGGCAGTCACACTACCCCATTGGTCTCTATAGCTAGAAAAAACTCTTCCATTTCCGTTGAACATTCCTGCAGCAGCAGGATTGTATCCAACAGAATTTCCATAAAACATAGAATAATGCCTTTCGGTTTGACCAAATGTTTGGTTGATTCCCAATACAAAAACCGCTAAAAATA
>JAGYKU010000070.1 GCA_018401455.1 Flavobacteriales bacterium
TCTTTTGGATTTCGTGTAACTAGACATTCAATTTTGTCATTATTTATCGAACTGTAATATTGAATACCATCTTCGTAATCTTTAAATTCACTATCAAGTGCTTTGAAAAGTATGTTTTTGTCCAAATCAATAATGCTTACTTGATGCCTCAATAAATTCAGTGCTAAAGTTGCATTTTTTTGATTAGAAACTTTTTTAACAATATAATAAATATTATTGAAACTCATTGCAGAGCAGTATAATCTTACTTGCTTTTTATCGGCTAGATCAAACAACTGCAAGGCTTCATTCACAAACGGTTCCCTTCCAGCAACTAAATCCAACATTACATTGGTATCTATGAAAAAATATCTCATTTTGAATACAAATTACCTAGTTCATCTTTATAATCATAATCATCCGGCAAGGAAATAATTCCCTTGAGTTTTGCAACGTTTGGTGATATTTCATTTAATGCTTCGTCTGGCACTTGGTGTGAGAATTGCTTTAAAAAAGATTCCACTAAAAAAGACAAACTAGTCCCTTTGGATTTTGCATATTTTTTTGCTTTCTCAATTACAATTGGAGAAATGGTTAATGTAAGTTTTGAATTATCCATAATTTTAAATTATACGAATTTATATTACAAAATTATAAAATTAAAACGATATAATACGTGTTAATTTAAAATATTTATACAGTTAATATACGTGTCATATTTTTATAAACATACCCGCATATTATAAAAAACAATAAATTTCCATCTACATCATACATTGCATTGTGACCACCTAATGCAGGTCGTCCATCGTAGGCTTGGTCTTTCCACTCTAAAATATCCACTGGACCTCCATAAGGAGCATAAATACTAGCTGTTGTAGCATTCCATAAGGATGGATTGGGTTGTGGGAGGGGGGTAACTACTAGACCACCTGGTTGAAATTCACCATAATTTGGGGGTAATGTTAAGGTAGGACTTTGTGCATTGTAATCATTCAAAAGCAATTGAACTAACAACATGAGTAATGTAATTTTTTTCATAGTTGATAAGATTTAGTTAAACATTGGTACATAGTTAATATTTTCTGGTTAATAATTGAAAACCAACTAAATAAAAGGTAGTTATTACTTATTTTAAGGCTGTAAACTTTGAAAAAGTTATATATCTTTGGATAACTAAATTATTAATTTAATTTGGCATTTACAGTACTTTAAATATTATTTTATTACTTTAGCGGAAAATATATAACTATGAGTGTTGGAAATAACATAAAAACTAAGAGAACTTAAAAATTTCACACAAAACTATATGGCTGATATGTTAGACATGAGCCAAAGTGGATATGGAAAAATTGAAAGAGACGAAACAGATATTAGTCTTTCTAAGTTAAAGAAAATTGCAAATATTTTGGAAGTTGATTACAACAAGATATTATCATTTGATGATAAAAATGTGTTTAATATTTACAACAACCAAAATGCCGCAGGTGTTGTTAGTAATCAGCAACTTATCAATCAAAACGATCAATTGATTTCTGAATTACTTTCAGAAATTTCTAAATTAAGAGACGAACTATATTCCCTAAAAAATAAATAATTTGAATTTTATATTTTCAAACATATTATTATTTGCTATGTTTTCTTTAAACACAAACGCTCAAAAAGTTTTTGAAAGTGAAATTATATATGGAGGAATAACGGGAGGAGGTTTCTCAACCAATACTGGTAGTGGTACAGTTATAAGTAATGTGTCAATTCCTCCAAACAGCAACATAAAAAAAGCTTATCTATTAGCCACAAGAGATGGAGTTGCACCAAATATAGATGTGGTTTTAAATGGAATTACCTATCAATTTTCAAATCAAAGTGTTATTTCAAACTCTTTTACTTCATATACTTATAATACAACACTATGGACAAATTCAACAATCCACGCGATAGATATTACAGATAACCTAGATTCGTCCGTAACACTATATTCCTTAACGATTCCACCTCAATTTAACATAACTATCAATGGGTTTTATTCATCATTTTACATCTATATAGTTTATGAAAATTCCGATTTATTCAAAATAACATATAACTTATTTATAAATGAAAAAAATGTGGCTCCTATTTCTACTTATGATTTAAATAATTTCCCTCCAATTAATAATAACGTTCCTGTATGTCTAGGAGTATGGAGTACTTTTTTTTGTGATACTATTGAAGATGGTACTTATATTGAAGTAAACGGCAATGAACTTGGTCTATTAGGAGGCACTGAATCTAACACTTTGAATAGTTGCACAGGAGTTTACTCCAATTTTGCTCATTACAATGATAGTATATTTGGGTTAGAAGACGATATTCCAGACAGTTTAATGAAAGGTACGGACGCATTGGCAAATATTGCAGATGTAACAAATAATAATGATGTTGAGTTGGAAGTTAAATTTACTTATCAATCTAACTGGGGACCATTTTCAAACCCTATTGCAGCACTTATGTTATCTTATTCCACCCCCTGCGACACCTTTTCAGTAGCTATTCCAGACAAGTTCCTTGCCTGCAAGGGAGACAGCACTCAACTCACTGTTTCTGGCGGTGTCGCTTATGAATGGGAGGCTACCAATGGTTCGGCTCTTTCTGCCTTGAGTTGTACCAATTGTCCCAACCCATATTTTACAGATACCGTGAGCAGGTGGTACTCCGTGAGAGTATGGAACAATGACAGTTGTAGCAAAGTGCTTCCTGTAAGAGTAGAAGTGGTCTCGCCATTAGAAGATCTAGACCTTCAAATCATTCCTACAAGTTGTTTAGCAAATACTGGCGGCATCATAATTCCAGTTATAGACAGTTCTTATCAATACAGCCTCGATAACGGGCCAATTCAAAATAGCCCTATTTTTAGCAATCTACCCAAAGGCACATACAATTTGGATATTCTCAACGCTGGATGCACTAATACTTTTACCATCGATATTGAAGAAGCGGCTCCAATAATCCAGCAACTCACTATCTCCCCCACTACTTGTGGCGATACAATAGGTCATGTAAATATTCAAGCAAGTGGGAGTCTTTATGTCAATTACCTTCTCAACGACACCCTATCTCAACCCAATCCACACATCTATTTTATCCCCGAGGGGCAACACATCATCTCGGTAACAGACACTAATGGTTGTAGAACAGACAGTACTATATATATTCCTGCCATCAACAATGTGACTGCCAATTTCTTCACTTCACCACAAGCAGGAGACCTGCCTTTGGAAGTTAATTTCACCAACCAAAGTACTGGTGCTACTGATTTTATTTGGTACATTCAAGGGGTAGGGGTAAACGATACACTTTATAGTACAAATCCCAACTATACTTTTGAGGAAGAAGGAAATTTCAATGTTACTTTGGTGGCTTACGATACTTATTTGCATTGCAGTGATACTGCCAGTGTTCAAATTTTTGCAACTTTCCCTTTTACTGTAATTGCTCCGAGTTTGTTTGTAAAACAGGATGCGCCTTATCAAATTTATACCAGCAATGTAGCGACTTTGCAATATGAATTGTACAACAGCATTGGTCAGCAATTGTATAATCACACTTTACACCCCACACAAGGTCTCAATGATGTTTGGTATCCTTATAATATTTCCAGAGGCATCTATCTTTACCGTATCACAGCACAAGATGATGAAGGTAATGAGAAAGTTTTTTCGGGGAAGATTGTGGTTATTTGAGTTTGAGGTTTGGAGTTTGTTGTTTGGAGTTTTTCAAACTGTTGAGGGTTGATGATAAAGGTTGAAAGTTTTGGAGTTGCAAATTAAACTTTGTGGTTTTCAAAAGGTGTTATAGACATTTGTATTCACCTCAACACCAAAATTCTTTTAGAAAAATAACTTTGCTCATTTGCTATATTTAGAAAATATGTTCCATTGGCAAGATTTTCGGGTATTGGTAGCACATTATTCTGTAAAGCATTTTGAGGATAGACTTGAACTACATTTCCTAAGATATCTGTAATGTAGATTCTTTCATTAGTAAAATTAACATCAAAATTTTCTATAGAAATTTGATTTCCAGAAACTGGATTGGGATATACAAAAGCATTGTTCCATTTACTTTCCAAAACTGTATTGGGCCAGCCCCACAAATCTTCGGCATCAGCGCCTCCCCAAAAGTAGGTTGCTAAGTAAGGTTGGTCTATAAATGGATTTCTATTGCCTTGCGCTCCATAAATGATATTATTTCTTTGTTTTTCGAAATCAGAAACAGGGTCTTCGATATTCCATTGCAAAAATAAATTCAAGGTTCCCATATCTTCAAACGAAAGATTGTATCTCAAATTCATATACATAATCATTCTTGCCACATCACCTTTCCACTCATCTCCAGGAAACCATAAAGTAGAACTTACGCTAAAAAAAGAACCCGAACCATCTGCAAAGGCTTTGTTGCCTCGGTTATTATTTACAGTTCCATCGCAAGCTCTCAAATGATGTAAATCTGCTTCAGCAGTAGAATTGATAAGGGAATTTGGGTATGTATGTTCTCTATTCCAGACTTCGGGATTAGTCGTGTTTCCTCCACCAAAAGTATTATTTTTACTTTCACTTACACTATTGTATATCAAAATCACATTCGAGGTGTTATTGGGATCTTCATCTGCCAATTTTATCCAAGGATAGGTATTGCTATAATCTAGTGGTGAATGTGTGAAAGTGATTAAGTTTTTCAAATTGAATTGAACAGTAGCGGCTGGTTGGCTAAAATCAATGCTGTAATAATATGGATGCATTTGTGAAAATGCAACAAAAATTGACTGAAAAAGTAATATTGAGATTATTAAAAGATTCTTCATAAAATACAAGATAAAAGCATCGTTGAAATTAAAATATTATAGAATTTTAACGATATTAGTAAAACAAACATACAAAGTTATTCTGAACAATCATAACTTTGTATTCAAATAAATTTAACAACCAAAAGTAAAATGCTCAAAACCATAGGACTTTTTCTTCTTTCTCTTTTTCTCTTTTCTAGTTGTGAAGTTGATACTAACCCCAATAGTCAAGAAGACGATCTTATGGGGAAGTTCGATAGTATTGTTATTGCACAAGAAAAAGGATTTGACCTAAAGTTTTATTATGAAAATATGGTACAACACATCACTTTTCCTTCCAAAGACAGTGTGACTATTTATGCCGATATTTTTGAATTTAAACCCTCTCCTATTCAGATTTTGCTTTGCCATCAAGCAGGTTTTAGTAGAGGCGCCTATATGGAAACCGGAATTTTACTTTCTCAAATGGGATACAATGCTTTAGCAATTGATTTGCGCTCGGGAGAAATAGCTAAAGGAATTCCTAACAAAACATACCAAGAAGCAAAATCAAAAGGACTCAGCACAGAATATTTAGATTCTAAACAAGACATTGAAGCGGCTATTGATTATCTTTATGATTGTAATGGAAATTTACCCATTATTTTGGTAGGAAGCAGTTATTCCGCATCACTTTGCTTGATTATTGGTCAGAAAAATTCAAAAGTAAAAGCCATTGCCGCTTTTAGTCCAGGTGAATATCTTGAAGGTATCGTAGTTGCTAATGAATTGGACACTATTGCCAAACCGATTTTTGTGACTTCGTCCAAGTTAGAAATTTCTCAAACTTCTCAGATTATTTCTAAAGTGGACAGTAATTTGGTGCATCATTTCAAACCTACATTTGAAGGTGTGCATGGTGCAAAAGCATTGTGGAAAGATACAGATGGACACAAAGAATATTGGGAAGCATTCTTGCAATTTTTGAAAGAAGTTGAAAAATTGTAAATTTTTATATTTCTGTTTCCAAAGAAAATCCAACTCCATGAATATTTTTGATGGTGATTCTATCATCTTCTGAGAGATATTTTCTAAGTTTTGTAATAAAAACATCCAAACTTCTTCCGTTAAAATAACTGTCATCACCCCATACCATATTGAGTAGCAATTCTCTTTCTACTACTTTGCCTTTTTGTTCACAAAGCACTTTCAAAATGTCTGCTTCTTTTTTGGTAAGTTTTTTATCTTTAGTAGCATGACTAAGAATGTAGTTGTTTACATCAAATTTATAATCCCCCAATTGGTGAATGTCTTTTGAAGGTTGAAAACCTCCCATTCTTTTCAAAACGGCTTCAATTCTCAATTGCAATTCGTCCATACTAAAAGGTTTAGTAATATAATCATCACCACCTATCTTGAAACCACGAATCTTATCTTCGGATTGAGATTTGGCAGTGAGGAAAATAATCGGGACATGTGGATTCATTTTTCTCACATCTTCTGCCAAACTAAAGCCATCTTTTTTTGGAAGCATAATATCAAAAACACATAAATCGAAGGGTTCTTTTGCAAAAGCATTCAATCCTTCTTTACCATCTTGGCTCAAATGAACTTTAAAACCAGCATGTTTTAAGTTGTCTTGAATTACAAACCCCAAATTCAAGTCGTCTTCTACCAATAATATTTTTACTTCTTTTTCCATAGTTTATTATCGTTTTAGTTGAATGGAACGTAAACAGTAAATGCGCTTCCATTATTTAACTCACTTTCTACCTTTATATTACCTTGATGTGCTTTTACAATTTCATTTACATAATATAAGCCCAATCCAAACCCTTTAACATCGTGAACACTTCCTGTTGGGACTCTATAAAACTTATCAAATATTTGTTTTGTTTGTTCTCTCGACATTCCTTTTCCATAATCTTTGACTACAATAAAGATACCTTTTTCATTGTTGTATGATGTGATTTCAATTTGCGGTACATCTTTGCAATATTTTGTAGCGTTATCCAATAGGTTGTACAACACATTCGTAAAATGTACTTTATCTCCGTAAAAACTATTTTGTGTTGTTTTGGAATCAAATTTTAAAGTTCCATTTTTTTGAGTTACTATTAATTTGAAAGTATGAATGCAATTGTTTAAAATTTCGTTGATGTCTAATAGTTCCTTTTTAAGTTTTACCTTTCCATTGTCCAATTTTGCCAATTGGAGCACCCTTTCCACTTGAGATTCTAACCTTGCATTTTCTGTATGAATGATATTGGCATATCTCAAAATTCTTTCGCTATCGCTAAAATCTTTCATCTGTCTCAAAACATCGCTACTGATAGCAATGGTGCTAATGGGAGTTTTCAACTCGTGGGTCATATTGTTGATGAAATCTGTCTTTACTTCGGATAATCTTTTTTGTCTTAAAATGATAACTATTGAAATTGAAAAAACAATTAAAATGATGATTAACAATACTGTGGACCAAAATAATTCAGTAGAAATAATGTCACTCTCTTTGACGATGATATCTTCTTTATTGGGAAAATAAACCCCAAAATAATACCCATCGTGATTCCATTTTTGTTGCGCTGTATGAGATTTTGAAGTACTTATTTTTCCTGAACTTAAATCTACATATTTATCAAAAATAATACTGTCTGTAAAACAGTCATATATTCCATATTCAAAAGGCTCTGTAATGTGGTACTCTTCAAATTTTTTGACAATTAGATTTTGTAACAATGACGGACTCAAAGTATCATAAAAACTCACTACAAAATAGTTCTTGGTAATCTGTTGTACAGGATCTAAATAAATACCTTTAGCTTCTGAGTTGTAAGAAATCAATTCATCTCTAACACCCACAAGCGCCAAAGTAACTTTTTGGACAAATTGTTCTTTCTCAAAAGCAGCGTTTTCTTTTTGAATTTGTATCGTTTTTTCCTGAATAGCAATCGTATTCTGAACACGGATGTACTGGTTGTAGATAAGCCCTACAACAGCAATAATGCTCAAAAAAATAATAATTCGAATGCTTCTATTTTTCATTGACTACAATACTTTCAGTGTGTTAAGTTACCAAAGGAAACAATAAAATGCTTTAAAATAACATTTGATTAACAATTTTTAGGATAGTAAAATTAAAAAAAAGTAGAAAATTATAAGTTTGGACTGGAAATTGATTATATTTGTTGGTATATTTAAAACTTTATTATGAAAAAAATAAGCATCCTAGCAGGATTAATGTTAATGATGAGCGTAACATTATCTGCACAAACTGCAGCAACAACTACAAAAGCAGACGCTTCTAAAACTGAAAAGTCTTGTTGTGCTAAAAAATCTAAAAGTTGTTCAAAAACAACTTCAGCAAGTACTAACGGAACAGCTTCAACTGAGGTAGCTGGTAAATCTTGTTGTGCTAAAAAAGCCGCTTGTACTAAAAAAGAAGAAGTGACTAAAGAAGATTAATATTAAATTAATTAAATAAAAAGACTTTTCGGGAATCCTGAAAGTCTTTTTTTGTTTTAGGATATTTCCAACAAAACATTACTTTTCAAATTTTCCTGTTTTGGGAATTACGCCCATTTTTCTCCAAAAATCTGCAAAAATTTCTTAATGCATCCGCCATTCCATCTTCGCTAGTACTTTTTCTAAGGTATCTGCCAATGTTAAAAATTGAAATAAAATTTCTTCATTTCATCTACCGACATTTCCTTTGTCCATAAATCCATTCTCATAGTATTTGCAGTTTTATCCCAAATAGCCAACAAAAAGCCTTTGTTTCTGTTTAGTGCTTTGATCTGCATCAGATGCTCAAATATTTTTTTCCGATTTTATTTTCATCTAACTGTAAATTTATTTTTTATTTCTTCCATCTTTATTCACTTTATTCTTGCTCGACAAAGTTACATTTTAGAAAATATTAGCAATGCTATTTTGATACAAATAAAGATAAATGCTGATTTATAATTTGAAAAAATTATCGATGTCGTTTACCTCATTGGGACACAAAAGTATTTTACATTTGCCAAAAAGTTACAAAAGAAAATTATTAATATAGAAATTCATTTTTCAACTTAATACATAACTTATTTCATTCAAGTTTTAGAATATTTACCTTAAATGTTAAAGAATTTGAAAACAACATTAAATAATTGCCTAAAAAAACAACCAATTTATAATTGATTCGTCATTACAGAGAAACAAATTTTGTATATCTTTGAATATTGACACTCCTAAAATAAAATGGTCATAGGCAAAACCCGTAAGAAAATATCGCTTTTTATAAATCACTTTTTTAAGTGTATTGTATTTAACTTGCTATTCTCAAAAAGTTCTGAGATTCAATTCATTGAAAACAAAGGTCAGTGGAATGAAAACATTATTTTCAAACTTCCTATGCACGGAGGTGATATCTATTTTGAAGGTGGAAGCACTACTTTTTGTCTGTATGACAAAACAAAATATGGGCTTTTCAAACATGGAGAAATAAAAGAGAGTATCATCAATGGGCATACTTACAAAATGAATTTAGAAAATTTCAACTGAATTTCAAAGTGATTAAAGAAAAGCCTCGAGCATTACTACAATTATTTTATTGGGAATGATAAACAAAATGGAAGAGATGGTAAAATCTATCAGCAAGTTTACTTACAAGATATTTACAATGGAATAGATCAAATTTTTTATGGTTACTACGACAAAACGAAGTATGATTTTGTAGTACGTCCTGAAGGAAATCCAGAGAATATATTAATTTCCTACGAAGGTATGGAGAAATTAAAAATCGTAAAAGGACATTTGGTTATTCAAACAAGTGTTGGAGATATTACCGAGCAAAGTCCTTATGCTTATCAAGTTATTGACGGAAAAGAAGTTCAAATCCCATGTCATTTCAATCTCAAAAACAATCAGCTTTCATTTGATTTTCCAGAAGGTTATGACCACTCTTTGAATTTAGTGATAGATCCTATACTTACTTTTTCAACCTTTACTGGTTCTGCTGCTGATAATTTTGGGTGCACTGCTACCAACGATTTGGATGGGAATATGTATGTAGGCGGAACTTCTTTTGGAGTTGGATATCCAACTACCACTGGTGCTTTTCAGATAAATTTTGCAGGAGGAATTGTTGATATGGGCATTTCAAAATTCAGTACAGATGGAACAAACCTTTTATATTCCACCTATATTGGAGGTACAGGCAATGAAATCCCTCATAGTTTGGTCGTTAATGATTTGAATGAACTAGTGATTCTAGGCACAAGTAACTCAACTAATTACCCTTTATCTGCTTCTGCATTTCAGAATACTATGAATGGAGGAACGACTACGACTTTTAATGGTTATGGATTTAATTTTACAGGAGGTTGTGATATTGTAGTTTCCAAACTCAATGCTAATGGCAATGCTTTGATTGGCTCTACTTATGTGGGTGGTTCTGGAAATGATGGAATGAATGAACTTGCGCCTTTGCATTACAATTATGGAGATGCATTTAGAGGTGAAGTTATTTTAGGATTAAATGGAGAAATTATAGTTGCCTCGACAACTGCTTCTAACAACTTTCCTGTCACTGCTACAGCTCCACAACCTAATAATGCAGGCAGTACAGATGCTGTACTTTTTGCTTTGAGTACAGATTTATCTACTTTACTTTTTTCTACTTATTTTGGAGGAAATGGATTTGACAGTGGTTATTCTGTTCAAATCAATAGTACTGGGGAAATCTATATGTGTGGCGGAACAATTAGTGCTAATCTACCACAAGCTGTAAACGGAATGCATTCAAATTTTTTGGGAGGTAATGCAGACGGTTTTGTTGTACACTTAAATAATAACGCTTCAACTATTTTTGCTTCTTCATATATCGGAACAAATGATTATGACCAATGCTTTTTTGTACAAACAGACTTTGACGATAATGTTTATTTAGTGGGACAAACAAGTGGAACTTACCCAATTTTAAACGCTGGATATAGCAATCCCAATAGTGGTCAATTCATTCAGAAGTTGAGTTCAGATTTGTCCACAACTTTAATGTCCACGACCATTGGAAGATCTTCAGGAGCTGTGGATATTTCAATCAGTGCCTTTTTGGTGAGTGATTGTGACTTTATATATCTTTCTGGTTGGGGAGGTCCATTAAATGGAGGTTTTGGTGGAATTGCAACTTCAAGTACTACAAACAATTTACCTATCACACCTGATGCTTTTCAAAGCACCACAAACGGTTCTGATTTCTATTTAGCAGTTCTTGCTCCTAATGCATCTGCTTTGCTATACGCAACCTATTTTGGAGGGAATGTAAGTTCCGAACATGTAGATGGCGGAACAAGTAGATTTGACAAAAATGGAACAGTTTATCAAGCAGTATGTGCTGGCTGTGGTGGAAACAGCGACTTCCCAACAACTCCCGGAGTTTGGTCAAATAATAACAATGCCAATAATTGTAACTTAGGTGCTTTTAAATTCGATTTAGGTTCAATTGTACCAAATGTAAGTGTTCCTCAACCATATGTTTGCTTACCAAGTTCTTACCAATTCAACAATAATTCTTCTGGTGCCAACTCCTATTTTTGGGATTTTGGAGATGGTAATACTTCTACAGCTATTGCACCTTCTCATGTTTATACAGACACAGGTAATTATGAGGTAATGATGGTAGCTATAGATACTTTGGGTTGTTTCATCAATGATACTGCCTATTTAAACGTAGATGTTTTTGCATTAGACAATGCACAAGTACAAGCTATTGATACAATTTGTCGTGGAGATAGTGTTCTTTTAATAGCTAGTGGTGGAGCAACTTATGAATGGTTTCCTCCCATATTCTTATCAAACCCAAATGGGCAAACAACTTATGCTTTTCCTCCTTCCACCCTAGAATACACAGTATATACTACTGATAGTTGTGGAACGGATACTGCGCAAATTACTGTTCATGTATATGAAGGGAGTTATACTATAATGCCAGATACAATTATTTGTAGTGGATATCCTGTTCAACTATATGTAAATGGTAGTGCAAACAATAATTGGTTTCCTGACCCTTCCATTCAAAATTTTGGAGACCAAAATCCAACAGCTATTCCTCTTAATACTACAAAATATTATGTTGAAATTACTACTATAGACGGTTGTGTTTACCTAGATTCTGTAACTATTACTACTGTTAATAATTTACCAACTCCAAATGTAAGTAATGATACCATTATTTGTTTGAATGATCAGATTACACTTTTTGCTTCTGGTGGGAATACCTACGAATGGTTTCCCTCTAATTTAATTGCTTCTAGTAATGGAAATACAACAACTACCAATATTTTTACTGATGCTACTATCTATGTGAATGTTTCTAATGCTTGTGGAACTGTTCAAGATTCTATTCAAATTCAGATTATTGATGTTTACCCACAAGTAAGTCCCGACACTACAATTTGCCCTTATGACTCTGCCATTTTATGGGCAAGCGGAGGAAATGTTTACAGTTGGTCTCCTGAAAATACTTTATCACACCCAGATTCAAGTTTCACTTATGCTTTTCCAAGTAATAATACCGATTATAACGTTACAGTTTCAAATGTAGAAGGTTGTAGTAAAACTTTAACTACTAGAGTTTTACTCTACAATTTACCTGAAGTAAATATTCTTACCAATAGTTTTCAAAATTATGGTACAGAAGTTCAATTGAATGGTCAAAGTAACGGAATTTCATTTTTATGGGAAACATCAGATAGCGTGTATTGTCAAGATTGTTTGACTACTTTTACAAAACCAGAACAAACTTCCACATATATTCTTCATGTTACTGACGAAAATGGCTGTATGAACAGCGACACTATAACCATTTATTTGGATGGTGTGATATACGTTCCTAATACTTTTACTCCTAATGGGGATGGCGTAAATGATTTTTTTGAAATCAAAGGAAAAGAAATTGTTACATTCAATTTACTAATCTTTAACAGATGGGGGCAATTAATTTTTGAATCTGATGCTTTAGATAAACAATGGGATGGTACATTTAAAAACACAAAAGTGCAACAAGACGCTTATATTTGGAAAGTAGAATATACCGACAATCAAAAGAAAATCCACAAGTTGATAGGACATGTGAATGTAATTAGATAAACTACTCAACCAACCAATAATAGAAATGAGATTTAGGTAAATATCCATCCAATAATTTCACTACTTCCAATTTTGAATTCAATAGCACAATAGTGGGATATTTAATTTGACCATTTTGAGTTCCTAATTTTTTAGCTAATTGATGAACGCCTTTCTTGCTCCCTGGATAAATGGCATATTTGTAAGTAGTATCATTAAACAATATTTGTTCTTGAGATTCAGCATTCAATTTTACATAGTAATAATTCTTATTGAGTTCTTTTACTACTTTTTTATACGGAAAAACTTCATTATCCATTTTTTTACAAAAGCCACACCAATCCGTTTCTATCTTTATTAAAATTGGCTTTTCTTTTACTTTCAAACTATCCTTAATATCATGAATTGAGGTCCATTTTAATTCTTGTTGTGCAACATTCATAGAAACTAAAGAAAATATTAAAAGTATTGTAATTTGTATTTTTAGATTCATCGATATA
>JAGYKU010000071.1 GCA_018401455.1 Flavobacteriales bacterium
ACGACAAACACCGAACGCCAAACCCAACTAAGTGCTCAACATATTGTCATCTTCAATCAAAGGAAGTCCGCAATATCTTCGCATTAGTTGTACTGTTGCTACAACGTCCTTTTCACAATATTTTATAATTCTATCAATGTCTTTTTCTTCATAGAATACTGCGGCAACCTGACTTCCGTCAATATCATCTTTGGGTGTAGGAATATCAAAAATATAAGTCAATAATTCTAACGAAGTATAGTGCTTGTAGTCACCAAATTTCCAAAGTTCCATGGTGTCCAAATGATTAATCTCCCATGGTTTTTTACCAGCAATATTGAGTAAGGCAGGAAGTCTAAGCCCATTGATTAACATTCTTCTAGAAATAAAAGGATAGTCAAACTCTTTCCCATTGTGTGCACAAAGTAAATAACCTGGACTCGAGAATTTGGTTTCAATTAAATTGGTGAATTCTTGCAAAAGTATCTTTTCATCTTCACCAGCAAATGATTTTAAACGTAATTGTGATTCGCCATCTTTTTGCACTACAACACCAATACTAATACAGGCTACTTTTGCAAATTCAGAATATATACCTGCCTTTTCGTACATTTGAGCAGGAGAAACTCCTTCCCTTTCTTGTAGAAATCTTGTTTTCTTGTCCCACAATTCTTTTCCTCTCTCGTCTAACTCGCTGAAGTTGTATACCACCGGAACGGTTTCAATATCTATAAAAATAATTTTAGAAAAATCTGGAATGTTAAGCATGGTAGAATATATTAGTGTTTTTCAAAATTAATTATTTTTTCGAAATATAAAAATCATAAAGAAGTAATCTTATTCTATTGAATAAATACCACTTCTGCTTTTTCTCTCAAATTATAATTATTTGCCATCACTTCACCGTAAGCCCCCGCGCATCTTATGGCTAAGATATCCCCTCGCTCGGTAAGTGGCAATTTTACTCTTTTACCAAAACAATCACTCGATTCACAAATGGGGCCTACTACATCATAAAATTGGTCTGAAGTTTCATCTTGCTTGCTAACATTGTCAATCTTGTGATACGCTTGATATAATGCGGGTCTAATAAGTTCTGTCATACCAGCATCTGTAATCGCAAAATTGGTACGCTGACCGTTTTTGATATACAAAACTTTAGTAATTAAGTCTCCCATAGTTGCAACCAGCGCTCTTCCCAATTCGAAATGCAATTCTTGATGAGGTTGTAGTTCTAAGAAATCATTAAAAATAGCGAAAAAACCTTCGAAATCAACTATAGGATTGATGTCTGGCTGGTAATAATCGATGCCCAATCCGCCACCAACATTGATATGTTCTAGCAAAATATGATTTTCTACAAACCAGTTTTGAATTTCATTTACTTTGATACACAAACTTCTATAAGCACTCAAATCTACTATTTGACTTCCGATATGAAAATGCAACCCTTTGAGTTTTATATTAGAAGCATTTTGAATCACTTGAATCACTTTTTCAAATTCCCATCTGTTGATGCCAAATTTATTTTCTTCTAAACCCGTAGTGATGTATTTGTGCGTATTGGCATTTACATTGGGATTAATTCTTAAAGCAATGGGCGCAATTTTTCCTTTTTTGGCGGCTAATTCATTGATCACCTCAATTTCTTGAATACTTTCACAATTGAAGGTAAAAATGTCATTGTCTAATCCTATGTTGATTTCATCATCGGTTTTTCCAACACCTGCAAATGCTATGTTTTCTTTAGAAAAACCAGTTTCGATGGCTTTTAGGATTTCATTTCCACTCACGCAATCTGCGCCAAAACCACTTTGAGAAATTAAATTCAAAACTCTTTCATCACAATTGGCTTTTAAGGCATAATGTACGTGATAATTGTATTTTTTTGCGGCTTTTTTAGCCGTTTCTAAAGTTTCTTCAAGAAGAGTTAAATTATAGAGATAGAAAGGTGTTTTGTGATGCGCAACTTTTTCTAAAATTTTGTTTTTATCCAATTTCATTACGCTTCCATTTTTAAATTTGAAAATAGTCCGCTATGCAATGATTTCAAAGCACTTTCCTTGTCGTTTTCATTGATCAAAATCGAAACATTGTTGTGACTTCCACCATAAGAAATCATTCGGATAGGAATGTTTTTTAATGAGGCGAAAATTTGTTCAGCATAACCTTTTCGTTCTGAAATAAAATCTCCAACTACACAAACGATGGTTTGGTGGGTGTCCACTTCTACAAAAGCATATTTTTCTAATTCCTCCACTATAAATTTCAAATTAGTAGCATCATCAATAGTGAGTGAAACTGCCACTTCGGAAGTTGTAATCATATCTATAGAAGTTTTGTATCTTTCAAAAACTTCAAATACACTTCTCAAAAATCCATAAGCATTCAACATTCTTCCAGATCTTATTTTGATGGCAACAATTCCATCTTTTGCAGCAATAGCAGTGATTCTATTACTTTCAGAATTGCCAGAAATTATAGTCCCTTTGGCTTCTGGCTGCATTGTGTTTTTGAGTACAATCGGGATATTGTTCTTTTGAGCTGGCCACACACAAGAAGGGTGAAGAATTTTTGCGCCAAAGTAAGCCAACTCAGCCGCTTCGTTGTAAGATATGTTTTCTACAGGACTTGTGCCTTCTACAATTCTTGGATCATTGTTGTGCATACCATCTATGTCTGTCCAAATTTGAACTTCACTAGCTTTTACTCCTGCGCCAACTAATGTTGCGGTGTAATCACTCCCTCCTCTTTTGAGGTTATCAATTTCACCAAAAGCGTTTCTACAAATATATCCTTGTGTGATAAAAATAGAAGTTGCAGGATCTTGTTTGATGGCATTTTCAAGATTAGATTGAATGTAATATTCATCTGGTTCTAAGTTTTTGTCGATGCGCATAAAATCAAGTGCAGGAATCAATTGCGTTGGAATTCCTTGTTCTTCGCAGTAAAACTGAAAAAGATGTGTAGACAATAATTCACTTAGGCTAACAAGCCCTTTCTTCATAAACTGTAAATAAATCCCTAGTGAATGAAACCAGATAATTGAAGTTTTCCTGAAGCAATTGCTTCGATTTCTCTAGTGCATTTTCAGTTTTGTAAAGTTCTTGAATTAAAGTTTGATATTCTTTCTTGAGCAAATCTATTTGGCGAATGGCCAGTTCTGAATCTTGTTTAAAAATGGCATCTGCAATTGCTACCAACTTATTAGTTGTGCCACTTACGGCAGATAAAACTACAATTTTGGGTTCGTTGTCAGCAGTGATTAAAGTTGCTACATTTTTCATCAACACACTTCCTACAGAAGTGCGCCAGAATTTCATCACTTTCATTTTAGATTTAATTTTTATACTTTAATTAAACAATAAAAATTTATTAAAACAAAAAAAGCCCAGTTAAACTGAGGCTTTTACAAAATAATATCAGTTATAATTTTAATCGACCACTATAGTCGCTTCCAGATTTTACTTCTTATTCGATCTTTATAATTCCTTCTACAACACCATTTACACCAAACATCTAAAACAAATACACCTTGACAGATTTGTATAATTCATTATAGTTAAATGATGCTTTGCCACTTCCATCTGAAGTTGCCGTTTTGTTCTAGTTTTTCTCTTGCAGGCTTCTTCAGGTAGAGGTATCATTTTATTAAAATAGATTTAACCTCTGCTCCAGAAATTGGATTATTATCAGCATCTACTACAGATTTACAACTGCAATAGTATCTTTCTTTTTGCTTAACAAGATGAAAATACTGTAGCCATTCCAAAACTACCAGTACAAAACCAATTTTATAAGACCTTTCATATTTTTCAAAAATTAAATTGTTCGTCAAATGTATAAATAAATACTTGATATTTTATACTTCTTTGACGAAAAAATGAATTACAGGTTGCTTATCTTTGTCAAAATAATTACAAAATATAAAAAAATAATGAAATTTAGAGTTTATTTAAGTATTTGTTGTCTGGTTTATGAAGCCTGAGCCAAGTTTCTTTTCAATTGGAACCGACAGATACTACTAATCAAGCCAATGAGTCGAAAGTTGAGGATGTAAACACAACTAACCAAGAAAACAGTAACAGATGATAATGCAACAATTGGTGATGATGGGAATTATGGGAAATGCCTATTGCATCTGCAAATTGGAGTACCATCGTCAAAATGAAAACGACTTTGGGAGATGTGAAGTTTATGTTGTATGACGACACGCCTTTACACAGAGATAATTTCATCAAATTGGTAAATGAGAAATTTTATGATGGTATCTTGTTTCATGGAAGTAATTAAAGGATTTTATGATTCTAATTTGGAGATCCAAATTCAAAAACTGGCTAAGGCAGGTCAACAATTGGGAGATGGTGGTCACTGGATATACGATTCCTGCTCTGAAATAATGCCTGGTTTGTATCACAAAAAAGGTGCTTTAGTATACAAGACAAAGGAGATCAGGTAAATCTAAAAAGAATCAAGTGGTTCACAGTTTTATATAGTGACAGGAGAAAAGTGACACCTCAAAGTCAGGTGAAATCAATGTCTGAACAACAAAACAAACAACTGGAAGATCAAAGGTTGGTGCTTTTCTACAAGATCCCTAAAAATGTTAAATACATGACAAAGTATAAGGAATTGCAAACATTGTATCAGACAAATGTTCCTGAAAACCAAGAAAGCAGAAAAAGAGTTCGAAGTTTTAATGCAAGAAATTAGACCATTGGCATTAAAAGGATTTGCTACCTGTTACGTATTCTGATGAGCAATTAAAAATTTTATGAATCAATCGGAGGAGCCCCATTTTTGGATAATAACTATACTGTTTTTGGTGAAGTTACAGAAGGATTAGATATTGTAGATAAAATTGGTTTGGTAAAAACAGCACCAGGCGACAGACCTTTGGAAGATGTGAAAATCATCAGTATGGAAATTGTAAAAAAATAAGAGAAAGAGAATGCTAGAGCAAGTTGATCATTTATTGAAAGAAATCGAAGGTTTTAGTTGTAACACACTAGAAGAGGTAGAAGCATTTAGAATTCAAACTATTGGTAAAAAAGGTTCTGTTACTTTGTTGATGGGCGAATTCAAAAATGTTCCCAACGAGCAAAAGAAGGAATTTGGACAGAAAATTAATCATCTCAAAAATACAGTTCAAGACAAAATAAACCTTCTAAAAGAATCTTTGGAAGAAAGTGAAGTTGCAACCCAAACTAAAATTGATTTCTCAAGACCAGCAGAATTTACTTCTTTAGGATCAAGACACCCGCTTTCAGTAGTGAGAAAGGAGATTTTGGATATTTTCGGAAGAATTGGTTTTTCTGTTTCTGAAGGTCCAGAAATTGAAGATGATTGGCATAATTTCTCAGCGTTGAATTTCCCCCCTGAGCATCCTGCAAGAGATATGCAAGATACTTTTTTTATTGACAATGAAATTGCATTGCGAACACACACGTCATCTGTGCAAGTGCGTGTGATGGAAAACAGCAAACCGCCTATCAGAACAGTTTCGCCAGGAAGGGTTTTTAGAAATGAAGCCATTTCTGCTAGAGCACATTGTATTTTTCACCAAGTGGAAGGTTTGTATATAGACAAAGACGTTTCGTTTGCAGATTTGAAACAAACGTTGATGTATTTTGCAAAAGAAATGTTTGGTGAGAAAACCGAAATTCGTTTAAGACCTTCTTATTTCCCTTTTACAGAACCAAGTGCAGAAGTAGATGTTTCTTGTTTGATTTGTTCAGGCAAAGGTTGTAACGTATGCAAGCATACAGGATTTTTAGAAATCATGGGATGTGGAATGGTAGATCCAAATGTATTGGACAATTGTGGAATAGACAGTAAAGTGTATTCTGGTTTTGCTTTCGGAATGGGAATAGAAAGAATCACAATGTTGAAATATCAAGTGAATGATTTGAGACACTTTTTCGAAAATGATTTGAGATTTTTAAATCAATTTAAATCTGCTTACTAAAAAAATATAAACCAATGCGCATTATTTTATTTACAGGAAAAGGAGGCGTTGGTAAAACAACTACAGCAGCAGCTACTGCAATAAAATGCGCTACACTGGGAAAGAAAACATTAATCATTTCTACAGATCCTGCACACAGTTTGAGCGATGCAATGGATATGGATTTGGCGCCTGAACCTATTGAGGTTTCAGACAATTTGTGGTGCATGGAGTTTGACGTGTATTATTCTATGAAAAAATATTGGAGCAATATGAAAGAAATGATGCGTTCGATATTCAAATTTCAAGGAGTAGAAAACGTAATTGCTGAAGAACTTTCTGTTTTACCAGGAATGGAAGAAGGAGCTGCTTTTCTTTGGTTAGAAAAATTTTATAGAGACAAAACTTTCGAAGTAATCATCATAGACAGTGCGCCTACAGGCGAAACCCTTACATTGTTGAGTTTGCCACAAGTCACCAAATCTTGGTTGACCAAAGCATTTCCAGGACAAAAATTTGCGATTAAAACTTTGGGAAAAGTGGTGAGAAAAACCACTGGAATTCCTTTGGATAAAGGATATGAAGAAATGCAAACCATGTTTGACAAGTTGGAATTCATCCAAAAAGTATTTCTAGATCCAGAAGTAACTTCTATAAGAATTGTTGCCAATCCTGAAAAAATGGTAGTACAAGAAGCCAAAAGAGCTTTTTCTTACTTGCAATTGTATGGCTACAATGTAGATGCAGTGATTGTGAATAGAATTATTCCAGAAATAGAAGATAAATGGTTTCAAGGATATATTGCCAAGCAAAAAGAGTATATCCAAGAAATTGAAGAAAGTTTTGAGCCGATTCCAATTTTCAAAGTACCACACCAAGGAGAGGAAGTTTTTGGAAGAAAATTGTTAGAATCCATAGGAGAATCAACTTATGGAGACCAAGATCCAGCAACTGTTTTTCATATCGAAAAACCCATTGAAATAGAAAATATTGAAAATGGTTATACCGTAAAAATGAAAATTCCTTTTATCAAAAGTGAAGATTTTACTTTAAGAAAATTTGGAGACGAACTGATCATTGACATCAAGAACAGAAGAAAAAATATGTTTTTGCCAAAGTTTGCCAATTACATGGAACTTTCAAGTTATGAATACAACAATCCTTATCTTACTGTAGTGCTGAAAAAAACCTAATTTACATAGGGTTTTTCATACATATGAAAAGAAAATTTCCGATATATAGTATTGCTCAAGAAACCAATATGCAGATCATGTTGCTATTGGTCATTGTGGGATACATCGCTTACGACCAAATTCCAATTTTAGATTTTTGGGGATACGCAATCATGGGTTTTGTGGGTGTATTCATCATTTTACTTTTCAAAAAGCAATTGAATAATATGAAATTCGCAAGTGTTTTAAGCACTGTAAAATCTAAAAGAGGTGAATGTTTAAAAATCAACTGGAAAATCAAGATATTTTTTAATTTGGTAATTACATTGCTTTCGGCATTTCATTTTTACATCTGGATTTCGCAAGGAAAAGAATTAATGCCATTGTATCAAGAGTATGGAGTTGGTATTTTACTTGGAATCTTTTTGATAGGATTCAATGCGTTTAATTTTTTCATTACCATCACAGACGAAGGTGTAGTAGTGGGTAGTAAAATCGAACCCAAATTGATAACTTTTGAGCAAATGGAAAGTTACAGTTTTCAAAATAATGAAATAAAGATTTCATTGAAACACAAAAGCATCATCTCTGAAATAATAATTACGGATCGAAATCAACAAAATTTATTATTGCCTTTGTTAGGATTGGCTAAGGTTCAAATGATAGATTAAGTTCGTGCCAACTCCAAAATAAAAAAGCACCTTCAAGTGAATGAAAGTGCTTTTTGAAAGATTTATATAAGATGCTTTAATTCATTTTTTGAAGGTTAAAACCTAATGACACACCTATGAGTGAACTATTTCTTTTAGGGGCATAAAATATGTTTACGGGAATGTTTAATCTTCCTGACTGAAAAGTTTTGCCCACAGCGAATACCATTCCAAGATCTAACGCTAAATCTCCTCTTTTATCCAAAACATCTCTTTGAATAGGATATGGATTTTCTCCTAATGTATTGTCCCACTCTCTTGACAATTTCCATTTTCCAGATTCATCAAAATATCCGTTGGCAACTCTTTTAAATTTTAGATTGGGACCAAAACCAATTTCAATATTTGATTTTGAAAAACGAATTCCGTTTATAAAAGTAATACTTGGGTTTAATTGTCCAACTTCCATTCCGCCAATCAATACAATTCCTTCTACCAATGCTTGAAAATCATTAGTGGCTAAGTATCTTTTTTCCCATTGATATCCCATAGTTGTAGTGAATACAGCATCATTCGAACCTAGCATTTCAAATCCACCTTCATCTTCATTTGCAGATAATCTTGCAGCTGCATCGCCTGTTATAAAACTGAATCCCATTCTTGGACCATTCAAGTTCACAAGATTGTTTGGGTTTTTCACTGGAGTTTCAATGTAGGTAAGTTCTGCTAAAAGTTGTGACTCTACATTGTCTGAAATCAATTTTTGAATCGAAACTCTCAACATTCTTTGAATCTCTTCTTCTTTATCAATAAACTCTTGAACCATTTGTTTCATTACCTTTTGATTTTTGACATCAATAAGTGAAAGTTGAATGATAATCTTCTCTCCAAATTTCTCGATACTTCCAACGGTTGCAAATTGAACGCTGAGTAATTCACCATTACTAATAGCGCACTTTGAACTATAACAAGGTAAAGGACTTTTCTTTTTTTCTTGATATATTTCTGCCATTTCATAGGAATCCATAACAGTATAAATTTCCATTTTTGTGGCTTCCATTCTTAATAATCTAGTGATTTCTTCACCTTTGTACATGATGTTGATACTATGCAAATCGAAAATTGCAAGTTTGTTTTCTTGACTCCAAATTGATTTTGAAGTAATAAATAATATTAATAATAATACTGTTCTAAATAATTTAATCGTTTTCATAACTATATGTTTTAAAGTTTGAGACAAAGGAACGTCACTTTTGAATGTTGTAAAAGTCGATTTTACATAAAAAAGGATATCAAAATGAATTAAATATTGTAGTTTTGACATTGAAAAACAGATAAGTAAATAAATAAAAAAGGATATTTTATGGATTTTATAAAAGAGGTGATTTCAACTTTTAATAAAAAAGATAAGGAAGAGTTTGAGCGTTTTTTAACGAGAAAGCAACCCAAAAACAACCGTAGAGATTTGACTACTTTTAGACTATTGTTTGATATGTATCAAGGAAAAGAAGTGGAGATAGAAAACATAAAAGGCTCTGCTAATTATCATGCTTTGAGAAAAAGACTTAGTAAGGAGTTTGATTTGTTCTTGATGCTGAAAGAAGCAAACGAAAATTTCAACGATATTTTAGGTTTGCATAAAGTGGTTTATTTTATCAATCAAAAAAAATTTGATTGTACCTTCGAATGGATAAAAGTAGAAAGTAAAAGAAAAGGGAAAAAATTTATAGAAGAAGAAATTAAAATACAAAGATTAAAACTTGAGATTTTGCCCTATTTCAAAGGAGAAGAACTTGAAAAAACTCAAAAAAGACTATTCGAACTTCAAAAACTACAATATCAAAAAGACAGGTTACAAGTTTCATTTATTCAAATACAAAATTCACTTAAGGATAAAATATTTAAAGGTGAATATGATGATAATTATTTAGAAATAGAGAAAATTTTGAATAAAAATCAAGTAGTAGAAATGATAAAGGTAGATCCAAATATTCTGATGCAAATTATTCGAATGTTGCGAGCAAAGTTTTTATTAGACAAAAAATACAAGCAGTTTGCTTTTGTAGCTCAGAAATACTATGAGCAAATGTTTTCACTTTTTAATAGAGAACAATTGCCAAATCTTTTGCTAGGTGAATTGGAATTTATTATGTCTCATGCTTATTTTAGAATTAGAAAGTTTTCTAAATCTAAATATCATTTATCTTTTCTAAATGACATAATGGAAAAAGATCATGTTCTCCTAAATGCATATGGAGCAAAGTATATCTCGATAAAAAGTTCTATTGATGTTTTAGAAGGACAATTAGCAAAAGCAGTTTTAGAGCATGAAAAATTTATTGAAGAACACTTAAATAAACTTTCTATCAAAGATAAATTGACACTAAACCTCAATTTAGTTGCCTACTATTGTTGCGAAGGTGCTTATAAAAAAGCAGGTCGTTTGCTAATTGGTTTTCAAAAATCTGACAGTTATTATCTTAATTTAATCGGAATGGAATCAATGGTGAGAAAAGAACTGATAAGGGTTATAGTTCAAGTAGAATTAGGAAATATTGATTTGGCGTTGAATATATTACAAAAGATACAAAAACAATATGCAACTATGTTTGAGAGAGAAGAGTATCAAATGGTGCCAAGTTATGTAAAGACCATTATTCAATATATTGACAACCCCAATCAAAATTCCAAAATAGTCTTAAAAACAATGGAAGAAGCAACTGACTACAAAGATTCCCGACTTTTTGACGACCCTAAATTACTTTCGTTTTATTCGTGGTTAAAATCAAAGATTTTGGGTAAGAATCTATATGAAACACTTCTTCAAGAGTATCAAAATTCTATTTTGAATGATACATAAAAAAAGCACCTTCAATTGAATGAAAGTGCTTTTGGGTATTTTCTTTTTTTTGTCTATTGAAAAGCAGCAATTCCTGTTACATCCAAACCTGTAATCAATAAGTGAATGTCGTGCGTACCTTCATAAGTAACTACACTTTCCAAGTTTGCCATGTGACGCATAATAGAGTATTCGTTTGTGATACCCATCGCACCATGAATTTGTCTTGCTTCTCTAGCAATTTCTAATGCCATTGCCACGTTGTTTCGTTTAGCCATAGAGATTTGTGCAGAAGTTGCTCTACCTTCATTTCTCAATTGCCCAAGTCTGTATGTCAATAATTGTGCTTTTGTGATTTCAGTAATCATCTCAGCTAATTTCTTTTGAATCAATTGGAAACTTGCAATTGGTTTACCAAATTGAATTCTTTCTTTCGAGTATCTCAATGCAGAATCATAACAATCCATTGCGGCACCAATAGCACCCCAAGCGATTCCGTATCTTGCGCTATCTAAACATAAAAGAGGCGCTCCTAATCCATCTTTATTGGGCAATAAATTTTCTTTTGGAACTTTCACATTGTTGAAAATCAACTCACCAGTTGCAGATGCTCTTAGAGAGTGTTTCCCATGCATTTCAGGTGTTTCAAATCCTTCCATTCCTCTTTCTACTATAATTCCTTTGATTCTTCCTGTTTCGTCTTTAGCCCAAACTACTGCAACATGAGCAAAAGGAGCATTTGAAATCCACATTTTTGCACCATTCAAAAGATAATGATCTCCCATGTCTTTGATGTTGGTAATCATTCCTCCAGGATTACTTCCATGATCAGGTTCGGTAAGTCCAAAACAACCAATGTATTCTCCAGTGGCTAATTTGGGTAAATATTTCATTCTTTGAGCTTCGTTTCCAAATTTCCAGATAGGATACATCACCAACGAACTTTGTACAGAACTTGTAGAACGCAATCCAGAATCACATCTTTCTAATTCTTGCATTATAAGACCGTAAGCAATTTGATCTAATCCAGCACCGCCATATTCTTCAGGAATATAAGGGCCAAAACCTCCAATTTCTCCTAAGCCAGGAATGATTTGACTTGGAAATTTTGCGTTTTCGTAATATTCTTCAATAATAGGGCTAACTTCTTTTTTCACCCATGCTCTAGCGGTATCTCTGATTAACTTATGCTCATCCGTAAGTAAATCATCCATTTGGTAGTAGTCATGTGCTTCAAATCTATCTGTACTCATGTTGTTGTATTTTAGTTGCCGACAAATTTAATCAAAGTGTATTAAGTAGGTACTTTAAATACAAATAAATGTGAAAAATATTTATTGAAACTTTTAAAATTTATTATTGAATTCAAAAGAAAAAACAATTAGTCTTCAAAACTCTTCAAAATAGGAATCTCAATATTAAAATACAATTTTTTTAACCCATATAAATCAAATTCATCGCTTTTCTTTTTTATAAAAAGTAAATCAGTTTTGTTTTTTAGGGTTTTTAGTTTGGTGACTACTGCACCCAAGTCACTAATGATTTCGTATTCGTCAGTTACAGACATTACCACCATAGCAGATTCGGGTTTTTTACCATCGCCAGAGGCTACAATTACAGAAAGTAAAGAATAATACATATGTAAGTACTTATCCATTTCTTTTTCGTTGTGTAAATAGTAATGGCAAAGTGAAATTCCAAATAAGGTTTTTAAATCCAATGGGTCAATATCAAAAGCACGTTTTCCATATACCAAAGCAGCGCTAAAATATTTGTCGCTAAGACTTTGGTACATATCATTCTGGTTTTTGGGAGTCTCTGTAGGTTGGTAAAACGTTTGAAAATATTTACCATAATACAACAAATACAGTTGATTGGCAGTGAGTGTGGTGTCTAGATTAGAAAACTTACTCAACAGTGTTGGATAATAATTGGGAGAAGTAATATCTGAAATATTTTCTTTGATTTGTGTCAAATCAACAGTGAGAATTTTTTGTGCAGAAATTGAGTAACAACTAATTGACATTAGCAACGATAAGAATAGGGGCTTAAACATTGTAAAACAAATTTTTACGTTACTCATAAGAAATTGAATATTTTTATATTTCCAC
>JAGYKU010000072.1 GCA_018401455.1 Flavobacteriales bacterium
ATAGAAATTAACTTATCTTCTCTTTGTTGTAATTCTTCAGCAAACAATTGAATTAAAGATTTGGCATCTACCGCTTTTTTATCAATAAAGGCTTGTAATTCGTCTTTGTGAATTTTAATCACCTCTGTATCTTCCAAGCAACTCACACTATCGTAGTAATCTTTTCCTTTCATTACATCCCACATTCCAATCACATCTTCGTCCTTGAAAATATCATAGATGAGTTCTTTGCCGTCATCATTTACTCTGTATGTTTTTACTTTTCCAGAAACAATATAATAAGCAAAACCTGCATAATCGCCTTCTCTATAAATTAATTCTTTCTTTTCGAAATGGATAGCATTTTTATCTTTAATAGATTGTTGTACAAAATCCTGTAAACTCTCTTGAGCAAAACCAGAAGTAATGTTCTCATTCGTTTTTTGTGCAGCTTTTTGCAGTCTAATTTTGATAGAATTCAATAAATCAATTTCTTCAAAAGGCTTAGTAAGATAATCGTCTGCTCCAAGATTCATCCCTTTTCTAAAGTCTGTTTTGTCTGCTTTTGCAGTAAGAAAGATAAAAGGTATATCTCTAGTAGTATCATTGTCGTTTAATAACTGTCTTGTTCCATATCCATCTAGAACAGGCATCATAATATCACAAATGATAATTTCTGGAATCTCTTGAACCGCCTTTTGAACTCCAATTTTACCGTTTTCTGCAGTTACGACATTATATCCTGCCAATTCCAAAATTTCAGCGGTATTCTCTCGTAACTCTTCATTATCTTCTATCAATAATACTTTATGCATTTTCTATTTTTTTTGTGGTAATTTTAATAAAAAAGTAGTTCCTTCATTTAACTTACTTTCAAAAGTAATCTCTCCTTTCAAAATTTCAATATATTTTTTTACGATATTCAATCCCAAACCTGTTCCTTGTATATTCGAAACATTCTCTGCTCTAAAAAATCTTTGAAACAATTTTACTTGTTCTTGTTCAGGAATGCCTATGCCAAAGTCTTTTACTTCTATGCACAAATCGTCATTATCTAAATATAATTTCACCAAAACTTTACCCTCTGAATGTGAATATTTTAAACCATTTGAAATAAGATTTAACATAATGTTTTTTAGAATCTTTTCATCCGTTTTGAAAATACAATCTGTACCTCCTAAAAACTCAAAACAAACTTCTTGATCTTGTTTTTTGATAGATTCCAATTCACATATCGCATATTCTATTATCTCACAAACATTTACTTCTTTAATCTCAGATTGAACAACATTAGAAGAAAGTTTGTCTAAAGACAAAAAGTCATTTAAAATATTGGTAAGATTCGCTACAGAAGATTTAATTCTATCCGTATGTTTGAGTCTATTGGATTGTTGTTCCGTTTTTTCGTATTTCTCGATAAGAGAAGCAGAAGATAAAATAGCACTTAATGGCGTTCTAAATTCATGAGAAGCCATAGATACAAATCGTGATTTCATTTCTCCCAACTCCCTTTCTCTTTCTAAGGCATTCCTTTGCTCTTCTTCAATTTCTTTTTGCTTGGTAACATTAATCTCTACTATTAGAATTCGATCTATAACTTCTTTTTCATCTTTTATCCCAACTATATTTAATTCATAATGTTGGTTATTTGATGCAATAGTACAAGATTGATTGCTCCCGGAAAGCGCATTTGTCAATTTTGATGTAATCAGTTCTTTGAGGTTTGAATCAAGACGGCTTAAGTAATTTGTCCCTATCAAATCCTTACTACCATACCCTAATTTTGCCAATTCTTTTCCTTCAGAAAAAATATAATTGAATTTTTTATCCAAAACATTGATCACACCATCTGGATAGTTTTTGGCAATCATTTCATACAACTGTTGACTTTTCTCAAGTGCTTCGGTTCTTTTGATGACTAAAGTTTCTAATTCTTGATTGAGTTCATACAAATTATTCTTTGCATTTATCAATTCTTTTTCCATTTTTACACGTTGAGAAACGTCTGTTATCAATCCTAAAACATAGTTTTTACTTTCACTTACAAAATGATTTAAACTCACTTCAACAGGAAAAACAGAACCATCTTTTCTTTGTCCTTGCAAATTCATGCCTGTCATTCCCATTGGTCTTGAACGTGGATTTTCTGTATATCCTTTTCTCAAACCAACGTGATGTTCTCTAACGGCTTTAGGCACAAACATTTCAATTTTTTGCCCCATCATCTCTTCTTTGGAATAGCCGAAAAGTTCAGTCATTCTATCGTTTACAGCATCTACTGTACCTTTATCATTCACAACTAGAAGCCCTTCAGAAGCACATTTAAAGGCAATTTCATATAAATTTAATGTTTCCAATTCTCTACCATAATAAACACTTTTACAAAGTTATGATAAAAATCATGATATTTATTGATATTTTACATTTCGGTTTGTTTAAATATTCAACTATCTTTGTGACAATTAATAAAAGTAAAAAAATGAAAAACATACTTATTCCTACTGACTTTTCAGAAACGGCAGATAAAGCACTGCAATACGCTATAAAATTAGCCTTGAAATTTGAAGCTAAACTTCATATACTGAACACATACGAAATGCCTCATTCGGGAACTACAATGTTGGTAAGTATTGAAGATTTGCTTGAAAAAGAATCTTTAAAAGGACTTGAAAAATTAGAAACAAAACTAAAAAGTGAAAATCCTAAACTAGATTTCAAAACTATTGCTAAAGCAGGTTCTGTTGCCGATGTTGTGAATAAATATACAACTACAAACGAAATTGACCTTGTATTAATGGGAACAACTGGAGCATCTGGATTTAGCGGTCAATTGTTTGGAAGTAATACGGCAAATTTGATTAGAAATGTAAAAACACCTCTTGTTGTAATTCCTCATGAAGCTGAGCAATGTGACCCTTGTAAAATTGCCATTTCTACCGACTTTAAATTTGGCGTAGATGACGACATCTACAATAGCATCAGACAAATTGCTTTGGCTTATGGTTCAAAAATCAACTTTATCAATGTAACTGACAAATACAAAGAAGAAGAATTAGCAGCAATTGAAAAAGATTTCGGATGCGATGTTGATTTTGTATATGGTCATAATATCGAAGAAGGCATCAGAGAATATCTAGACGACAAAAAAGTAGACATGATTGTTTTCGTAGCAGAAAAACATGGAATTTTCCACAGTATTTTCAAACCATCTATCTCCAAAACTATGGCGAAAGAATTGAAAATTCCAATGATGATTTTGGCACAATAATTTTTATTTCTTTATTTTTTCACGTTGAGAATTTATAAAAAAAATTCTCAACTCAATAAACACGTCTATGAATTGCAGCCATTGCGGAGATAAGTGCGATAATTCTAACATAAAAATTGAAGAGCATATTTTCTGCTGTAATGGTTGTAAAACAGTTTTTGAACTGCTCAACGAGAATAATCTTTGTGAGTATTACGATTCTGAAACTACTCCTGGTATCAAAATAAGAAATGAAGTTTACTACGATAAATTCAATATTCTTGACGAACCTGAAGTGAGTCGAAAATTCATTTTGTATGAGGATTCAAAAATCGTAAAAGTAAAATTCAGCGTTCCTCAAGTGCATTGCAGTTCTTGTATATGGTTGCTCGAAAATCTCAATAGACTTAATCCTAGTATAAACAATTCGGAGGTCAATTTTCAAAAGAAAGAGATACTTATCACTTTTGAAAAAACAACCTCTGTAAAAGAAGTAGCGATTCTCATTGCTTCGATTGGTTATGAACCCGTTTTGACAAGCGAAATTCAAGTGAAATCTCTTGCTCACAAAACTTTAGTAATTAAAATCGGAATAGCAGGTTTTTGTTTTGGAAACATCATGCTTTTTGCTTTTCCTGAATATCTAGGATTGGAAGAAAAAGAATTCAGCAATTTTTTCGGATGGCTTTCTATGTTCTTGGCGCTCCCAGTAATGTTTTATGCTGGAGTGGATTATCTAAAAAGTGCTTTTAAAGGTTTTCGACAAAGGTTTATCAATATGGATATTCCCATTGCGCTGGGAATGATCACACTTTTTGTAAGAAGTGCTTATGAAGTTATTTCTGAAACAGGAGCGGGATATTTTGACTCTTTAAGTGGATTAATCTTCTTTTTACTTGTAGGAAAATGGTTTCAATCCAAAACTTACGATACGCTTTCTTTTGAACGAAACTACAAATCCTATTTTCCACTTTCTGTAGGAGTCAAGAAAGAAAATGAAATCACGACTGTCAAAAACTCGAAAACCTAAAAGTCGGAGATGAAGTTGTGATTAGAAATCAAGAAATTATTCCAGCGGATAGTATTTTACAAGAAGGAAACGCCTCCGTAGATTATAGTTTTGTAACTGGAGAATCAGACTATATTTCTGTAAATAAAGGCGAAAAACTTTACGCAGGTGGAAAACATAATGGAAAGGAAATTACCGTTATTTTGACACACAAACCCGACAACAGTTACCTTACCCAACTTTGGAACAGCAACAATTTAAGTAAAGAGGACAAAAGCATCACCAAATTAGCAGATACGGTAAGTCATTATTTTACCATCATCATTATTTCAATCACATTGTTGACGTTTTTGTTTTGGTTTTTTGTAGATGCTTCATTAATATGGAATACCGTCACTTCTGTGTTGATTATTGCTTGCCCTTGCGCTTTGGCGATGACAATTCCTTTTACACTCGGAAATGCTATGCGTTTTTTGGGAAGGAAATCTATTTATGTCAAAAATATTCAAGTAATTGAAAATTTATCTAAAATCAATCACGTTGTTTTTGATAAAACTGGAACATTAACTCAGGCTTCGGAGAAAAAAATATATTATACGCCTGTTAAAATAGATGAATCTGAAATCAACATTCAAGTAAAGTCTTTGGTTACGCATTCTTCCCATCCACTGAGCGTGGCGCTCAACAAACATTTAAAATCAGTTCCGGCACTAGAAATTGATGATTTCAAAGAAATTCCCAACAAAGGTGTTGAAGGAAAAGTAGCCAATAATGAAATTTTCATTGGCAAATACGACCTTTCTCAATACTCAAACCAAGCATTTCAAGGAAGTACGGTTGCAGTGGTTATCAATGAAGAGTTAGTTGGTTTTTATACGCTCACTTCAACTTTTAGAGAAGGCATTAAATCATTAGTTCAAAAACTGCTTCAAAAAGAATACAAAATATCTCTCATTTCTGGCGACTCTGAAGCAGACGACATCAAAATAAAAGAGGAACTGGGAATCGAAAACAGGCAATTTAATTGTGCTCCTTTGGATAAACTGAACTTTGTAAAAGCCAAACAAAAAGAAGGAGACACAATAGTAATGATTGGAGATGGACTCAATGATGCAGGTGCATTGATGGAAAGTTCTGTAGGAATTGCTGTTTCTGATGATGTGAATTATTTTGTTCCCGCTTGCGACACCATTATGAGTGGAGAAGCACTTCAAGATTTAGAAAAATTACTTCTTTATTCCAAAATAAGTATTCGCATTATTTGGGCAGGTTTTACACTTTCATTTATCTATAATGTAATTGGCTTATCATTTGCCGTTTCTGGAGCACTCTCCCCTATTGTTGCGGCTGTTTTGATGCCACTGAGTTCAATAACAATTGTCGCATTTACATCCTTGACGACCCGTTATTATTTCAAAAAACTTTTTAAAATATGATTTTAATCATATCGTTTTTTGATACTTCTCATAATTGATAATAAGGTTATTTCTTCTCTTTGTGTCATAATTAAATGACATTTCTATGACAATGATATTTATGCTAACAGGAATCAGTTTAATCCTAGCAATAGGGTTTCTTTCTGCTTTCTTATGGGCTGTAAAAAGCGGACAATTCGAAGATGATTACACACCATCAGTGAGAATGCTTTTTGATGATACAGTGAAGAAAATAAAACCAAATAGTAAAACAATTAAAGAAAACAAAAATCACAAACAATGAATGTAGAGAAATTCGCTTACGACAATACTATTGTCAAAAAGTTTGCCTTTGCCACAGTGATCTGGGGGATTATAGGGATGTTGGTAGGATTGCTAGCCGCAATTCAGTTGGTTTGGCCTGAAGCCAATTTAACTTCGTGGCTATCCTTTGGAAGAATTAGACCATTGCACACCAATGCAGTGATTTTTGCCTTTGTAGGAAATGGAATTTTTGCAGGAGTTTATTACTCGTTGCAAAGGTTACTCAAAACGAGAATGTGGAGTGATAAGTTGAGTAACATCAACTTTTGGGGTTGGCAAATCATCATTCTTTCGGCAGTGCTTACTTTACCTTTTGGTTATACCACAGGTAAAGAATATGCAGAGTTAGAATGGCCAATTGATATCGCGATTACATTATTATGGGTCGTATTTGGATGGAATATGATGGCAACCATTTTGGTGAGAAGAGTACAACATTTATACGTAGCAATTTGGTTTTACATCGCTACTTTCGTAACTGTTGCTGTTTTGCATATCGTGAATTCTTTCGAATTTCCAGTAAACGCTCTTAAAAGTTACTCGGTATTTGCAGGTGTGCAAGATGCGCTAGTTCAGTGGTGGTATGGACACAATGCTGTTGCGTTTTTCTTAACCACTCCTTATTTAGGTTTGATGTATTATTTCATTCCAAAAGCAGCGGATAGACCAGTATATTCATACAGATTATCTATCATTCACTTTTGGGCATTGATTTTCTTGTATATTTGGGCTGGTCCACACCATTTACTTTATACATCATTACCTGATTGGGCGCAATCTTTAGGTGTTGTATTCTCTGTGATGTTGATTGCTCCATCTTGGGGAGGAATGTTGAACGGATTACTCACATTGAGAGGTGCTTGGGACAAAGTAAGAGATGATGTTGTTTTGAAATTTATGGTGGTAGCAGTTACTGCTTATGGTATGGCAACTTTTGAAGGGCCAATGCTTTCTTTAAAATTCTTTAATACACTTTCACACTTTACAGATTGGACTATCGCTCACGTTCACATAGGTGGATTAGGATGGAATGGTATGTTGACATTTGGTATGTTGTATTACCTTATTCCTAAAATGTATGGCGGAAAGTTATATTCTAAAAAACTGGCTAATTACCATTTTTGGATAGCAACGATTGGAATTTTACTTTACGCAGTTCCATTGTATTGGGCTGGATTTGTTCAAGGATTTATGTGGCAAGATTTCAATCCAGATGGAACGCTTGTAAACAAAGATTTTTTGGAAACAGTAACACAATTAAAACCTTACTACGCCATGAGAGCTGCTGGTGGAGCACTATATATTGTAGGTGCAATATTGATGGCATACAACTTAGTAAAAACTGCGATGCACGGAACATTTATCGCTAACGAAGACGCAGAAGCACCAGCATTGGTAAAACACACCAAAGCACACGATGATGGATATTGGCATAGAGTTATCGAAAGAAAACCAATGAGAATGTTGGTCATCAGTTTGATTGTTATTTTAATTGGAGGTGCGGTTGAAATCATACCTACATTAATTGTAAAATCTAATATTCCAACGATTTCAAGTGTAAAACCATACACGCCTTTAGAACTTGAAGGAAGAGATATTTACATCGCAGAAGGTTGTTACAACTGTCACTCTCAAATGGTAAGACCATTACGTTTTGAAACAGAACGTTATGGCGAATATTCCAAAGCAGGTGAATTTGTTTATGACCATCCATTCCAATGGGGTTCCAAAAGAACAGGTCCTGATTTGGCGAGAGAAGGAAAAGGCAATAAATTGGCAAAGTCAGATTATTGGCATTATGACCACTTAATAAGACCTGCTGAAGTTTCCAAAGGTTCTATTATGCCATCTTATGCTTTTCTAAAAGATGACCCTTTGGATAGAACATATATTAAGAAAAAACTAGAAGTAATGATTAGTCTCGGTGTTCCGTACACAGATAGCACGCTTGCCAACTACGAAATGTTGATGGATCAACAAGCAGATGAAATCGCTAAAAACATCGAAAAAGATCTAAAAGGATTAGGCGTGGAAATATCAGAAGCGAAGTATAATGAGATTAAATACTCCAAAATGATTGCATTGATTGCCTATCTACAAAGGTTAGGATCTGATATTCACAACGAACAAGTAACTGAAAATAAATAAAATTATGCTTAAGTATATCAAAAACCACATGACTTCAATTGACGGGATAGAAATCTATCCCATCATATCACTAAGTATATTCTTTATCTTTTTTATACTGCTCTTTATTTATGTTTTTACAGGAAGTAAAAAGCGATTTGAAACTGTGAGTATGTATCCTATTTTAGATAAGGAAAGTGATGTCATCACCAACGAAATAAATGATCAAAAATTAAAAAACTAAAATTTAATTAAAATGAGTTATCAGATAATTTTTTGGATGTTAGTTGCCTCTACCGTAATTTTAATTGCAGGAATTATGGTCATGGCTGGGTCCATCCAAGCAGTGCTAAAAAGCAAAAAAAACAAATCAAAAGATAATAAGGTTATCAAAACCATTTTGGCATTGGTGGGAATGACTTTGCTTTCTTCCACTTCCTTATTTGCACAAGGAGGTGAACAAGAAAATCCAGTTTTCAACCCTGAGTTGAGTGATGTATTAGGACTTACTTTGGTAAATATGATTTTACTTTTGACATTTTTCTATTTCAAGAGTATTTTCAACAATTTGGTGCAAGAATACATTCCTGTAAGTGAAGCAAAAGAAAGAAGTCCTTGGTTCAAAATCAACAAAGTGCTTACCGATGCTGTAGAAATTGAAGATGAAGCTGTCATTATGATGGATCATGAATATGAT
Organism: Flavobacteriales bacterium; assembly: GCA_018401455.1. GTDB lineage: Bacteria > Bacteroidota > Bacteroidia > Flavobacteriales_D > Parvicellaceae > Parvicella. The sequence goes on from JAGYKU010000072.1 coordinate 8,799, forward strand.
GGCATTAGAGAATTGGACAACAATCTTCCACCATGGTGGAAATGGGGATTCTTTGCTACAATCGTATTTGCATTCATTTATCTTGGACACTATCATGTTTTCAAAACTGGAGATTTACAAATCGCTGAGTACAATAAATCTATGGAAATTGCAAAAATTGAAGTAGATGAATACAAAAAAGCTCAAAATCTAAATGTAGATGAAAATTCTGTTGTCCTACTTACTGAAGCAAGCGATTTGAGTGAAGGCAAAAAATTATATACACAAAACTGTGTAAGTTGCCATAGCGCACAAGGTGAAGGCGGAATTGGAGCCAATCTTACAGATGATTTTTGGTTGTATGGCAACGACATTAAAAATGTTTTTAGTACTATAAAGTATGGCGCCAAAAACGGAATGAGAAGTTGGGATGATGATTTTAATGGATTACAAATTCAAAAAATTGCCTCTTATGTAATTTCTCTTCAAGGAACTGATGCTCCAGCAGGCAAAGAAGCCGAGGGAGAATTTTACGAGAAGATTAGTTTCGAATAAACAACAATTAAGTTTATTCTTTCAATATTTATAAAAAATGAGCACCGAGGAGAATTTTAGGGACACCATCAGCACGGTTGATGAGAAAGGAAAGAGAGTTTGGATATACCCTAAAAAACCTTCTGGATGGTTCTATAATAAAAGAAAAATATTAAGTTACTTCCTTTTGTTAGCATTGTTTGGTATGCCGTATATCAAAATTAATGGAGAACCATTGTTGATGCTTAATATCATTGAAAGAAAATTTGTCATCTTTGGTCAGATATTTTGGCCTCAAGACTTGTTTATCTTTGCCTTAGCCATGATTACAATGGTGGTTTTTATAACGCTTTTCACGATTATTTTCGGAAGGCTATTTTGTGGTTGGGTTTGTCCTCAAACTATTTTTATGGAAATGGTTTTTCGAAGAATCGAGTATTGGATTGAAGGTGATTGGACACACCAGAAAAAATTAGACCAGCAACCTTGGAACGCTGAGAAAATTAGAAAAAAAACCTTAAAACACGTTGTCTTTTGGTTCATTTCATTTCTTATTGCCAACACTTTTCTTTCTTACATAATAGGTTATGAAAGTTTGTGGGCAATCATTCTTTCTGGTCCAAGTGCTAGTATTGGAGGGTTTATAGCGATTAGTGTTTTTACTACCGTATTCTATGCTGTTTTTGCTTTTATGAGAGAACAAATCTGTACAACAGTTTGCCCTTACGGAAGACTGCAAGGCGTGTTGTTGGATCAGAATTCACTTGTTGTTGCTTATGATTATGTTAGAGGCGAAGGAAGAGCCAAATTCAAAAAAAATGAAGACAGAAAGTCAAGCGGTAAAGGCGATTGTATAGATTGTCATCAATGTGTAAATGTTTGTCCTACGGGGATTGATATCCGAAACGGAACGCAGTTGGAATGTGTCAATTGTACCGCTTGTATCGATGTTTGTGACCATATGATGGAAGGTGTAGGATTAGAAAAAGGTTTGATAAAAATTGCTTCTGAAGAAGGCATCAAAAACAATGTGCCTTTCCAATGGACAACAAGAGTAAAAGTATATGTTACTATTTTGTTTTTGTTATTGGGATTACTTACTGTTTTCCTCATAGGAAGAACTGATGTAGAGACTACCATTTTGAGAACTCGTGGCACTACATTTCAAAAGTATGATGAAGATCATTTTGCCAATCTATATGATATCAATATCGTGAATAAAACCAATGAAGAAATGAATATCACAATTGAAATCATAGAAGGAGTGGGAGAAATCAACATTATTGGAAAAGATTTGAAACTCTCCAAACAAGGTGAATTGCACAGTAAGTTTATGATTGTAATTGACAAAAAAGACATTGAAGCACAAATAGATTATAAAATAGGCGTTTACAATGATGGCGAATTGATTGAAGAAGTCAAAACATCATTTATAGGACCAAACATTTAATTAAAAAACAAGAATATGAAATTTAATTGGGGAACAGGAATAGCAATATTTATAAGTATGTTTATCATATTTATCCTATCGTTTGTGTTCACAGCAGCATACACACACACAGATCTATACGCTGAAGATTACTATCAACAAGAATTGGATTATCAAACAACTATTGATGCTAAACAGAATGCCAAAATCTTTTCAGAAGAAGTTTATCTAAGTCAAGGAACACAATCAATTGTTGTGCATCTTCCAGAGAGTATCGATTGGTCTAAAACCGAAGGTGCTGTACATTTGTATCGTGCAAATGATGCTTCTCAAGACAAAACCTACAAAATTTCTACTGAAAACAGTAAAATGATGATTCCAAAAAACAATTTGAATAATGGTAAATTTTATGTCAAAATTGCATGGAAAAATGAAGGAAAAGACTATTTAATCACTAAAGAAATTATTTTAGAATGATTTACCTTTGGACAGCATTATCGTTAGGTTTGGTGAGTAACTTCCATTGTCTGGGTATGTGCGGCCCCATTGCGTTGGCTATTCCAGTAAAGTCCAATACTTTTTCTTCAAGATTGGGTAGTATATTGTTGTATAATTTAGGTAGAATTTCCACTTATGCTTTGATTGGAGCAATTTTTGGTTTTTTTGGAAAAGGTCTTTTTCTAATGGGGATTCAACAGCAACTTTCTATTGTGATAGGTGCTTTAATTGTAGCGAGTGCCATTTTGATATTAGCCAACAGAAAAGTAGATTTATTCAGCAAAATAATTCCTTCAAAATTTGTAGTTTTAAAATCCAAAATGCAAAAATATTTGAGACAAAAAGGCTATTTCAATAATTTCATTTTAGGTTTGCTCAATGGCATTTTACCCTGCGGAGTGGTCTATTTTGCCTTAATGGGAGCCCTTGCTACAGGTGGTGTGGTGTCTGGAATATTATTTATGACTTTATTTGGTGTTGGTACATTGCCAGTAATGGTTTTATTGCCTTGGATAAAAGATTACCTTACCACAGGATTTAGACAAAAACTCCAAAGAACTGTTCCTGTGATGCTTTTAATTTTCGGAAGTTTGCTCATCGTAAGAGGAGCCAATTTGGGAATTCCTTACCTAAGTCCAAAGGTTGAAAAAACAAAGACCACAACTACAGATAATGAACCTCAAAAAGAGGAGTGTACGGTAAAATGTTGTCATTAACTGATATTAAAAAAATCCACAATAAATTTTAAGTATCAACTAATATTACTATTTTAGTGAAAAATTTTAAACTATGAAAAATATTTTCACTTCTTTATTTATACTTTTTCCTTTTTTATTTTTCGCTCAACTTACTTCAAACAGTTGGAATTTTGACGGACAAAATAGAGAATACTTAATGTATGTGCCTTCTATTTATGATGGATCTACACCTGTCCCTGTTGTTTTTTGTCTTCACGGATTGGGCGACAATATGAATAATTTTGCTGGTATTGGAATGAACTTCGTTGCTGATACCGCTAATTTTATTGTGATTACACCGCAAGCTTTAAACGCCCCTTTAGCAGGTACAGCTTGGAATTCTGGAGCAGGTTTGAATGGATTTGTTTTGAACGCAACTGTTGATGATGTTGGCTTTCTAGGAACTATTTTAGATACTTTAGAGGCAAATTTCAATATCAATAACAAAAGAGTCTATGCTTGTGGATTTTCGATGGGTGGATTCATGTCCAATAGACTAGCATGCGAAATGAATGATAGAATTGCTGCTGTGGCATCAGTTGCTGGAACTATTGGTAATACCTTAACTTGTTCTCCTGGAAGAGCAGTTCCTACTTGTCACTTTCATGGAACAGGAGATGCAACAGTCGGTTATTCCAACAATGATTACGGAATGGATGCAGAAGACATGACTTTGTTTTGGGCTACCAATAACAATTGTAATCTAACTCCAAC
>JAGYKU010000073.1 GCA_018401455.1 Flavobacteriales bacterium
TCATTAGATGCCCTTCAGTATTTCTTACAAATGTTTCGATGGTGCAAAAATAGGATATTTAAAACTTCTTTATTGTACTTGAATTTTAAAAGTTAGCAAAATAATGAGTTTTTAAAGAGTCTATATTTCTTGGTAAAAAAAAGAAAAGCAAACATGACCATAAACTCTTGTTTCACGATACAACTTTTCTTTTGAAAAATCAGTATCTTTTCCATGCTCAATAATCAATAAACCATCTTCTTCTAACCAATTATTATCTAAAATTGCAGAGGGTAATTGTAAAATATTTTTCAACTGGTAAGGTGGATCTGCAAAAATTAAAGGGAATTTTTTTAAAGGTTTAGAAAGAAACTTAAAAACATCACTTTTAATGGCTTTAAGAGGCATATTGTTTTGATGTGCAAAAGTGTTGATGAATTTATAACTAGCTATAGATTTGTCCACACAAATCACTTCAGAGGCGCCTCTGGAAGCAAATTCATAACTAATATTGCCTGTTCCTCCAAATAAGTCCAAGACTTGAATTCCATCTAGTTCGATTCTATTTTCTAAAATATTGAACAAACTTTCTTTACCATAATCAGTAGTCGGCCTGGCTTTTATTTCTTTGGGAGCCACAATTTTTTTTCCTTTATATTTTCCACTGATGATTCTCATAAATTATTTTTCGAGTAAGGCTACCAAGCCACTATATTTCATGTTGGCAACTGAAAGGCTTTGGTTTACATAGATGTTTCTTATGTATTGTGATAAGTGTTTTTCTAAAAATGGTTTTTCGTCTATTTCTCCAAACAATTCCAAAGAAGTATCTTCTTGCGACAATCCAAATTCCTGAAACATCAACATAATATAATAACTAATTTCATCATTGCTGGAAACACTAAAAGTATTGCAAAGGGTGAATTTATTGTCTTTAAAAATACAGATAAACAAGTTGTTTTCCAATACTAAAACACCGATTCCATTTTCCCAGTTTTGAGTCAAACAAAATTGATACAATTTCAAATGAATATGTTCCAATATCAAACTAGGAATCTTTGCAGCGGTATCTTCAAATGTATTATCGGAATACAAAATTTCACTCTGGCATCCTATTAATTCATTTTTTTCAATCTTTGAAGAATTGGACCACTTTAGAAACTTAACAATTTTTTCAACTTCATTAGGAGTGGATAAACTTTGAGGTAAAATCGTAAACTCATTTGAAGTACTTAGAAAAACTATGTTTTTATGAGCGATTAGAATATCACTTAAACTTGAAGTTGCTTGTAACTTTAGTAAAGAATTGCTTTCAGAAAATGAAATATAGATATAATGATTAGCTACAAATAGTAAAAATTCTTTACCAACAGTAGCATCGTTTTTTGTTACATCAGTTTCAAAAAGAATCATTTTTTGATGAGGAGATTTATTGCTCCCAACTTCCAATCAATGAGCCATCATTAAGATTACCCATTTTGAGTGTATCTCTTTTTTGATGATTCTCTCTAAAAGGATTGTATGCATAAGGATCAAAAACCATAAAAGCATTTGAAGCCGAATCTAATTCAGCAGATAGCATAACATAATTTACTGAAGAATCAAAAGGCATTCTAACCAAATCTACTTTTTCTGGGATAAAATCGTATCTTCTTTTGGTTTCAGAATTGTTTGTTGTTTCACTAAAAAATAAACTTTCCAAAACTGGAACCCAAATAGTATCTACTCTATAATATCCTAGAATAATAGCTTCAGCTTCGTCAATTCCATCATTAATTAGGGCTTCATCTTCAAACGGATCGTAACCTAAAATAGCAATTTCATCTGCGTTAGGTCTTCTATCTGGAATTTTACCTGACTCATGAAGAATTACAGGAACAGTTCTATAAGTTTCGTCATTCATTAAGAATCTTTTCAATTCTTTAAAATCTGGCGCAAATTTACCATAGGTTTTTTTGTATGCCATCTGTATTGTTCGAATATCATCAAGCGCTTGTTTACCATCTTTCTGATAAGCTTCATACATATTTCTTTTTTCGATTGTTTCAGACAATGAATTTATAGATAGTACTGTAAGAATAGCGCATGTAACAAACAGAACAGCCATTACAGATAAGTGAATAATTCTACTAATGACTTCGAGAATGTATAGCAATGTCACTATACCAGAAACAAGAATAGACAATCCGCCAATCAAAAACCAAGTAGATTGAGTTCGCTCAATAACAGGAACTGGCTTTAATGACATAATAACCAATACTACTCCAACAATAATCAATATTGAAGCGAACAAATATTTTTTGGCGAATAACCCTAATTTATCTAACATATCAGAACTTTATTAAAATTTGATTTTTTCTAATGTGTACAAATGTAATATTTTTTACAAAAGTAAAATACGATTCTATATAAATAACTATCATTCGGATAAAATTTCTTGGTAAACGGAAAAATTTTTCATTAATCTTTATAATTATTTTCTTTTAGTCGTTGTTTTATTTCCTCAATATGCTTGAGTTTTTTCTCTTGTCTTAATTTTATAGCCGACTTTGTAAAATATTTGTGTGCTTCCAAAAATTTAATTTGGAGTTCGTCCCAAAGTCTATCGCTATTAATTTTCCCATGATCTCTCAACTCTCTTCTAAGTGTATCTGAAATTTGATGAAAATCATCTCTTCCTAAATAATCTAAATCGGCATCACAAATAATTTGTTGTAGTCTGTTTTGAGGATTATGAGGAATAATAGTTGCGTAAATCAATTCATGCACCACCCCCACTTGCTCTTCTGTATATCCATAAAGTGGTAGGATTTCAGATGCCATTCTTGCTCCTACAGGTTCGTTTTTCTCATATTGCTCTACAAAACCTGCATCATGATAAGTGGCAGCAGATTTAAGCACAAATATATCTTCATCCAGTACACCTTCCATAATTGCCAATCGCTCAGCTGCTTCTACTACATCAAAGGTATGATGAATTCCGTGATAGTGAAGATTGGGCGAAAGTTCTGCTTTTAGGATTTTCATAATATGTCTTTCAGCCTTTCTATAATTGATGCTACTATATATATGCAGGTTTACATATTCTTTAAATTTCTTATTAGGAATTAAATTGCTATTAGCTCTTGCCAAATGTGGCTTGATTCCTTCTACAAAGTACATGTCAATTTCTCCTTTGTTTTTGGCTGGAATCTTACCTCTATAAGTACAATCAAAATAAGGTTTTACATACTCATAAGTAATTCCCGAAATGTTTACTTTGCCTGCTTCACCAGACATTTCCATTCTATTGGCAACATTTACAGTATTTCCCCAAATATCGTAGGCAATTCTTTTGGTTCCAATAACTCCAGCAATAATATCACCAGTATGTAATCCAATTCTCAATTCCCAAGCTTCTGCACCAGGTTCATTAGATTTTTGAAACTCTTTCTTCATATAAGATTGAATTTCTAATGCTGCCAATACAGAATTTATAGGGTTTTCTTTATCTCTAAGAGGGACACCACCTGCAGCCATATAAGCATCTCCAATGGTTTTGATTTTTTCTAATTGATGTTTTTCAATAATACTATCAATCACTCTAAATAAATTGTCTAGTCTCTTTACTAAATCAGTAGGTTTGTAATCTTCTGCTATTTGTGTAAAACCTTTGATGTCGGTAAACAAAACCGTTACCATTCTATAATATCTCGGCTTGGTTTTTCCTTTGTTTTTTAATTCTTCTACAGTTTCTGCGGGAAGAATATTAAGTAACAATTTATCGGATTTTTCTTTTTCTTTTTTAAGTTCTTCTTGATTCTTTTCTAATTGTTCTTTTTGCTCTGTAATGGTTTTTGTTCTTTTTTCTACTAAGAATGCCAATCTTTCTTTTTGAGATTTCATAGATTTTATTCTGTAGATGTAAAAAACATATACCAACCCTGCTAAAATTAACACACAAATCGAAATAAACCACCATGTTGACCAATATGGAGATGCGATATTGATTACCAATTCTGTGGGTTTTTCTGTCCATTTACCATCACTATTACATGCCCATACTTTGAAGGTATATCTTCCAGGAGATAGATTAGAGTAATTGATTTGTTGTAAATTATTCAGTAATGTTGGTTCATCATCAACTCCTTCGAGCATTACTTTGTACTTGTTCCCTTTGGGGAAAGTATAATGAAGCGCACTAAACTTTAAAGTAATATTATTCTGCTTGTGTAATAAATTTACCTCATTTAAGTAAGATATAATTCCAAAATCTGGATACTCTTGAAAAAAGGGTTTGTTTGATATTAATAAATCTGTAATTACAACTCTCGGAGCAATTTCATTTGATTTAATTTTGTCTGGGAAAAAAGCATTGAACCCTGCGATTCCTCCGAAAAACAATTCCCCAGTTTCAGACTGAAAATAGGCTCCATTATTGAATTCATTACTTAAAAGCCCATCGTTTTCTAAATAATTTTCAAAAGTTTTGGTTTGGTAATTAAACTTCGAAAGCCCAAAGTTAGTACTGATCCAAATGGTGTTTTCTGAGTTAGAACCTGTGATACCATAAGTAGCATTATTTGCTAATCCATCTTCTTCTGTATATGACTCAAACAACTCGCTTTCTATCACAAACTTATTTAAACCTCCTCCGTATGTAGATAGCCAAAGTGTTCCTTTTGGCTCTTCATATATACTTAATACTGTATTATTACTTAATGAATTATTATTTTCAGGATCATTTTGATAATACATTAAACTTACATCATATCCATCTATACTTTCAATATCAATTATTTTGGCGAATCCACTTCCTGAAAAAGCGGCCCATTTTTGACCAGATTTGTCTATGTAAATAAGTCGACAAGCCTCTGCCGCAACAGACTTTGGATTATTGATGTCATGTGTAAAAAACTTAGCGTTAAAAGAACTTAAATCAAGTTTTGCTATACCTTCTTTTGCACTTACCCATGCGTAATTTTTTTTGTCAAAAATAATGTGATAGCTTTGATCATCATCCCAAGGATCTATTTTTTCTCTGAAATTGATTTTTTGATATTCAAATAAGTTTTTATTGGTTTCATTAACATTCAAAATAAAAACACCACTAGAGGTACATGTCCAGATTTTGCCTTGAGGACCTTCTGTAACAAAGTAAACACTATTATTATTGGGCTGATTTAGGTTAGTACTTTCATATGGATACTGATAGTATTTATCATTTTTTCTGTCAATAGCAGTCACCCCTTGTCTAGTACCAACCCATATAATCGAATCTTTTTGAAAAATAGACCAAACTGTTTTGTCCAAAACACTTTTAGGATTACCATATTCATATACAAAAGATTGAAAACCTTGTTTTTCTGGATCAAAAAAAGCAAGACCATCCTGAGTAACCACCCAAATTGATCCTGCATAATCTACCAATGCTTGATTAACAATATTATTTGGAATTGCATATTTATTCAACTCGTTGGATTGAAAGTTAGAAAACTTATATTGATTTTCTTTATGAATTTGCAATTTGAATAAACCTTCGCCATTAGTGGCAATCCAAAATGTACTGTCGTTTTGTTTTACAATGTCTTCTACTGTGTTTAATTTGAGATCCTTATTTTTAGGTCTGATAACTTTAAAACTTGGAATAGCCTGAGTCATATCCACAATATTAAGTCCAGAATTTGTCCCTAAGAGCACTTTATTGTTTGAAATTGATATTGCTTTAGAAACATTATTATTTAAAATGGACTCTTTAGATGAAGGGTTATGTGTAAAGTGAGTATAAGTGTTGGTTTTGGTATCAAATATAACTAATCCTTGTCCTTCTGTTCCTATCCATATATTATCTTTTATAAGAGATAATTCTACAATTTTTTGTGCAGGAAATTTATTGGTTAAATTAAATTTTTGAAAATCTTTTTTATTTAAATCATAGACATAAAGCCCCATTTTTGATGTGCCTATATATAATTTTCCTTTGTGAATCAATAAGGCACTAATAGTTGCATCTGCTAAATTAGGAATTTGAGTGATTTGTTGAAATTTATTTGAAGAAGGATTGTAAATATTCACCCCACCATTTTGTGTTCCAATGTATATTAAATTACTAGCAGTATCAGAGGTGATACAATTAATATACGAACTAGATAAACTCTCTTTATTATTTACTAAATGTTTGAAAACTTTGAAATCTATACCGTCAAATTTATTTAGTCCATCTTGAGTGCCTATCCAAATATATCCCAAATTATCTTGGTGAATACAATTGGTTGCACTTTGTGACAAACCGTCTTTTATGGTAAGAGATTGAAACCTTATTGTCTGAGCTACGAATGCATTTGCATTGAGCAAAACAATAATTAATAATAAGATATTATTTTTAAATAATCGATTCATCCATATACAAACAAACCTTGATAAGGAGTCTTACCAAGGTTTGAATTATTTATTTTAAAACTTATTTTGTTTCATTGTTACCTTCGTCTTTATTATCTTTTTTTGGAGATTTAGGTTCAGCATCTGAAATTACTTCCTCAACATTAGAATCCTCTGTATTTTCCTGTTTATTTCCTAGATATGAAGGTAATTGCATTCCTGCCATATTAAACATTTCTTCTAACGGAGGAACAGACTTATATATTCCACTTAAAAAATTAGCTGTAGATGTCTTACCATTGGAAGAGTTGCCTCCATCCCAAACAGTAACTTTATCAATTTTGATATTTTTAATTGCTTCTGCTTGTGTTTTAACCAATTCTGGTAATTTGTCAGCAACCAATAACAATACTGCATCTTTAGGATTGCTTCCAGCAGCAGATACGATTTTATCAAGACCTTGTGCTTGTTTGGTAAGAATTTCTAACAAACCTTGTGCTTCAGCTTGTTTTCTTAACAGTAATGCGTCTGCCTCTCCTTTTGCAATTCTTCTTATATTTTCTGCTTTAGCTTCAGCATCAATTTCAACTCTAGTTTTTTCAATTTCAGCAGGAATAATCACATCGGCAAATTGAGAGGCTTTGTCTCTTTCTGCTCTCTGCTTCTCTGCTTCCTCTTCTGCAAGATAAGCTTCTCTAAGGGCTTGTGCAGCTTGAACTTTTTCAGAAGCAATGGCTCTTCTTTCAGCTTCTGCTTGTCTTTCTCTTCTTTGAGCATCTGTTTCTGCAATTTGAATTCTCGCCAAGTTTTCTCCTTCAATTGCTTTTGCATTTGCTGCAGAAGTTTGAATTCTTTCTTCTTGTAATGCTTGAGCCTCACCGATTTTGGCTTTTGCTACAGCATCTGCTGTTTGTATTCTTTCGTTTTGAAGTGCTTGTGCTTCACCAATTTTTGCTTGAGCATTAGCCGCTGCTACTTGCGTTCTTTCAGTTTGTTGTGCATTTGCTTCACCAATTTTGGCTTTTGCTGTTGCTTCAGAAACTTTTACTCTTTGCTCTTGGAATGCATTTGCCTCACCAATAGATCCATCTCTATTTTTCTCTGCTACTGTTTTTCTCGCTTCGTTTATTGCATGCGCAGCTGCTTCTTTTCCTAAGGCTTCGATATATCCAGATTCATCTCTAATATCTGTAACGTTTACGTTGATAAGTTTTAATCCAATCTTTTTCAATTCTGCCTCCACATTGGCGCTTACATTCGCTAAGAACTTATCTCTATTGCTGTTGATTTCTTCAATATCCATTGTTGCAATTACTAAACGCAACTGTCCGAAAATGATATCTCTAGCAATACTTTGTATTTGTTCTTTAGTAAGATTCAACAAACGCTCTGCTGCATTGTTCATAATTGATTCTTCGTTCGAAATACCTACTGTAAAACTCGAAGGAACATCTACACGAATGTTTTGCTTAGATAAAGCATTTTTCAACTCTACTTCCAATGAAATAGGAGCCAAATCTAGAAAAGCATAATCTTGAACTACTGGCCAAATAAAAGCAGCACCCCCCGAAATACATCTTGCGGATTTACCAGCATCATTTCCTCTACCATATACTACTAAGATTTTATTTGCAGGACATCTTTTGTATCTTCTTGCCCAAAAGACAATAATTATGATAAAAAATAATACTCCAGCAAGTATGGCTATTAACCAAAAAGGGACTCCGTCAAAGTTGACTTCGTTTTCTAAAATTGAAATTCTCATTTTGTTGTAATTAAATTTAAAGTGTAAATATAGAGGTTTGTATTTATCAAAGAAAGAATTATTGAATAATTTTTATTTTTTTATCACAATAATTAAGTTCTATTATAGACTCAAACTATTAGTTTATGAATTTGTTTCAATCCTTTTAATGTTGAAACTGATTAATTTTAATCCTACTATTTTAATTTCTGACTCAACATTTTGAAGAATCTCTGAATTAAGTTTTTCTCTATTTATATTTATTTCTTCAGAACTCATTGTTGCAATTACATTTCGCATTTGACCGAAAATAATATCTCTAGCAATACTTTCTATCTGCTCATTTGTGAGATTCAATAACCTTTCTGCAGCGTTATCCATTATAGATTCTTCGTTAGAAATACCAATTGTAAAATTTGAAGATACGCCTATCATAATATTATCCTTGGAAGGAGCGCTCTTCAAGTTTACATCAAAAGGAATTGGAGTCAATTCTAAAAAAGCAAAATCTTGTATAATTGGCCAAACAAACGCTGCTCCACCTGCTATACATTCGAAAGATTTTCCTTTGTCATTTAGTTTTCTTCCATAAACTACCAAAATCTTATTTCTAGGACAACGTATGTATCTTGTGTTCCACAGAACAAACAAGATAATCATAAATACCATTCCTAATAAGAATGCAAAACCCCATGTAGGAATTACATCCGTTAAAGAAATATTGTCTAAAGTGGAAATGTTCATTTTGAATAATCAAAACTTAAAAAATAAGAAATATTAGGATAAAGCAACTTTACAATTTTCTAACCAGCAACAGTTCATCACTGATTACTTCGATTACTTTAACTACATTTCCTGTTTCTAGATCAATTTCACCATCTGTTATGGCTTCCAATTCTCTTAATGAGCCTTGAACTTTTATTTGGATTTTCCCAATTGAACCTCTATTTGCTCCTATAGGAATATAAACTTCGCCAATTTTATCGACTGCATTTCCAATTTTCATATTGCCGCTTTCTCCTGAGTTTCTTAAGAAATAAAACAAAGAAGCCATTATCAACATCATTACTAACCCACATATAAAAGAAACGATAAGTGTAGTAGTATCTGCCCATCCCGAATTGATTCCAGCCAATCCTGTCCAACCAAAAATAGTTACAAAACCAACTAAATTTTTGAAAGACAAAAATTGAAAATCAATACCTCCATCAAAATCTGCATCTCCTAAATCATCTACTTCTCCACCAAGAAATGTAGTTACAAGAATAACAACAAAGAATAGCGAACCAATTAACGTAATAATCCAATACGTTTGTTCTATTGTACTAAGATTTCCGAACCATTCTGACATAATATGTATTTTTAGGAATTAAAATTATCTAACAATCTAAAGTAAAAACAATTATATTCTTACTCCAATAACAAGGATATCATCTACTTGTTCAAAATCACCTCTCCAAGATTCAATTTTTTGATCTAAAATTACTTTTTGCTCTTGCATAGGCATATCTTTTATTTCTAAAAGAGTATCTCTAAATTGCTTATACATGAATTTTTTTCCTTTAGAACCACCAAATTGATCTGCATATCCATCCGAGAATACATAAATTAAATCCCCTTTTTTCAATTCAACAGTGTGATTTGAATAATGCTCTTCACCATGATCAAAACTAGCAATCGCAAATTTATCTGCTTTAGTCACCTCAATTTCTCCGTCTCTAATTATATATAGAGGATTATTTGCGCCAGCATATTCCAAAGTTTTGAAGTCTTTTGAAATAGAACATAATGCTACGTCCATTCCGTCTCTTACCTTATCTCTCCCTTCTTCAGACTTATTCATCGCCTCTGAGGATAGTCTATTTAATTCGTCTAGTATAGTTGATGGCGTATCGATGTTTTTAGAAACAATTTGATTCAAAGCATTGGCTCCAATCAAACTCATAAACGCTCCTGGAACTCCGTGACCTGTACAATCCACAGAAGAGAACAATACTTTATTGTCAGTTTCGCTAAACCAATAAAAATCTCCAGAAACAATATCTTTTGGCTTGAACAACACAAAAGATTCTGGCAATAGTCTCTGTATAAAAGTATCTTGAGGCAAAATAGAATCTTGCAGACGTTTCGCATATCTAATACTAGCAGTTACGTCTTCGTACAATTCCTCTAATTTCTCACTCTGTCTTTCAATTTCTTCTTTTTGGCGCACTACTTCAGCAGTTCTTTCAATTACTTTTTGTTCTAAAATTCTTTCGCTTTCAGCCAGTTCATCACGCATTTTTACTAATGCATGTCCTAAAACATCTTCGTCACTAAGCGGCTTGTATTCTGTAGTGAAATTACTTTTCCCTACTTCATTAGCAAAATTGGTAGTTCCTTTTAGCCCCACGACTAGTTGGTTCATTGCTATTGACATTTCACCTATCTCGTCATTACTTGGAATAATTTCTCTTTTTGGAAAAATCCCTTTTCCTAAATTTATTAAAATTCCCTTTAATTCATGAACAGGTTTGGTAATACTTCTAGTGGTTATAATCGCAATGATGAAAGTTCCTGCTCCAAGTGATATCAGTGCTAAAATAATTATTTTAAACAATAAACTAAAACGGTCTGATGTATCAGTAAATTGAGAAGTCATAGATTTTTTTTGATCAGAAGTTTCTTTATTCTTTTTATTCAATAAAGTTTGTAGTACTTGATCTGTTTCTTCTAAAAGAGGCAATATTTCCATCTCTAAGGTTCCACTTGCAAGCCATTTTGAGGTTGCATCAGATCTGTTAGCATAATCCTCAAAAGCATCTAGAATAGTTTGAATGCTAGGATAAAGCGCTTCAATATTTGACTTTACAGTTTGAAACATTTCTAAATCTTTTGTAGCTTTTGCATCCCATTTATTTACTACAATCTCTAATTTTTCAAGATCTTTTGGTATTATAGAATCAATCAAAATAATTAACTGATCAGCAGATGTTCTATCGTTTTGCTCTGTTAAAACCCAAGTGTTTGCATGAATTTTCAAATCTGATAAGTCAGCCTGTAAATCTTCTAAATTAGAAACGGTGGGGAAATCAACTTCAGTATATTTTTGATTTGAACTAATAGAAGATTGTAATGTCTTTTGAGCTCCATTTACGATATACATAGTCGTAGAAAAAACAGCTAGCATCAACACACCAACTACAATAAACCCAAGCCCTATTTTTTTTCCTACTGAAAATTTCATATCATAAAACACGAAAAGGAATCTATTTTAGACTCCTTGTTTACGCTACTTATTGTTATTTAAATTTAAATTCATTCAATCTGAAACATGAAAATTAATCCTGTCCCTCTTCTTTTGTCAATTCATTATATAAGTTTTGATAAAATTCACTTTTATCTTTTTCTTGAAGCATAAAATATATCCCTGCTAAACCATAAAGAATTTTAGTGTTTTTAGGTTGTTGTTCGTGAGCCAGCTTTAGATAAGGCAAAGACAACAAACCATAATTACTTGATTTCTCTTGATTTTCGTACATTGTCATGATGTCATCTTCTGGATCCATAGACAAAATTATATCTATTGAAAGATTGTGATACACATAACCTAGTTGAAGATTTCCAACAAAATTCAAACTATCCAACTCTAAACTTTTCTTGTAATAATGAATTGCAGAATCAATCATAGTTTCATTAGCAACTTTGTTATTTTCATACAAGTCTGTAAATATTCCACCAAGGTTGATGTAGAAAGAAATATCATACGCTTTTGTATCAATACTTATGTTTCCTTTTTCTAAGGTCGATTTAAATATTTTGTTTACTTCTATTGCTTTTCTGTAGTTATTTGTATCCAAAAGATTACTAACATTCAATTGAATTCTAGTTGCAATATTCTTTAGACTTTTATTGTTTTTCTCTTTAAATTCATTGTTTACATCCAACCTATTAGACTCCATAAAAGCTTCGAAAGCTACATCTCTTAATTTGGAATATGGATCTTGTAATTCATCTCTTTTGAATAATTCGTAATATACAAAACCTTTCACATGATGAACATAAGCATCTTCTCTAAGTTTGTCGCACATTAAAATAGCACTATCAATATACATTCTTGCTGCATCTAAATCTTTTTCGCCATATTTTTCTAGAGCGACTTGATCATAGATACAGTATTTGTTCGTAGTTTGACTATTCATAGCCAAAGCACTAAGAACAAAAAGCATTATCGATATGTATTTAATCCAATTCATATTACACTTGACGCCATTTTAAGGAGTGCAGGTCCAATGGTTAGGGGCACTAAATCTGCATTAGTTTTACTTATTTCAAAAGCTAATTTGTTGTTGCTTGTCACAAAATTAATAACTGAACCATCAGAGAGCAATCCCCCTTGATCGGTTACAACTAATGTTTTGTT
>JAGYKU010000074.1 GCA_018401455.1 Flavobacteriales bacterium
GGAATTTGCAAATTTTCGAGTTTATTCTCTAACCCCGAAACATTACTTTTTGGACTTGCATCCAATATAATGATGTCTTTATCATTCAGATGTTCTTTTAGCCATTCGCAAGTTACTGTAGTGTTCATTTTCCAACTAATAAAAATGTTGTCAGCGCTAAAGTTATACTAAAAATTTTATATTTGAACATATTCAGCGGTTTTGGCCTTGTGACTTAGGGTGCGAAGCTGATCATAAATAGTTTACTTATGAACAAACTCCCCCAATAGACATAAATATTTAGTATTTTTACGAAAATACTAATTTTAATCAAAGAAATGTCAATTTCACAGGAATATTGAATTTAACGAATCAACAAATAGTTATTATTGGTGCTGGAATGGCGGGATTAACACTTGCTCGACAGTTAAAAATGAAGGATCCAAATTTGTCCATTACAGTCATTGACAAAAGAAAGAATCCTGCCCCTAATGCAATTCACAAGGTTGGAGAATCCACGGTGGAATTAGGGGCTATTTATCTTAGGCATAAATTACAATTGGCAGATTATTTAGACCAACACCAATTAGCCAAACATGGCATCCGTTTTTTTCACCATAGCAGTTCAAAGGATAAAATTGAAAACAGAATTGAATTAGGATCTAAGGCTGAATTGCAATTTAAAACTAACCATATAGACAGAGGCATTTTTGAAAACGACCTTGTAGAAATATTGTTAAAAGAAGATGTTACTTTTCATTTTAATACTGCCGTGCAAGAAATTAATTGGGGAAAAGAGTCGCATGAAGTAATTTTCAAAAATGAAGATATCACTTCTACTATTTCTGCAAGATGGATAGTAGATTGCAGCGGAAGATTCGGCTTCTTGAAAAAAAAGTTGTCACTGGAAAAACCTTCTAATTACATCGCCAATGCTGCATGGTTTAGAATAAACGAAATTATAGACGTAAGTAACTGGAGTACTAACAAAGATTGGCAGAGGAATGTAATCCCAGAAGTTCGAAAGCTATCTACGATACACCTTATGGGTAAAGGATATTGGGTATGGATTATTCCCTTAGTTTCAAAAGCAACAAGCATTGGAATTGTTGCTGATCCTAAATATCATGATCCAAAGGATTTTAACACTTTTGAAAAGGCAAACACTTGGCTAAAACAGCACGAAATTCAGCTTGCAAAAAAAATTGAAGGCATCCAGCCGTTAGACTTTAAAATAATTAACCATTATGCTCACAACATCAAAAAGCATTTTTCTGCCGATAGGTGGGCTACCTCAGGTGAAGCGGGCGCCTTTGTAGACCCTCTCTATTCTCCTGGTGCAGATTTTATAGGAATGGCTAATGATTGGATAACTAAATTAATAAGTATGGACTCGCTTGGTCAAGATATAACGGAATCTACTAAAGTTTTCAACAACTTATATCAATCATTGATTACTGGCTGGACTACCCTATACCAAAACCAATATCACATATACGAAAAGCCACAAGTGTTTCAATTCAAAATTCTTTGGGATTGGGGATCTTACTGGGCTATTGCTTGTCTATTGTTTAAGAATAATGCATTAACAGATATAAATTCCTTGAATGCTTTTATACGAAATGAAGACAACAGTATGTTTAATAGATATGGCCAACTCATTTCCAAAATGCAAGCGCTTTTTAGCGCTTGGGCTTTGGAAGACCAAAATGAGTACGAATCTAAAACTTATAGCGTTTTTGAAAATAGTCAATTGCTTAAATTTCAGGTGGATCTTTTAAATAACTACACAATAGAAGAAACCATGATTAAAATTAACGACAATATGCATCAACTTGAGTTATTGGCTGGAGAATTATACCGTATTTATTTAAGTAGAAAGTTGAAAAAACCGATTAGTTTGGATATAGATCCATACATCACAAACATTAATGACAGTTTGGAAACTTTAATTATTAATTCCAAAAGCACTAGAGCTCTTTCTCAAGACAAAACATGGAAAAAAGAATTGTCCAAGCATATTTTTGCAGTTTCTCCTTAAAAGATAAACTATGAATTTATTAATTAATGACTACATTTGCAATTAATTAAAACTATAGCAATGACTAAAAATAACTTAATTCTCATTTTATTAACTTTCACTTTAGTGGGTTGCACCATAGAAAAAAGACATTATCAAAAAGGTTTCCATGTGCAATGGAAACATAAAACTCAAGCTCCTCAAGTTGCGGCTGACAAAAATCAATCAGGCATTATAATCACTGAAAAAGAAGTAATCCATAACGATCTTGTTATTTCTGAAACTTTAAACAATAACAATTCAGAGGAATTAGCAAGAATATCAAGTAAGGTTATTTCAAACGCAAATAGTTCAAACATTATCCAGCAAAATAGAGAGAAACCAGTTCGTGTATCCAAGAAAAAAACATACTCATCAGACAAACATATTAACGCAAGGGAAGTTGCTAGCACTAAACATAATTTTGATGGTGATGGTCTATTGCTGTTTACTTCGCTTTTTATGGCTTTAGGAACATTATTAAGTTTTAGAACGAATCGTAAGCGACTGAATAGCATCACTAAATGGGCGGCAAATAATACTAGAAAATCCCAATTCATTATTGGAGGTATTCAAGTGCCACTTTCTATAATGGCCGCATACGGAGGATACAATTCAGCCAAGATGGGCTTTGAATTTTCAGACACTAGTGCTTATGTGCTAGGAGGTCTTCTTGCGTTAAGTTTTGCATCTGTTCCCTTCTTAAACAGAAAGAAAGAACTTGTTTTAGAGAAAAAGTTAAAGAGAAGGCGTTTAGGCTTTTTAGGAATTATCCTATCAGGAACTATGCTTTTTGCTGTTGCTGGAAATAATATCGCTACTAATTCTGAGGCTCTCTTTCATGATTCAATGGAACAATTAGACCAAGGTTTGTTTAATAACGACTCACCAAGTATTAGTGATGACAAAGAAAGTAAAAATGAGACTCGAAAATATGTAAACGCTGGCTTAGTTATTATAGGTGCGCTACTTTTCGCAATATTAATTGCATTGTTTTGTGGCGGAATCTGTGGCGCTATTTTTAGTGTATATTTTATATTTTCTGGTGAAGCAATTGCCTTTTTGACACTAGCATTATCAATTCTATTGATAGTCTTAACTTTTAAAGGCATGAAAAAACTTGCCCATTCTAAGTTTCTTAGAGAAGAAGGCTATGTGAAACCAGAGAAATAGTATAACTGTATGTTATTAATTAAAGTCTTTCCAAGTGTTGGTCAATCAAAATAACATCCACAATTACATTCCTCAAGCAGGACCTTTTGTTTTGATTGATAACTTAATCTCTGCAAGTAACAATGTGTATACCTCCACTTTCCTTATTCAGTCGGATAACCTCTTTCTTGATGATGATTGTTTAAGGGAATTTGCTTTGATTGAAAACATGGGACAAACGGCATTAGCGGGCCTTGCCTATTTAAATCAAAATGACGCGAGTTCTAAAACTGATGGATTCCTAGGTGGAGTAAACAAACTAACGGTTTATGAGTTACCACAAGTAAATAGCATGATTGAGTCTAAAGTCTTAAAAAAAGTATCTTTGGGGAATATGCATTTATTCTATGGCCAAGTTTTTTGTAATAAACTACTTCTTATGGAAGGTGAAATCCAATTAGCATCTAACTAAAATAACTATGACTGAATTAAAACAACAACTAAAAGAACAAATAATAAAAGAGTTGAACCTCAAAGACGTAACTCCTGATGACATCATTGATGATGCGCCTCTTTTTAAAGAAGGTCTTGGACTTGACTCAATCGATGCACTTGAACTTGTTGTCATTATGGATAATTTTCATGGAGTAGAGATTTCAGATGAATCTGCCGGAAAAGACATTCTTTACTCCATTGATACAATGGCTACTTTCATATTAAAGAGCAAGCAGAAAAAATAGATGAATGTATATGTTACTAGCATAGGTATTGTTTCAGCGATAGGTTGTAATATACCTGAGACTTTAACCAACCTTAAAAATAAGCAAACTGGATTATCTCTTAATGATACATATGACGAACTAACGGGCGCAGTGCCAATGAACAATGAGGAATTAGCCCAAGAACTCAAGTTACCTTCAAACACTTTTTCAAGATCATCTTTACTAGGTTTAAAAGCCGCAAAAGAAGCCTTGCATAACTTCCCTGCTGCGCTGAAAACTTCATTAGCATTTATCTCTGCTACCTCAGTAGGAGGAATAGACCGAACAGAACTTAGGTACTTTGACATCCTTTCCGAAAAAAAAGGAAACTCTACCAACATAGATCTGACATTTGAAAATGGCAAAACAACGGAGGACATTGCTAAAGAATTAAACATAAAAGGCTACGTCAACACTATATCTACCGCTTGTTCATCCGGTGCTAACGCTATTATGATGGGAGCAAGACTAATTAAGTCTGGAAGATTTAGCAGTGTATTAGTAGGCGGAACTGATCCTTTGGCCAACCTCAACATATACGGATTCAAATCTCTTGGTGTATATGACACAGAACTATGTAGACCTTTTGATTTAAACAGAAAAGGACTAAACCTTGGCGAAGGAGCGGCTTATTTACTGCTGCAAAATGATGCAGGTATTGAATTAACCAAGAGCAAGAAGATTTGTAAACTAACCGGTTATGGGAATACTGCAGATGCATTTCATCAAACTGCAAGTTCTGACGAAGGTACAGGAGCATCCATGTCCATGAAAAAAGCTTTAGCCCTGGCTAACCTATCACCTCAGCAGATAGATTATATAAACGCACATGGCACTGGCACACCAAACAATGATGCCTCAGAGTCTGCAGCGATTATTTCTGTATTCCAACCTAATATTCCCAAGTTTAGTTCTACCAAGTGCTATACGGGACATACACTAGCTGCTGCAGGAGCCATTGAGGGCGTTTTCTCAGTATTATCCATTCAGAATGATTGCTTATTTCCTACTTTCAATTTTATGGAAGCCACTGCGGAACACCAATTGAAACCAATCACCTCAGTACAGTCAGGTGTAAATGTAAGAAATGTTCTGTCCAACTCATTTGGGTTTGGGGGCAACTGCACATCTCTCATTTTTAGCAAAATAGAAGAATGTATATAACAAAAGCCGCCAGCATATCATATCAAGATTCATTTCAAAATGAAGCGCTTGTAGAAGACTTAAAAACGATTTCTAAGGAAAATGCATTAATAGAGCCAGATTATGACCATATTATTGACGCTAGTGCTCTTAGAAGAATGAGTAGTGTAGTTAAAATGGCCGTGGCGAGCGCTTTGGAGTGTATCAATCAAAAGGAACTCAATCCTGAGGCAATAATTGTAGGAAGTGCCCATGGATGTCCTTACAACACCAAAAGGTTCCTTCAAAGTATTCACACTAGAAAAGGCAAGTTGCTCTCCCCTACACCATTTATGCTATCCACTCATAATAGCATCGCTGGCCAAATATCTCTTTTAACTAAAAATCACTGCTACAATATTACTCATACGCAAAATAGTCTATCATTTGAACATGCACTGATTGATGCACAGATGCTGATGGAAGAAGGTGTTGAAGAAATACTTGTAGGTAGTTCAGATGAATTAGAAAATGATATTTACGATCACAATTTAAAACTCAACAACCTACTACTTGTAAATGGAGAAGGGGCCTCATTCTTTCTACTTCGAAAACATGAACATGAAAAGTCATCACCCGAAATTAAAGATATAGCAGCCATTACTTTTGTAGAAGACTTAAAATTAACGATTGAGCAGTTTCTTCAAAAACACCAATTAAATATCTCTGACATTACAACTGCTGTATATAGCAGCAGCAATGAGACCAATAAAAAATTAATACAACGGTCATTTAGCAATAGCCTACTTTATGACTTGCACCAATACGCGCATAGTTATCTCACAAGTTCAAGTTTAGGGCTACATATAGCCTATTCTCAATTAAAAAAGACACCTCATAAATATGCATTGGTCATCAATAATATCATTACAGAGAATTTAGGATTAATCTTAATCAAGCAAAATCATGTTGTTGGATAACTCGCTATATAAAATAACCTCACAGAACCATTCTTCTCTTGCAGGAGAATTTGAACTAGCGCTGAACTCTGATCACATCATTTATCAGTCTCACTTCCCTGGATATCCAATCACACCAGGAGTTATTCAACTGCAAATCATTACTGAACTTTGCGGTGTTTGTCTTGATAAAAAAATACGCATCAGTAAAATAAATAGAAGCAAGTTTATAAAAATTATCAATCCTGAGGTAAACAAAACCATTAGCATTGCAATAAGCTTAACTACACAGAATCATGAATCAGAAGTAGATGCTACTATAACATTCGGGGATATTGTGTTTACTAAGATAAGTATGACACTCTCTTAATTAAACTAAAAATCCTCCACCAATAACTCAAAGTCTTATACCACTTTGTATCTGACCAAAAAAGCAACCTGGTCTATCGTAGGTTGATCAAAATTAGGGATATCCTGTTTACTTCCCATAAAAGAAGGGTACATTTCTTCCAGCGGAATTGTGATAGTTTCCCGTTCACCCTTTGTATTGTATGTTTTTACATCTGAGTTATAATGATTTTGTTTGGCTCTTAACTTAAATTGGAAGGATTTACCGTCTCCTTTAAGCGTATTGGAATTAATCCCCAATTCACAAAACATTATAGTTTTTCATTACAATTGATACTTCGTATTTGAGTAAAAAAAGCAAAAAGGGTGGAAGAACTAAATGAAATCGAATCTAAAAAATAAAAACTCATTGTGACAAGCAACTTTTTAGTTACTTTTGACGTTACTAACGACTAATGAAATTCAGGATATTGCAAGAAGAAAATTAAGAATGTTAAATAACTCACAGGACATTCAAGATTTGAGAATTCCTCCTTCTAATCGATTAGAAAAGCTTGGTGGAAATTTAAAAGATTATCATAGTATTAGAATAAATAAGCAATGGAGAATCATATTCATTTGGGAGAATGAAAATGCTTTTGATGTTGAAATAGTTGATTATCATTAATTTAATTAATATGAAAGATTTAAAGAATATACATCCTGGAGAGATACTTTTAGAAGAATTTCTTAAACCTCTTGAAATTTCTGCTTACAGACTTTCAAAAGACACCTTTATTCCTCAAACTAGAATTAGTGAAATAATTAAAGGAAGAAGAAGAATTACTGCGGACACAGCACTAAGACTTTCTAAATACTTAGGTACTTCCCCTAAATTCTGGTTGGGACTGCAAGATGATTACGATATTGAAGAAGAAAGAAAGAATAAAAAAGAGGAACTGGATAGCATCAAAAAAATAAATAACGCTGCCTAATATTGTCTAAAACCCATTTTTTGAAAAACATTTTACCCTATATCGCTGCTGCTATTATCCTTTCGGGGCTATTTGTCTATCTCAAATGGAACATAGATGACTACCAAAAAGGGGTGGAAGAACTCAACGAGATGGGCTCTGAAAAAAACAGAATCATTTACAATATGAAAGTGGATGTTCTTTTAGACCAAAAGCAACCGGAAGATGCTATTTTGCTTTTGCAAAAGATGATAGCAAAGGACAAAGCCAATATTTCAAACCAATTAAAATTGGCTCAAATATATTGCAATCTCTGCAAAAAAGATTTAGAGCATTGCGAAGATGCCATTTGGCAACTCAACACTATTTTGGCAAATGATTCCACACAAGTAATCGCCAAAGAATTACTCAAAGATTTGAATGGGTTTTTGGAGGTGAAATAAAAAAATACGTCTTGACTAAAAAAACATTCATATTTCTCCTTTTTCAACTAAAGTTAATTCCTCTTTTTTGGGGACAAACTCCCTATCACTTTTTTTTAGGTAAAGAAGAACTTTCATCGATTGATATTTATGACGTTCATCAGGATGCTAAAGAAAATTATTGGTTTGCAACAGACAATAGTTTGTACAAATATGATGGATATTTTTACCAACAATTTACCCATCCTGTCCAGTTAAGCAATTCCCTTTTCAATATTATTGAGGATGAAAATGGAAATATTTATTGCAATAACCTAAACGGACAAATTTTTAAAGTTTCGGAAGATGAAATGACACTATTTCATGAGGTTCCTGCCACTTTACTTACACCATATATCTCTACTGAAATTGACAACCAAAACAATTTAATTATTCATTCCAAAGATTTGTACCTTATCAACCTCTTTGACAAAAAGATAACGACATTAATTAAGGAAAAAACAGGACATAATCATTTAGCAAATTTATATAAATCCACCAATGGGAGTGTTTTGTTTCATTATTGGACTGATTCTATTTCTGTGATTCAAAATAATCATTTAAAATGCTATTTTTTAGATTGGCAAAAATATAAAAACCCTAAAATTGCTTCTTTCTTTAATCTCTTGGAGGTAAACAATCAACTTTATTTGGAAAATACAGGAAAAGAAATCTACAGTCTGGACACCTCAAAAACAACGTGGAATATCATTCCGGTTTTTAAACAAGAGAAAGAATTGACACGAATTTACAACACCGAAAAAGGACTTTGGTTGGCAAAAAACACTACTGGCGTGCAATTTATTCATTTAAATAACAAAACTTCTTTAAAAAACTCGTTGCCCGTTTTATTTTCAAAACATTTTATTTCTAATGTATATGAAGATCACAAAAATAATATTTTGCTTTCTACCTTTGGTGAAGGCATAATCGTGATACCAAATACTGGGTCAACAATTGTTTGGAATAATGAAGATGTGAAAATATCACAATTTGCAGTAGCCAAAGACAAAACATTATATATAGGTGGTTATGATGGCGTTGTATATAAATACGATAATCAGCATCTAGATTCCTTATTTTTCAATGGGTTCAAAAGAATAGAACTACTTGAATTAATAGACAATGACAGTAGCATTTTGTTTGACCAAAACACATCTATAATTTTCAACTTAATCACTCAAACAAAAACACCAATATTTGCTTCTGGCTCAGTTAAAAATATCAAAAAAATAGATAGTGAAAACTATATTTTGGCTTCCAATGAATATGCTGTAAAATTCAATATTAACCACCCTAATCAAAGTGAAAAAATATATACGGGACGGAGTTATGCAATTGAACCTCTAAATGACAATGAATTTCTGTTGGCTACCTCTGTAGGGCTTTTACATATTAAAGATAAAATTGAAACAAAACTTTTGTACCACAACAAATTTTTACTGGTTTCTACAATATTTAAACTTAACGAAAAAATTCTAATTGGCACCAAGAAAAACGGCATTCTGGAATGGACAGGAACTGAACTTTTACCTTATTTATCTACAGAAAATAATCTTAGCAGCAACAGCATCACCGATATTCAAAACTGGAAAAATTACTTATTTATTCTCACTGATGAGCGGATTGAAGTATTTGACAACGAATTAAACCCCATTACTATTATGGCTCAATCTGATGGATTATTTGAATCAAAAGTAAAACGGTTTAGAATTGTTGGCGATGATATATGGTGTCATACTTCTATTGGGCTTCAAACCATTCAAATAGAAAAACTTATTGCTTCAAAATATACTTGTGTAATCAAATCACTAGAACTATTTGTGAATAACGAAAAACAAGAAGAAAAGAACAATCCAATCTTTAGTCACATTGAAAATAAAGTGAAATTTTTCGTAAATGCTCCCAACCTTGAAAGGCAAAATGACATTTCGTATCAATTCAAACTGGAACCAATTGAACACTCTTGGAATGAACAATCTTATTCAAAAAACATCATTGATTACAAAGCACTTCCTCCTGGTAAATATAAATTTAAAGTGAATTTGATCTACAAAGGAAACATTCATGATTCCAAAACGATTGAGTTCAGTATTGATTATCCGTTTTGGCAAAAATGGTGGTTTTTCGCCTTATTTGGAGGGTTAATTGTATTCATTTCTTACCTCTTTTATAAACGTAGGTTAGCCATACAAGAAGGAAAATCAAGGCAAATAAATGAACTCAATGCCTTAAAATTGGCGGCAATACAATCACAGATGAATCCTCATTTTATTTTTAACTCAATGAATTCTATTCAGGATTTAGTTTTGAAAGGAGACGTGGACAATTCTTATACTTTTATCACTAAATTTTCAAATTTAGTAAGACGCACATTAAGTTATTCTGACAAAGAGTTTATCGATTTTGATCAAGAAATTAAATTATTAGAATTGTATCTTTCTTTAGAAAAATTGAGATTCAAAGACACACTAGAATATGAAATTTCAAGTGATAAATTTGACGATATTATGGTTCCTCCTATGTTGATTCAACCCTTTATAGAAAACGCATTAATTCACGGACTGTTGCATAAAAAAGGCATCAGAAAATTAAACGTACATTTTGAATTGAAAGAACAGTTGATTTGTATTATTACCGACAATGGTATTGGACGAGAAAAAGCCAATGAAATTAAACAAAGACAACGTTCAGACCACGAGTCCTTTTCGAGCAATGCAATTAAAAAGAGGTTTGAGATCTTGAATAGATATTTTAGCGAATCCTTAGGTTTTGTATTTGAAGATTTGACAGAAAACAACGAGCCCATTGGCACTAAGGTCACTATAAGAATTCCTGTGAAATACAAATATTGATGTCTGTTAGTAAACAATTATGGTAGTTGCTAAAAAATGGAATTGGATTTGAAAAATCATAACTACATTTGAAATGTGAATAAAATTAATGCGATAATAATTGATGACGAAGAAAGTGCAAGAGATGTATTGGAAAATCTCCTGCTAAGATTCTGTCCTACTGTGAATGTGATTCACAAGTTTGCTAATATACCTGACGCTGTTGATTTTATCAATAATGAAAAACCTCAATTGGTATTTTTAGATATAGAAATGCCACAATATGCAGGATATGAAATTGTCAGTTTTTTTGAGGAAATTGTATTTGAGATTATATTTATCACCGCTTACGACAAATATGCATTGCGGGCCTTCGAAATCGCTGCTATAGATTATTTGCTAAAACCCATTGATATCGACAGGTTGAAAGAGGCTGTTAACAGAGTTAAAGATACCGTTAACATCAAGCAAAACGCTGAAAAGCTAAACCTTCTGAATACAACACTACAAGAAAAAAAAGTGAAAAACATTTTGGTGTCAGAAAGTGGTTATCAGCAAATTATAGACTTAAATAGTATTATTGCTTTTGAAGCGCAAGAATCCTATACCTATATTCACACCGCTGTCAAAAAACATATCGTAAGCAAAAATTTAAAACATTTTGAATCTATACTTTCAGAAAATTCCAACTTTATAAGGGTTCATAAATCGTGGATAGTATCTAAAAAAGACATTCTCAACTATTCAAAATCTGAATTTCTGATCAACCTATCCAATGGTATCGTTGCCAAACTATCCAAATACAAAAAAGCGGAGTTTGAAGAAGCTTTGTTGGGATGATTATACTGTGTTTTTCAACTTTTTTATCTGTTACTAAGCCATTTTATCCATTGCTAAACTAAACTATCCATTGGTGAAGAATAAATTATTAAATTGATAATTTGAAATAGTTTTGACTCAAATAAAAAAAACTATAAACGATGAAAAAAACATTACTTATTTTGATGCTAGCCAATTTAATCCATGGATTTGGACAGAACCTAGTAGTACATTATTCTTTAGATGACTTAACTGCTTCTGTAGGGCCTACAGGAAACCTGATTCCAAACGGAAGCGGAACTGCAGCA
>JAGYKU010000075.1 GCA_018401455.1 Flavobacteriales bacterium
AGTATCGAGACTGTTATTTATTAAAATATAATAGTTTATAAATATTCGATTGCAAAATTTGTTTGTATTATGAAAGCGAATACTCAAATTATCTATAACTTTTTTTATGTTTCGGATGAATATTTAAAAATTGTTACATTGTGAAACTAAAAAACAAACTCCACTTCTTTAAAAGCAAAAATTCTTTCTTCTCCGCTTGGGGTTGTGATTTGTATATGTCCGGAATCCAAAACTTCTGTAATTCTACCTTGGAAGAGTTCGTTTTGAGTTCTAAAACTTCTACTTTGGTTAAAAAAAAGTAACCCTTCAGTATATTCTTGGTTCAATAAGATGTTTTGGTCGGCTCTAAGTTGAAGAAATCTACTTTCAAGATTTGATATTAATTCTTTCAGAACTTGTTTTATATCCCAGTTTTTGTTGGAAAGCAACTTACAACTCGTAGCATTGAGGTGACTTTCAAAATCTGTTTGATTCAAATTGATACCAATTCCTATGATGGTTATTAATCGATTGCCTTGCCATTGGTTTTCAATGAGCATACCCGATATTTTTTTGTTTTTTATATAAATATCATTCGGCCATTTGATATAAACGGTTTCGTTGAGTAGTTTTTCTAAAGTATCTTTTACTGCCAATGCCGCCATTTTACTGACTTGAAAAACATGTTGAGAAGACAACTTGTTCAACACATAAATAGTAGAGCACATAAGGTTTTCACTTGGGTTAGAAAGCCACTCATTGCCTTGTTGTCCACGACCCTTTTCTTGGAAGTGTGCCATTATTACAGTCCCATCTAGTACTTTTGTCTGTGTTATCAATTTGGCAGCGTAATTGTTCGTTGAATCCACGGAATCTAATTCAACAAATTGCTTTCCTGTAAAAATGGTGTTAAATTGCATACCTTATTTGCATTGAATTTATATGACTTTTGAGCTTGTAATAGAATAATTAGTTACTTTTGCTCAGCAAAGATGAAAAATAATAATGACTAAGAAAAAAAATGTTACATCAGAAGCTTTAAAAGAGGCTGTAATAAAAGGGATGCAAAATCTGAAAGCGAAAGATATCGTTTGTATTGACTTAAGAAATGTTCGTGGAGCAGTATCTGATTTTTTTGTAATCGCTCATGGTGATTCCAATACGCACATGGAAGGAATTTCGGGCTCGATTTACAAAACTGTTTTGGAAGATTTAGGAGAAAAACCTTGGCACAGCGAAGGAAAACAAAGTACAGAATGGCTTTTGGAAGATTACGTGGACGTTGTAGCTCACATTTTCCAAAGAGAATCCAGAGGTTTTTACGATTTAGAAGGCTTGTGGGGTGATGCTCCAATGGAAAAAATAGAAGATAATTAATTTTAGAGAATAATAAAACAATAATGTCAGAAAATAATAAGAAAAAACCAAATCCAACGGGGGGAAATAACGGAGGGAACAAACCCTCTTTTAATTTTTATTGGATATATGCAGTTATTGCAGTAGTATTGATTGGTCTTACTCTAATGGATTGGGGTACGAACATGAAAAAAATTACTGAAAAAGAATTTGAAACTCAATTATTAGATTCTAATGCAGTAGAAAAAATAGTAGTAATGGACAAAAGTCTTGTTGAGGTTTATCTTAATGAGGAAGGAAAAAAATTGTCTTTTTATGAAAAAAACAAACCTAAAGCAGAAAACAGTGTCTTAGGTGGACCTAAAAAAGGACCTCACTTTTACTTTAAACTATTGAGTCCAGAAAATTTCGATGCAAAACTTGGCGCTTGGTCAGAAAAGTATCCAGATTTCAAATACAACATCGAAGAAACTAATACAATGGGAAGAGACCTTCTAGGTTGGATTTTACCTATTGGTTTGATGATTGTAATTTGGGTTATCATCATGAGAAGAATGTCTGGTGGTGGCGGTGGTGGAAGCCAAATATTTAGCATTGGGAAATCCAAAGCACAAGTTTTTGGACAAGGAAAAAGCACCAACGTGTCTTTTAAAGATGTAGCAGGATTAGAAGGCGCTAAAGAAGAAATTCAAGAGATTGTAGAATTCTTAAAACATCCAAAAAAATACACTGATTTAGGAGCCAAAATTCCTAAAGGAGCACTTTTAGTAGGACCTCCTGGAACAGGGAAAACATTACTTGCAAAAGCGGTAGCAGGAGAAGCAAAAGTGCCTTTCTTCTCTCTTTCAGGTTCTGATTTTGTGGAAATGTTTGTGGGTGTTGGTGCTTCGAGGGTTAGAGATTTATTCAGACAAGCCAAAGAAAAAGCGCCATGTATTATTTTTATTGACGAAATTGATGCCATTGGTAAAGCAAGAGGTAGAAATGCCAACATGAGTTCTAATGACGAACACGAAAACACGCTCAACCAGTTATTGACAGAAATGGATGGTTTTGGCACCAACAGTGGTGTTATCATTTTGGCCGCAACCAACAGAGCAGATGTGTTAGACAAAGCTTTGATGAGAGCAGGAAGGTTCGACAGACAAATTTATGTGGATATGCCCGATTTGAACGAAAGAAGACAAATCCTTGATGTTCATTTAAAACCATTAAAATTAGCAGACAATTTAGATAGAGACTTCTTGGCTAAACAAACACCAGGTTTTAGTGGTGCGGATATCGCAAACATTTGTAACGAAGCAGCGTTAATAGCTGCTCGTAAGAAAAAAACAGCAGTAGAGCAACAAGATTTCTTGGATGCTGTAGATAGAATTGTGGGTGGATTGGAGAAAAAGAACAAAATCATCACGCCAGACGAAAAGAAAACAATTGCTTTTCACGAAGCAGGTCACGCTACTGTATCTTGGATGTGTGAACATGCCAATCCATTGGTAAAGGTAACCATTGTTCCTAGAGGAAGAAGTTTAGGTGCTGCTTGGTATTTACCAGAAGAGAGACAAATCACTACTACAGAACAAATTCTAGATGAAATGTGTGCTGCAATGGGTGGTAGAGCTGCTGAAAAGTTGATGTTTAATAAAATTAGTACTGGAGCGTTGAGCGATTTGGAAAAAGTTACCAAACAAGCTACTGCTATGGTAACGATTTATGGTCTAAACGAAAAAATAGGAAATATTTCTTATTATGATCCACAAGAAAGATACGGATTCACCAAACCATATTCCGAAGAAACAGCCAAAACGATAGATTCTGAAGTTAAAAATATTATTGAATCTCAATACCAAAGAGCAATTAAAATCCTTACTGATAATAAAGATAAACTAATTACGCTCGCTGAAATCTTACTTAAAAAAGAGGTGATTTTTAAAGAGGATTTAGAAAAAATATTTGGAAAAAGAGTTTTCGGGGTTATAGAAGAGAAACAACCAGAAAGTTTGAACGATATTTTCGGAGAAAATAAAGATTTTCCAATGCCAGAAAATCCAGTTGAACCAAAAATATAATTTTGAAAGAAATTGTTGTAAGAGCCATAACTGGATTGGTATTTATATCAGTCTTACTTGGAGCCATTGTTTGGAATAAATATTCTGTAGCAGTTCTTTTCTTTGTAGTTTCTATGTTGGGCTTGGTAGAGTTCTTCAAATTAATGGAAAAAGGAGGTTTTACCCCCAAAAAAAGAGTTGCAACTGTGGTTGGCGGTATTATTTATGCAATCATCACCTTGTTCAGTTTTGGTACATTTGTTACTTTTGAATACCTACTTTTTATCTTTCCGCTATTGGTTTTATTGGTTGTTTTAGAACTTTTTAGAAAAAGTGACTATCCAGTTACCAATTTCGCATTCTCGATTATGGGAATTTTATATGTTGTGATTCCGCTTTCTATGTTGAATTTTTTTACATTTAACGAAGATTACAACAATACCATGGAACTAGAAGGCTATAGTTATCTTCTATTACTTGCCTTCTTTGTGATACAATGGGCAAATGATACAGGTGCTTACATATCAGGAAAAGCATTTGGAAAGCACAAATTATTTGAAAGAATTAGCCCCAATAAAACTTGGGAAGGGGCAATCGGAGGGATGGTTTTTGCAGTGATTGCAGGTTTTATTTTTGCTTATACTACCGAGAGTAACATTTTACACTGGGTAATCATTTCTATGCTTATTGTTGTTTTTGGTACTTTGGGAGACCTTACTGAAAGCCAAATCAAAAGAAGTGTGGGCGTAAAAGATTCAGGAAATATTTTGCCCGGTCACGGAGGAATTTTAGACCGATTCGATGGTGTTTTATTCAGTGCCCCATTTGTCCTTACTTATTTACATTTGTTCCAAATACATTTGAGTATTTTTTAAAAAACAACAATCTTCTTGTTGGAACCAAATAAAAGCAATTACTTTGCAGTTCAAACATTAATAATTTAAAAAATGAAAAATCTACTATTATTTTTAGGGTTGTTCCTAACATTTTCTCTTACTACAGTTTCTTGTGGAGGAGGCGAAGACAAAAACGAAGAAAACAAAGAAGTAACTGACGAGACAGCTAGTTGTTGTAAAGATGGTGAAAAATGTGACCCAGCAAAATGCAAAAAAGACGGTAAATGCGATCCAGCAAAATGCAAAGCTGAAGGAAAATCATGCGATCATAGTGATGAAGGTAAATGTAGTGAAGGTAAATGCAGCGAAGGTAAATGTGCTGACAAATGTGGAGAAGGAAAATGCGGAGAAGGAGATTCTTCTGATTCTACTTCAAAATGTGGAGAAGATAACACTGAAGGTTCTAAGTGTTAATCAGAAAAGACTTCAAAAATAAACTTTGATAAAACCACGTTGTATTTTACAGCGTGGTTTTTTTGTACCTTTGCCAACCAAATGATAGATACGGATTACATAGAAAACGAAGATTTAGAAGACAATGATGAGATGTTCGAACATCACAATGTTGTTGTGGACAAAGGACAAGACCATTTGAGAATTGATAAATTCCTAATGGACAAACTACCCAATACTTCTAGGAATAAACTACAAGTTGCCGCTAGAAATGGGAACATTCTGGTGAATGGGAAAGCCATAAAACCCAATTATAAAGTAAAACCCAAAGATGAAATATCTGTAGTTTTACCTTATCCCATTAGAAAATTAGAACTCATTTCTCAAAACATTCCTATCGAAATTATTTACGAAGATGATGATGTTGTTTTGGTAAACAAAAGTTCTGGAATGGTAGTGCATCCAGGATATGGAAATTACACAGGAACACTTGTAAATGCTTTAATCTACCATTTTGAAAATCTGCCTTCGCTACCTTCAGATTATTTTGGAAGACCAGGATTGGTGCATCGCTTAGATAAAAATACAACAGGTATTATGGTGGTTGCCAAAACTGAAGACAGTTTGACCCATTTGGCGAATCAGTTTTTTGAACGAACCACTTACAGAAGGTACAACGCCATTGTTTGGGGAGATTTGGTAGAAGACGAAGGAACCATTAGAGGAAACGTAGGAAGAAGTCTCAAAAACAGAAAAGTTATGGATGTATATCCAGAAGGGAGTGAGACTGGAAAACATGCTGTAACCCATTATAAAGTGCTCAAAAGATTTGGGTACGTTACGCTTGTAGAATGTAGATTAGAAACAGGAAGAACGCATCAAATACGTGTTCATTTCCAACATATAGGTCATCCATTATTTAACGACAATGAATACGGAGGTGATAAAATTTTGAAAGGAACATTATTTTCGAAATACAAAACCTTTATAGATAATTGTTTTAGTATTTTACCAAGACAAGCATTACATGCAAAATCTTTAGGATTTACGCATCCAAAAACCAAAGAATGGCTCCAGTTTGAATCTGAACTTCCAGAGGATATGGTTCAGGTTTTGGAAAAGTGGGAAAGGTATGCGTCTTCAAGCACCACAGATTTAGAATAAACCAAAAATAATCCCTATGTACAAATTTATCACTATTGCAACATTATTCGTGAGTTCGGTTTTACTTTTTTCTTGTGAAGAAAACAAAGAAGCCGAAAACAATTCAGAAGAAAAAACTTTGTCTGAAGAAGAAAAATTGGAACTACAATGGCAAGATTTTATTGCAGCAATTCAATCTGGAGATAAATCCAAATTGAATGCTTTCGTAGAAATTCACGATGTTTACACCAAAGAAAACTGGGAAAATGTAACCTTTGATGAACCTGAATTTTATGAGCAACTCAAAGATTTGAAATTTTCTGATTTGATTCCAGATGACCTCAATCCTAAGCAAAAATTTGCTCATATTCACTTTGAAGGATATTACGATGGTGTGAAATACGAATCCGCAGTAGTTTTTTATTTTGAAGTAATAGAAGGTAAAATTAAAATTGTGAATGTGGAATTGTATGGATAGTTCAGAATTTTAAAGAATTGCTCCCTTGTTAATAACTCCCTTTTTTAGATGCTAAGTTTACCATTAACTTTGTGTTTCTAAAATTTAAAATACAATGCTTACAATAGATACTTCAATCACCAAAAACCCTCAATTACATCATTATCTTTTGGGTGCTGTAGGACCAAGACCTATATGTTTTGCCAGCACGATAGACAAAAATGGAAATAGAAATTTGGCGCCATTTAGTTTTTTCAATGTCTTTAGTTCTAATCCTCCAATAGCTGTTTTTTCTCCTGCCAATAGCGGTAGAACAGGCGAGCCTAAAGATACATTATTGAATGTTTTGGAAGTTCCAGAAGTGGTTATCAATATTGTAAATTACGAAGTAGTACACCAAATGTCTTTGGCAAGTTCTCCCTACGAAAGGGGTGTAGATGAATTTATCAAATCCGGTTTGACGCCTGTTGATTCAGAAATGGTAAAGCCTTCCAGAGTAAAAGAATGTCCAGTGCAAATGGAATGTAAAGTGATCGAAGTAAAAGCCCTCGGTGAAGGTGGAGGTGCTGGAAATTTGGTGATTTGTGAAGTGCTAAAAATTCATATTGATGAAGCGATACTGGACGAAAACCAAATGATAGACCAACTAAAAATTGATTTAGTAGCAAGAATGGGTGGCAATTGGTATTGTAGAGCAGACAAAAATTCTATGTTTGAAATCACAAAACCCATCACTACTAAAGGAATTGGTGTGGATAATATTCCCAAAGAAATAATTGAAAGTGGAGATTTTAGTCCTAATGAATTGGGGCAATTGGGCGGTATAGAAACGCTGCCAGATGAAACAGATGTGAATGAATACAAATTGCTTGAATTGAGTGACATTTTTCTCGAATATGAAGATGATGCTATTCAACTGGAAAAAGAACTCAACAAAAAAGCCAAACAGTTCTTGATGAATGAAGACGTGGAATCTGCCTGGAAAACAATTTTGTCTTTCAATAATTAGTGAATAAAAACCTTAAAATTAAATTTAAGAAAAACCAAAAAAATAATAACTTTGCAAATAAGACAACATATTATTAGTGCATATAAAATAAAACAAAATGGAATTAAAATTAAACGGAAGAATTAAAGTAATCAACGAAACCCAAAGTTGGGATTCAGGTTTTTCAAAAAGAGAATTCGTAATTACTACACAAGAACAATATCCTCAAGATGTAAAATTCGAAGCGGTAAAAGAAAAAGCAGCAACATTAGATACATTTGCAGTAGGCGATAATGTTGATGTTGCTTTCAACGTTAGAGGAAATGAATACAACGGAAAATACTACGTGAATTTACAAGCATGGAAAATAAACAAAGTAGATGCTAGTGCTCCTGCAGCGGCTCCAACTCCACAAATGCCTGACACAGTGATTGAGTCTTCTGCAGATGAAGAAGATGATTTGCCATTTTAATTTTTAAATAATGAAAAAGTATATCTATATATTAATTATTGGTCTTTCAATGTTAATGACCAATTGTGGTCCAGATTCTATTTTAGTAGAAAGTGGAGTTATTCATTCTTGCAAAATTAAAGAGCTTGATGAAAAGATAAAAAAAGATCCAGAAAATAAGGAGTTACAAGAAGAATATATTCAAACTGTAAAAAATTTGAAAAATGTTATTGAAACAGAAAAAGAAGAAAATCAAGAAGAAGAAGAAGGATTGAGGAAGGTTCTAAAGACTGGGTTAATATGCTGGTGCTCCTGCTTCGGCACCTACACCACAAGTGCCAGACACTGTGATTGAGTCTTCTGCTGATGAAGAAGATGATTTGCCATTTTAATTGACATTAAACAAAAATTTTCAAAACCCACTTCATTTCTTGAATGGGTTTTTTTATGCCTTATTGTTTTGAATTTCTATAAGTTTATTCAACTCTTTTACAAATAATTCCACATTGGGAACACTTACATTGAGTAAGATTTCTTGATTAGACGGTATAAGCGTTAGAAAATACTTTTTTTGAGTGTATGAACTACTGTTTTTCTCAAGATGAAGACCAGAAGGGCTAGTTTTACTTATGGCAGTCATTGGAACTGGATCCATTCTAACTCTTTCAGTAGTTGAAGTAATGTTTTTACTTTCTTCTCTATAATTAACTAAAGTAACATCTTTTAGTGAAAACAATACTTCTTTCCTATTCAAAACCGGAGATTCAAAAACATATTCCAAATCGTGTGTCGATGGATTGATAGTGAATTCTTGTTTGATATAAGATGATTTTGAACCTGGTATTTTCAAGTTCAAAATGAAACCCAAGAGCAAATATAAACCAATCAATAAACTTAATCCTAAAGGAATATATTCTTCTGGTCTTCCAAAGTTTGCTTGTGAAACAAAATAATAGACACCAAGCCCTGTCATTATGACTCCTAAGAACAAGTAAATTTGTTTTTTAAATGTTTTAGCGGGTCTTTTTGTCTCATAAATAATTGTATTAGAATTCATCTTTTTAAGGTTTTAATTTATGAATGACACTTCCTCTTTTTACCAATACTTGAATATTCATATTGGGGACAGGTGAAGTACTAAAAGTTTTATTGGGGTATAAAAATAACCAGTCTTGTGGTAAATCAAAAATATTTTTTTCATCAAAAAACAAAATGATTAAATCTTTTCCAACTGCAATACTTTTTTTATTTTTAAAAACTTCATACAATTGAGAAGCATCTGAAAAAATTGGAGTTTTACTATTGCGATTTGAGTATAGGATTTCTCTAAAATAAGGTAAAAGAGCGTAGTGAAGTTTAGTGACTTCCCCAAAGAAATGAAGCATTTCTTCATCATACACTTGAGCATTGTCTTCTGGAAGTAATCCCTCGTGAGTTCTTAAAGTAGGTGTACATGCTTCTAAAAAGAGCCAATCTTTCAACAAAAGCGTATCTCTGATATAATTTTTAATAATCGGTTTTTTCACAGAAGTATATCCTCCTGCATCACTATGCAAAATAGGAAATCCAGAATGTGAAGAAGAAAGATACGCGTCAAAAACCGATAGTAATCCATCTTCTTTACTGCAATCCACCATTTGGTCTCCAGCCCACATCATGCTCGAGTATTTGGGAGTCTGCATTCCACCCGAACGATTGAAGAAAAACAATTCTTTTCCACTTTCTTGTATTACTTCATAATTGAGTTTTGCCCACAATACAGGATATTCATTGTGTTTTTTCAATCCCAAAACAATATCACCATCAACATTTACAGGGTACCATTCCGCAAAATCTGCCATCCAACCTGAAAAGCCATTTTCGACTAAATTGGTTTGTATGATTTGTTTCATCCAAGCATATGCTTCGGGGTTGAATAGGTCCAACATATAACCATCCATTCCTCCATAATTAAATAATATCGTAGTGTTGATTTTATCTTTTACAAAATAATCCTTCTGCAATCCTTGAGTAATATATTTTCCTTCTTCTGCAAAAAATGGATTTACATATCCAAGCAGTTTAATATTTTGTTGTTCGAGTTGGTCTCTAAATTCCGAAAAATGAGGATAATGAACGGTGTCCAATTCCCAAGTCCAATTGAGTCTGCTTCCAAATTTTGTAGCTCTTTTGCCCACCCAATCTTGAATCCAAACAGCATCAACGTGCGCACCGCTACTCATTATTTGGGATACTTTATCAAGAACTACTTTTGTGCCTCCTTGCAAACCTAAAATGGTTCCCAATGACCAGTCGGGCAAATTATAAGCGAAAGAAGTATTAACTTCTTTTGGAGCAATTCCTAAAGTCAAACTAACATTTTGGTCTAAAACAGTGAAAGATATGACATCATTTGTAAAAGTTACTTCAGAATAAGCAAACTCATTCCATTCGAAAACCCGATTTTGAGTTGTAAAAAAACTTGGAGATGGAGCATAAGTAGCGTAATTTTCTCCTGCAACACCAGCCAATTTTGTCCATTTAGAAATAGAGCCTCCACCTCTTCCAATGCCATTTTCTTGGGAAAGATTGATCCATTTTTTGTTGTAAGTTGTATATTCAGAAAACTGTATTCCACCTCCTTGTGGTTGTTCATTTTGTAATCTTTGAACAGAAAACTCCCAATGATTTACTTTTTGGTTGCTTGAAAATTGAAGTTTAAAATGCGTGTCGTTTTCGGAAGTCAAAAGTAATTGAATCTCATTTGCTCCATTTTTCCAAACCACAGATTGCTCCGTTTTTTTGATTACAGTGTATTTTTTGAGAGAAGTAACTTTATCAAATTTTATATGATAAGAACCCAATTTTTCTTTGACTTTAATATTTGATTTACCGCATTTTATTTTGGACATATCCAATACATAATCTGGAGATGATTCATTGGTAAAATGAATATAAATATTTCCATTTGCGGTGTCTAAGTTTTGAGCGTTTACCGCAAAAACCAAAAACCAAAATATCGGAATCAGTAACTTACCCCAACCATGTCTATCAAAGTTTCTATTAATATTTGGCATTTTTTTCAATATGTTGTGGGTAGCATTATTAATCTTAACTTTTCAAAAAAGAATCTAAACAATTTTTGTATTGACGTGAAACAGGTATTTCAAGTCCTTTAATTGCAAGACTATTATTACTTAATCCTTCTACAAAATTTTTATTTGCTATGACTGTTGTCCGATAACAATTTATAAGAAGGAAGAAAGTCGTATTCCTTCTTTTTTTCAGTAATTTTGCTTCGCTAAAACTGAACTACTATATACAAAAATAAACATTTTTTTGTTAATTCCGTTTTCAAAAAGTTGATTTTTTTAATTGAAAATAAGGGTGTACTTTAGTATTCTAAATATGCGAAAAAATATAGCAATTATATATTGCAGGATTGCTTTGTGATGTCAATCGGAACTAGCAGAG
>JAGYKU010000076.1 GCA_018401455.1 Flavobacteriales bacterium
TTATGAATGGAGGTACTTATGGAGGAAAAAGATTTATAAAAGAGACTACTGTAAATAAATTCAAAATACACCAAGATGGCAGCCATAGAGGTTTAGGTTTTGACAAACCCACTGCAAGTAGTGGCAATGTAGTAGCTCCTGATGCACCTTACACCACCTATGGACACACTGGTTTTACAGGAATATGTGTATGGAACGATACCGAAAATGATATTGTATTTACATTTGTGAGTAATAGAGTGCA
Source organism: Flavobacteriales bacterium (assembly GCA_018401455.1). GTDB lineage: Bacteria > Bacteroidota > Bacteroidia > Flavobacteriales_D > Parvicellaceae > Parvicella. The sequence continues at coordinate 245 of JAGYKU010000076.1, forward strand.
TCCAAGTGCGGAAAACAAAAAATTGATTACTATGGGTATTAGAAAAAGATTGCACCAAGTTATTTATAATCAATTGTACTATAATGGAACTTACAAAAATAAACAGCGAAATAATATTCCTGTTACGAGAGAAAAACCAATTTAAAAGGGTAAACTTCCGAAATTTTCAACGCTTTGTTAAAACCTTTTCTTTAGTGTTGATAATAAAAATTCCATATTAGAAGCATTCTTAGCATCTTTGTAGAGTTAAAAATAAAGATGTATTAGAATATGAATTTACTTATTTTGGGATCAGGAGGAAGAGAGCATGCAATTGCATGGAAATCAGCACAAAGTTCACATTTAAAGAAATTGTTTATTGCGCCAGGTAATGCTGGAACAAAATCAGTTGGAATCAATGTAGATTTGAACGTAAATGACTTTGAAGCGATTGCCAATTTCGCATTGGAAAACAAAATTCATATCATCGTTGTGGGACCAGAAGAGCCATTAGTAAACGGTATTGTAGATTACTTCAATAGCAGAGAAGATTTATCGAAAATCACTGTAATTGGACCTAACAAAGAAGCGGCTCAGTTGGAAGGGAGCAAAGATTTTTCAAAGCAATTTATGGCGCGTCACAATATTCCTACTGCCAAATATGCCACTTTCACAAAAGAAAACATCAAAGATGGTTATGGTTTTTTGGAACTTATGAAACCACCTTATGTGCTTAAAGCAGATGGATTAGCCGCTGGAAAAGGAGTTCTAATTCTTAACAACTTAAAAGAAGCCAAAGAGGAATTGAAAAATATGCTCACAGGTTCTAAATTTGGGAAAGCAAGTAGCAAAGTAGTCATTGAGCAATTCCTCAAAGGAATCGAATTAAGCGTTTTTGTAGTGACTGATGGTAAAAATTATAAACTCCTTCCAGAAGCTAAAGATTACAAAAGAATTGGAGCCAATGACACAGGAGCAAACACAGGTGGAATGGGAGCAGTTTCGCCAGTTCCTTTTGCGAATCGTGAGTTTATGGACAAGGTAGAAAATCAAGTTATTATCCCAACCATCAAAGGACTTAAAAAAGAAGGAATTCATTATTCTGGATTTATTTTCTTTGGGTTGATTAGCGTGAAAGGAGATCCTTATGTGATTGAATACAACTGTAGATTAGGAGATCCCGAAACAGAAGTGGTAATGCCTAGAATCAAATCAGATATTTTGGAATTGTTTGATGGAATCGCTACTGATACATTAGGAGAACGAGATGTAGAAATTGATGCAAGAAGCGTTGCCACAGTGATGATGGTAAGTGGTGGTTATCCAGAAAAATACGAAAAAGGAAAACAAATATTAGGACTGAAAGAATTTGAAAAAAGTATCGTTTTTCACGCAGGAACTACCGAAAATGAAGATGGAGCAATTCTTACAAATGGAGGAAGAGTACTGGCAGTAACTTCCTATGGGAAAAACATTGAAAAAGCACTCAAAAATTCATATAACGCTATTGAAAACATTACTTTCGACAATTCGAATTATAGAAAAGATATCGGTTTTGACTTATTGTAATTTTCTAAATTAAATTGACCTATGTTTTCCAAAGAAGAAGCGAAAGAACTCACCACTTTGTTTTGGACAAGTTTTGGAAAATATATGAACAAACATAAGCCTCAATATGCCAAAAACATAAAATGGGTCAATTATAAAACAGGTGTAAAAGATATTTATTTTCGACTGAATGCCGATAAAAATAGCGCAAGTATTTCTATAGAAATACAACATACAGATATTGCGATTAGAAATTTATTTTTCGAGCAATTTGAAGAACTAAAAACAGTATTTAAAGGAATCGTTGGTGAATGGAATTGGGAAAAAGAAACCTTCAACACTATGGGAATTCCAATTTCAAAAATTTATATCAACCATCAACAAAAAGTTAATATTTATATGAAAGATACCTGGGCAGATTGCTTCCAGTTTTTTGAATTGAATATGGTAAAGCTTGATGAATTTTGGAGTGAATTCAACGAGATATTTAAAAATTTAAGTGATTAATTCACTTTAAAAAATGAATTAAAATGGAAAATGTAGCCTCTTTATATAAAGCCTTTAACAATTTGGACAAACAACTGGATTTCGAACTTACAGTTTATGAACCCGGTAAAATTCAATATCGAGTAGTTATTTCAGAAAAACATTTAAGTTCGCCAGGAGTTGGACACGGAGCAGTAACGGCTGCTTTGATGGATGCCGTTTTGGGAACTTCTGCTTTATCAGCAGTATATGAAGAAGGGAATTTAGTTTCTACAGTAGAATTCAAACTCAATTATTTCAAACCAGCCTTATTAGGTGATGAATTGATTGGTACAGCAGAAATTGAATTTAAAGGCAAAAGCCTTATCGCTACAAGTGGTAAAATTGTAAAAAAACACAACGGAGAATTGGTTTCAAAAGGAATGGGCACCTTCAATATCTATCCAATGTCAAAAAGGGGCTTAAAAATCGAAGTTTGAATTTGTTTTGTTAGACTTTCATTTACTATAGGTTTATCGAACTATCTTTGTAAATAATTTTAAAGATTCAATTGAAAATTAAACCACATATTTTGGAATTCTTTTATTGAGTTTCTTAATTTCTTGCAACAAAAAAGAAGTTGGACCACAATGTCTATCTTGTCAAGAATCAGTAAGTGCTACTACAACTGATGTTTTGATAGGTTGCGAAGGAAATTTTGGCTGGGGAAATGCCTCTTTGAGTTTGTACCAACCACAATCCAAAACTGTTTCAAATCAATTGTTTCAAAATGTTAATGGTTTTGGTTTAGGAGATGTTTTACATAGTATTTCTGAAGTAAATGGTGACTTATATTTAGTGGTAAATAATTCAGGGAAAATCGAAATTATCGACACCTCAAATTATGAATCAATAGGAACTATAAATGGTTTTACAAGTCCAAGGTATCTTGTTGCTAAAAATGATAACAAAGGTTATTGCTCTGATTTATATTCAGGAAGTATTCAAATCGTGGATTTTTCAATTAAAAACATTATTGGAAACATCACAACTAATAGGTGGACAGAAGATTTGTTAATCTACGAGGATTATTTATACGCCACTACTCCTGACACCAACTGGGTTTTCAAAATCAACACACTTACAGATGTTATTGAAGATACGATTATAGTGGGCAAATCACCCAATGGAATTGTTTTAGATAAGAATAATAAAATTTGGATACTTTCTTCCGGAGGATTCAATGAGGCGATTCCTAATTTGATAAAATACAATCCCAATTCAGATCAAATTGAAAATACTTTTCTTTTTGATAATATAAATCAATCTCCAAGCAATCTGGTAATCAACAAAAATAAAGACGAATTATTTTTCCTTAACAACGGACTGCAAAGTTTTGCAATCGAAGATAATTCAATTGCTACAAATGTTTTAATCCCAAATAATGGAGCAGTGTTTTACGGTATGAATATCGATTATAATACAGGCGATTTTTATATCACAGACGCAATTGATTATGTACAACAAGGTAAAGTATATCGTTATGATGCTATTTTTCAACCAATAGATACTTTCCAAGTTGGAATTATTCCAAAAGCCATATGGTTTAAATGATATTATAAATACTTTCATCATTCTTTTTTGTAAGAATATCAAAACAACACATAAAAATAATTGTCAAGTAACAATTTATTAAACAATAGTATCTATTTTCGTCAAAAATTAAATTATTCTAAAATGAAAGGAAGTTTCAAGCACATACTATGTTGTGCATTCTTTGCTAGTATTTTATCTTTTCCAATTAAACTTTACAGTCAAGATATTGTAAATATAACGATTCAAACTACTTCAGTTGCTCACAACTTTCAATGTGGTTCTGATGGTTTTTTCTCGCAGCCAGAGCCAAGATATAGACTAAGAACCCAATCTATTTTTGAAGGTACTGGAGCTGGATATGGCGGAACTACAATAATCAACCCTGGTGATGGTGTTCCCTGTGGAACAATAACATCTTCAAACACATTACTAAATGTAACAGGTGTTTGTGCTGACGAAGTACAAATAGAAGTAGATATGTGGGAAGAAGATGGATGCGGAGGAGATAATACCTACAACACAGGCTGTATAAATGATGATGAAAACAGGACTTTTGTATCTCCAATATACTTACTCTCATCATTAACTCCAGGTGTTGCCAATCCTATTTCAATTACTGGTTCTGGTGGTTATGCAGTAAATTTAACTATTACCTACACAGTAGTTCCTACTCCAACCAATACTTCTACTGTTACTTCTGGCTGTCCAGGGGATGTTGCTAACTTATCTGCTACAACCTCTCAAACTGTTGCAGGAATGGATTTTCTATGGTATGATGCAGCAACTGGTGGTACATTACAAGGCACAGGTTCCCCTTTTACACCAACTATGACCACTACAACTACTTATTATTTGGCTTATGGTAATGTTTCTACTTGTGAAACTGCTAGAATTCCTGTAACGGTAACTGTTGGTGCTAATTCAACCGACCCAGTTACTATGACATCAACTCCCGCTTCTCTTTGTGGAGCTGGAACTGTTACTTTATCTACTACAGGAGGTGTTCCAGCTGTAGGTGCCCAATATGAATGGTTTGATGATTTCTGTGGAGGAAATTTAATAGGAACTACTGCTACACCCTCTTTACCAGGAGTCGCAGTAAGTACAACAACAGATTATTTTGTAAGAATCACTGGGACCTGTAATACAACAAATTGTGCTCAAGTGAATGTTGCTGTTTCAGCTCCTTCAACAGACCCTACAGGCGCTACCGCAAGTAATACAACTATTTGTAACGGAGACCCAGTAACGCTTTCTGTTGTTGGGGGTTCATTAGGAACTTCATCTACTTGGGAATGGTACGAAACCACTTGTGGAACAGGCGTTAATGTAGGTTCTGGAGCAAGTATATCTGTTAGTCCTTCAACAACGACAACTTATTTTGTAAGAGCAGAAGGTGGATGTGGGCCAACTGCTTGCGAAAGTGTTACAGTAACTGTCGAACAACCTTCTACAGATCCTACTAGTGCTTCGGCTTCTCCTGCCAGTTATTGTACTGGTGGTAGTTCAACACTCACTGTAAATGGTGGAAGTCTTGGAACAGGTGCTGATTGGGTCTGGTACGAAGCGGGATGCGCATTGGGAGCGCCAGTAGGAAATGGATTGTCTATTTCAGTATCTCCAACTATTACAACAACCTATTTTGTAAGAGCAGAAGGGAATTGTAATAATACTTCTTGTACTTCTGTAACAGTTACGGTAAATCAATCTGGTGCTGATCCAACTTCTATTGCAGCTGTAAATACGAACTTATGTCCTGGTCAGTCAACAGTACTTTCTGTTGTGGGAGGTGCTTTAGGAACTGGTGCTACTTGGGAATGGTATTCCGGTTCTTGTGGAGGAATTCCAGTTGGGCAAGGAAACACTATCAGCGTTTCTCCAACGTCTAATACTACTTATTTTGTAAGAGCAGAGGGAACTTGCGGAAATTCTGCTTGTGCTTCTGTTGCTATTACTGTTGGTGTGGGGACTGCCGATCCAACAGCCGCAACAGTTATCAATGATAATATTTGCCCTGGAGATACTGCTCAAGTGTTTGTAACTGGAGGTGTACTTCCTGCTGGTTATACTTGGGTTTGGTACACTGGTGCTTGTGGTGCAATCCCAGTTGGAATTGGTGATACGATTTCTGTTACACCCAATGCCACTACAACTTATTACGTCAGAGCAACGGGAACTTGTGGAAATACCAATTGTACTAGTGCTACCGTTACCGTTTTACCCGGCTCAGTTGCTGCTACAGGAATTTTATTCGATAATAACAACTTTTGCCCTGGAGAATCAGCAACATTAACTGTTGATGGTGGTTCTTTAGTTGCTGGAACACAATGGATTTGGTACGAAAACGGGTGTGGAGGAACTTCTATTGGAACAGGAAATTCACTTACTGTTACACCTTCTAGCACAACTTCATATTACGTGAGAGCAGAAGGCGGAACTTGTGGCAATACTGCTTGCGCAAATGTCTCTATCAATGTTTCAGATGCTTATGCTTATATGGTTCCATTTGATTCTGAGTGCGGAATAGGTCAAGCCTTTACTTTGAATAATGGATTACCTGAAGGTGGAACTTATTCAGGAACTGGAGTTTCAGGAAATATTATCGACCCAGCGGTAGCAGGCGAAGGAACACATACCATCACATATACTTATGTTGCTGACAATGGCTGCGCTGCATCTGCTACTGCTGACATACAAATAAATGCTAGTACTATAGTAGCAAGTGCAGTAACCGAAATTGAAAGTTGTTCTGATGGTGGAGTAACAGTTGTTGTTACTGCTACTGGTGGCAGTGGATTCTATAGTTATAAATGGTCGAATGGTCAAACAGGAAACCCACTTACTTATGTGGAGCCAGGAACTTATTCTGTTACTGTAATTGATGGTGAAGATTGTGCCACAACAGTTTCTGATATTGTGATAGATGCATCTCAATCTTGTATTCAAGTTGCCAACACTTTCACTCCAAATGGTGATGGAATGAACGATACTTGGAATTTAGACTTCACAGCATACAGTAATGCAAATCTTCAAGTATTTTCTAAATGGGGAACTTTAGTTTACCAAACAGATGCAACTTCAATCCAATGGGACGGAACAGACTTGAATGGTTCTAATTTACCTGCTGGAACATACTATTACATCATCGAATTAGATGGAGCAAGCATTACTCAAAACGGACCAATATCAATTGTTAGATAATAAAACTGAAACCAATGAATTTTAAAAAAATAATCTTCGGACTACTTATCATATCATCTGTTGAGTTTTCGGCTCAGCAAATTGCTTTGAATAGTCAGTATATGTACAATGAATTTTCTTTCAATCCAGCAGTTGCAGGAACAAAGAATTTCGCTCCTCTTACTTTTTCATTTAGAAGACAATGGATGGGAATCAATGAAGCACCGGTTACTCAAAACTTATCTTTCCACTCTTTTATTGGAAAAAATAGTGGTGCAGGTGTTCAACTGTATAACGATGTTTCTGGACCAACAAGAAGAACTGGACTTAGTGGAACTTTTAGCTATGCTATCAAAACTTCTGATGCAACCAAATTATCTTTTGGATTGTCTGCTAGTGTTACTCAATTTATGATGGACAGAGACAGAATGAATACAGAAATACCGGACGATATCGCTGTTTTGAACAATACTTTTAATCAATTAATTCCAGATTTTAATTTTGGGATGTATTGGTATGGAGAAAGACATTATGTTGGTGTTTCTGGTTACAATTTATTACAAAGTGGTGATGATTTGTTTGACTTAACAACCAATGTGATTAACACATTAGACAGAACAATCTTTGCTCACGCTGGATATTTATTCCCAATTGGAGATGATTTTGGAATAGAGCCAGGTGTAATGACAAGATATATGTTTAACGCTCCTTTTTCTTTTGATGGAAATTTGAAATTTGTGTATAAAGACGCTTACTGGTTGGGTGCTTCTTATAGATTTCAGGATGCAGTTTCTATAATGATAGGTGCTGATTTAGGTGTTTTAGAATTTGGATACTCTTATGATTTAGGACTTTCGAATATGGCTACCTACAATAGTGGTTCTCACGAAATTTTCTTAACTGCAAAATTGAACAAAGGAACCAAAGAAAGATCGCCTTGGCATAAGAGAAATAGAATTTATTCTTCCTTTTCAAAAAATTAAACTAAAATTTTGATATGATAAGTGTTGGTGTGAGAAGGATTTTGTTTTTTTATGTTTTTTTGTGCTTTGGTTTGTCAAAAAATGCTGTAGCCCAAGGAAGTATTGGAGATGCAATGTTTGATAATTTTGAATACACCAATGCAATCAAATATTATAATAGCGAACCTAACTTATCTTTAAATCAAAAAGAAAATCTTGCTTATAGTTATTATATGATTCAAGATTTTGAAAATGCTTCAAGATTGTTTCAAGATATTATTAATGAAGAAGAGGATGTTGACTTTATGCATTTTTTGGGGATTTCTCTTAAAAACATTGGAAAATATGACGAGGCAAGAACTTATTTTGCTAAAGTGCTACAATTGGACTCTTCCTATTTAGAAAGTAAAGTTGGATTAGCATCTTTGGACAAACTACCCGAACTAGTTGCTGCAAAGCAAACTTTGGAAGTAATAAATGTAAAAGCAATAAACACTGGTGCCTCTACCTATAGTCCAAGATGGTATAAAGACGGGATCATTTTTTGCGAAGAAATGCCTTTTGATTCACTCAAAAGAAGACCTAAAGTTGACATTACTGATAATTATCAAAATACTGATGAACTCTCGTATGGAACTGCCGAAAGACCACTGACTTCGATTTATTATGCGGATGTAATAGGAAACGAAGTTAAAAATCTTCAACCCTTTCTCAAAAGCGAAAAATACCATATAGGCAGTTTTGTAATTGCTCCTAATTCTAATGATTTGTATTTTACAAAAATTGATATCATCAACAAATGGGATCCAGATGCTAGAAGTCATCCAAGAATCTTTAAAATGAAAATGGAAGACAATCCCAAAGTGGAAAGCGAAAAAGTGAACATCAAAAAACTATCTAACGAGGCTGGAGCAGGTCATCCAGAATTTTCAAGTGATGGAAATACTTTGTATTTTTCTAGCGATAGACCTGGTGGATTTGGCGGAAGTGATTTGTATATGACAACCAAAGACGAAAAAGGGAATTGGAGCGCACCAGTCAACTTAGGTGCAAACATCAACACCGAAAGAGATGAATTATTTCCTTATATACACAATGAATACTTTTACTTCTCCACAAATGGCAGACCTGGTTTCGGAGGATTAGATATTTTTAAAATTAAATTAAGCGATTTAGAAACTGCAAAACCAGAATTGTTACCAATGCCTATAAACTCCATAAGTGATGATTATGGTATATTGATTTCATCTACTGATGAGGAATTTGGTTTTGTTACTTCCAATAGATTCGGGGGGCTAGGTGATGACGATATTTATATGTTCCAAAAGAAACTGGAAGGCATTTGGATACAAGGAATTGTAAAAGACTTGAATGGAAATCCTGTTTCGAATGCTTTGGTAAAAATTTATGACGAAAAAGGAAATGAAGTTGCACAAGCCTATACCGATGAAAACGGAAAATACAGTATAGAATTAGCAGAAGAGGGCAATTATAAAGTAGTTGCAACTATCCCTGGCTATGCAGACCAACTAGAAATCTTAATTGATGAAAATTGGGACAACTCTAAACTTCTAGAAATGACTTTAGAACCTACTCAGACAGCACAAGGTCAAGTGAAAAATGAAGATGGGAGCATTGCTTCTAATGTAATGGTAGAGTTGAAAGATGAAAATGGCAACATCATTTTCAAAGGAAAAACAGATGAAAATGGCTACTATCAATTTCCTTTAGAAGAAAATAAAACCTATACCATTACCGCAAAAGACGGAAACTTAAGCGGAAGTGAAACCATCAAAACGGATGAAGGATATGACAGCCTTAAAGATAAAGACATCGTCTTAAAAGAAAGCGGAACTTATGCAGAAGGAATACTTTTGAATGAAGATGGCTCATTTGCTGGAGGAATTGAAGTAAAACTATTAGACAATAATGGAAATTTAATAGCGGTAACAAAAACTGAAAGTGATGGTAGTTTTCATTTTGATTTAGAAAATGATAAAGATTATCAAATTGTAGCGGTAAAAGATGGTTTTGAAGCATTACATAATATTTATACTGGAGAAAATTATGACCCAGAACAAAAATTTAATTTAAATTTTGAACCTGTAGGTTCAGAATCTTTTGCTTTGGTAACAGACAAGTCTTCCAACGAAGGAATTAACAATGTGAAAGTAACTTTAGTTGACGAAACCACAGGAAATAAAATTACTACTTACACGGACAATGAAGGTAAGTTTACTTTAAATTTAAAACCCAATAGACCTTATATTATCAATCTTGATAAAGATGGTTATTATCCAAAATCTATCAATATAGAAGCAGGAAAGAAAATGCCCAAAAAAGTAGATTTAAATCAAATGGGTGATTTTGCAATGAATCAATCTGGTTATAATGTAGAGAAAATCTATTTTGAATTGGATAGTTATAAAATCTCTAGCGAATCCGAAGTTCAAATGCAAAAAATTGTTGAGGTTTTAAAAGCGAACCCAAAAGCAACTATTTTAATTAAATCTTATGCTGATTGCAGAGGACCTGCAAAATATAATGTTTCTTTATCTTGGAAAAGATCTAAAGCTGTAAAAGAGTTCCTTATTAATAAAGGAATTAAAAGCGGAAGAATTGTAACAGAATCGTTAGGAGCAACCAATTTCGTAAACAATTGTACTACAGCCGAAGCTTGTTCAGAAAAAGAACACGCTTTGAACAGGCGTTCTGAATTTGAAATTGATTTTAAAAAGTAAATCACAACCTTATTTTAGATTATTTCAAGTCACAATACTTGCTAAAACCATTGATTTTAATAGGATAAAAAAAATAAATACGATTTTATTTGGATTTGTTCTATATAATTGTATTACCTTTGTGACGTATTTAATTTAACAAAATCAAAAAAATGAAAAAGAATTTCAAAAAATTAGGATTAATCCTTTCTATGGTAGCTATGACTTCATTCGCTATGACTTCATGTGCTGAAGCAACTGAAGAAACAAAAACTGAAGGTGATGCACCAAAAACTGAAGAAACAACTCCAGAGGTAACTCCAGAGGTTGAAACTGAAGTTGAAGTTGAAACTGAAAAATGTGGTGAAGGTAAATGTGGTGATGCTGAGGCAACTGAAGCTACTGAGGCTACTGAAGCAACTCCTGTTACTACAGAAGAAGCTGCTCACTAATTAGAAGTATT
>JAGYKU010000077.1 GCA_018401455.1 Flavobacteriales bacterium
AATTTTCTCGAACTTTCGGATTGGAAAACAGGATTTGGAGGCGAATGGCTCAGATGGTCAGTTGCGAATGGTACTTTTTCAGAAACCAGCGGAACAGCTATTACTTGTTTGAGCAGTTCTATCATAGAAAATGAAAACTCAAATATTGAATTATTCCCAAACCCAACAGAAGGTATTTTGCATTTAAATTCAGAATTATTGATTGAAACGCTCACCATAAAAGATGTGTTAGGTAAAGATGTTTTTCTTAAATCCATAAATTCTTTTCAAACAACTTTAGATGTATCTAATATACCAAAAGGAAACTATATTTGTGTTTTGAAAAGTTCAAATAAAACGCAATTTAAAAAGATTGTAATTCAATGATGTCTTTTTTTGAATCGTTTATTTTTGACATTTACAAAACTTCTGTGCCTGAATGGTTGGCTGTAATTTCCGGCACCATCTATTTGGTTTTACTTACTCAAAAAAACATACTTTGTTGGTATTTTGCGCTTGCTTCATCCCTACTCTATGTCTATTTGTGTTTTATTGCTCATTTGTATTTAGAAACATTACTACAACTTTTTTATGCCGTGATGGCGGTTGTAGGTTGGTATATGTGGTACAATGAAAAGTTGGTAGAAAAAATACAAAACCCAATTGATGGAAAAAAGACTGCTAAACCAGTTAAAATTGAACTACCCATAAGAGAATGGGCTTTAAAGTATCACCTCATTAATATTGTAGTAAGTTCAATTATAGCAGTTGTCTTAGGTTATATTTTTGCAAACTATACAAAGCAATTGAATCCTTTTGTGGATGCTTTTACAACAGTTTTTAGTTTAACCACGACCTACATGGTTGCCAAAAGAGTTTTAACCAACTGGATTTACTGGATTGTAATTGATTTTACAAGTATCTTTTTATACTATGAAAGAGGTTATTCATTAACATCAATGTTGTATCTTATTTATACTTTTATGGCTATTTCTGGATTTATATTTTGGAAAAAACAATACGAAAAGCAAAAATCACAATGTTAAATATTGCCATCATAGGACCAGAATCATCTGGAAAGTCAACGCTTTGTAAATATTTGAGCAAACACTTTGATGGTGCTTATTTTAATGAATTTGCTCGACCTTATTTAGAATCCAAAAACGGCAAATATCAATTTGAAGATTTAGAAACTATCGCTCGTAAACAAAATGAAGAACGAAAAAACATTACAAAATCTATTAATTTTTTCGATACGGAAAACATCAGTTTAAAAATTTGGTCGGACTACAGATATGGAAAAACCAGCGATTACATTCTACAACTTATTCAAGAACAAAAATTTGACTTTTATTTACTCTGCGAACCAGACCTTCCATGGGAATACGACCTTCTAAGAGAAAATCCAAATGACAGATATGAATTATTTGAAATCTTTAAAAAAGAACTTATTCAAAATAAATTTCCATACGGAATAATCAACGGCAATGAACAAATAAGGATGGAAAATGCTGTAAAAATAATTAAGCCTAAAATTTAATTTTCACTTCATTCCAGGAAAAGATTCTACCAACTGAACTTTCAAATCTGGAAATGAAGTTACAATTTGAACTGTAAAATCAGGAAAAGACTCTACAATTTGCCATTCACCACATTTATCAGGAAATGAAGTTACTTTTTTTACTTTAATATCTGGAAATGAAGTCACATATTGAATTTTGATGTCAGGAAATGAAGTCACATATTTAACTTTTCCATTTAATTTTATACCTTTAAAAGTACAATCACCAGTAGCAGCAAAATACTCAAAAGCCTCTTGTTTTTCAATAGGAGTAAGTTCATTCAAAGATGTTTTATATACAGATTCAATTTTTTCTGTGTGATAATTTGATGCTTTAGGCATAGTGATGAAAGACATTACCATTAATGATAAAACAACCGTTGAAAGCGTGTATGCGAAAATTTTCATTTTAATTTAGTTTTAATGTTCAACAACAAACTTACAAATATTGTGCTAGAAATCAGATATTTTATTTTTCTTTCATAAAATATTTGAAAATTTCCATTACCACAATCATAGAAAGAGATAACAATAAAATATTAAGCCAATTGAAAAAATTTACGGGTTCAATCCTCAAAACCCTTTGCATAAATGGTATGTGCATACTTATAATATGTAAAAGTTGTGCAGCAATGACGCCCCAAACAAGAATGATGTTTTTGCGGAGTGGCATTTTGAACACAGAAGTTCTTTCGGATCTACAATTGAAAGCATGAAAGTTTTGCATAAGAACTATCGATAATAAGATGTAATTTCTGGCTTCAAATTCTGTAGCTTCGGTATAATTATTCAACCAAAACCATATTCCAAAAGCAATTGCTCCCATTGTAAAACCTGAGACAAGTGTTTGCTTTATCATAAGAGGATTGAAAATTTTCTCCGAAGGACTTCTTGGTTTTCGTTTCATTGCTCCAGGTTCTCCACCTTCAAATGCCAATGCTACATCTTGAATTCCATTGGTCACTAAGTTTAGCCAAAGTAATTGAACTGCCAAAAGTGGAAGTGGCAAACCAGCAATTATGGACGCTAAAAACAATATGATTTCAGCGGCACCAGTAGAAATGAGCAGATAGATTACTTTTCTCACGTTGTCATAAGCAAATCTTCCTTCCTCTACACCTGCAACAATGGAAGAAAAATTATCATCTACCACTATCATTGCTCCTACTTCTTTTGCTACATCAGTTCCAGAACCCATAGCAACTCCAATATTTGCTCTTTTGAGAGCGGGAGCATCATTTACACCATCGCCTGTTACTGCTACAAACTCTCCTTTTCTAATCAAAACGGCAACAATTTCTAGTTTTTGAACAGGCGAAACTCTTCCAAAAACATTTGTAGAAAAAACCAACTTTTCAAAGGCTTCACTTTCACTATCTCCCGCTGAAGAAAGCATCTGACCTGTCACCACAGGTGAATTTTCATCTGCGATTCCCAATTGTCTTGCAATAGCACTTGCTGTTTCTGGATGATCTCCAGTTATCATAATTACTTTAATCCCTGCATCGTGGCATTCTTCTACGGATTTAATCGCTTCTTTTCTTAAAGGGTCAATAAATCCTACAATACCGAAAAAAGTCAATTTTGGAATCTCTTCGTTTTCGTATTCTTTACCTTCTGTATAATTAGGAAAGTCTCCGCTTGCAAAAGCCAAAACTCTATATCCATCTTTAGCAAGACTTGTTGCTTCGTTAATGATTTTATTTCTGTCTATTGGAACTAACTCACCATCAATAGACATCGTATCACAAAAGTCAAGGATTTTTTCCAAAGCACCTTTGATGGCTATCTTAACAACTTCATTTTTTTGTAAAAGAACCTGCAAATTGTCTTTCTGATTCATAAGGAATTGCTCCAATAATTTGATTTTGCTCTCGAATTACATTGGGTTGAAAATTCATTTTATAACTCATTCCGAGCAATGCCACATCCATTGAATCTCCAATGAATTTCCATTCTTCATTATTTTTATCAAGTTCTCCTTCATTTGCCAAAATGGAAATATTTGCCAACTCCGATAATTCTGAAATCAAATCAGACTGAACATTATTATTGTTTTTAGAAATAAATCCTTCTCCATTATAGCCCTCTCCTGATAAGTCAAATTCATCTCCATTGGGTGTAATTATTTTTTTTGCTGTTTGTTCATTTACAGTTAGTGTCCCTGTTTTATCACTCGCAATAACAGTACAACTACCCAAACTCTCTACTGCTGTTAATTTTCTAACGATTACATTCCTTTTTGCCATTCTTTTGGTAGCAATTGAAAGTGCAACAGTCAAAGCAACTGGCAAACCTTCAGGAATGGCGGAAACAGAAAGTGCAACTACAAAAAAGAAAATAGAAGTATAGTCCATTCCTTGTAATCTTAACGCTAATGCGAGTAAAAAACTCAAAACGATAATAAAAAGACTAATTTGTTTAATAAACTTTTCCATCCTCAATACGAGTGGTGGTTTTGCAGTATCTGATGTGGTTACATTTTGAGAAATTTCTCCCACTTGGGTATGAATTCCTGTTGCAATGGTCACTCCCACTCCCCTTCCTTTCAACACTGTAGAACCAGCAAAAGCCATGTTTTTCCGTTCCGCTACACCTATTTGTTCTTTAAGTAATGAAACTTCTTTTTTAGAAGCTATAGATTCTCCAGTCAAAAAACTTTCATCAATTTCTAAATTATTTGCAGAAAAAAGCCTTATGTCTGAAGGAACTTTCATTCCAGATTCAATTAACACAACATCTCCTAAAGCAACATCTTCCATAGGAATTATTTGCTCTCTACCACTTCTTTTCACTTTTGCTTTTATCTTCATCAGTCTTTGCAAAGCGGAAGCACTTTTCTCTGCATTGTATTCTTGATATGTTCCTAATGCACTATTGATAAATATGACAAGAAATATAAACACAGCATCTTTTGCCTCTCCAATAAAAATTGAAGCTACAGCTGCTGCAACCAAAATAAAAATAAGTGGATTTAAAACTTGATGAAGGATTATTTGAAATAATGTAGTCTTCTTACCTTCAGGCAATTTATTTGCACCGTTTTTATAAATTCTTTCTTTGGCTTCTTTTTCTGAAATCCCTTCCAATGAAGTATTTAACTTATTTAGGGTTTCTTCTTCATTCAAAGAATGCCATTTTGCTTCGTAAATAGAATCTTCAAATTTCATTTTAAAATATATTTTCAACAAAGGTAGTCATCCTATATTTGAATAAATGTGATTTATGTCACATGTAATCCTGAGATTTTATGAAAGATTTTAGCATCCATTGATTCAAATTATTTAATACCTTTGTAAAGCAAATAAAGTTATGGAAAAAATTACAAAAGAAGATATTTTAGAAGCCCTCTCAAAAGTGGTTGAACCTGATTTAAAAAAAGACATCGTTTCTTTAGAATTAGTTAGCGATTTAGTATTTGATGACACTCAAATTTCATTTAAAGTTGCCGTACAAAATGCAGCAATGCACTCTAGAAATAGAATGCAGGAAGCTTGTGAGTTTGCTTTGGAAAGAAAATTTGGTAAATCTGTAAAGATTTCTTGTGAAATCATCGGAATGAAAAAATCCGAAACCAACCAAACCAAAATGAAAGGCATTAAAAACATTATCGCTGTGGCGAGTGGAAAAGGTGGCGTTGGAAAATCTACCATTACAGCAAATCTTGCTATTGGTTTGGCTCAAAAAGGCTACAAAGTTGGTTTGGTAGATGCTGATATTTACGGTCCTTCACAACCATTGATGTTTGACGTACAACACGAAAAGCCTTTGGGTAAAAATATAAATGGAAAGCAGCACATCGTTCCAATTGAAAGTTATGGTGTAAAATTACTTTCTATCGGATTCTTCGCAGATGTAAATCAAGCGGTAATTTGGAGAGGTCCAATGGCAACAAAAGCATTGGCACAAATGGTTTTTGATGCAGATTGGGGAGAATTAGATTATTTGGTGCTCGATTTACCTCCAGGAACTGGTGATATTCACCTTTCATTGGTTCAAAGTATGCCAATTACAGGTGCTGTGATTGTGAGCACACCCCAAAACATAGCCTTGGCTGATGCTAGAAAAGGAATCAATATGTTTCAATTGGATACGATAAATGTTCCTGTTTTGGGAATTGTAGAAAATATGGCTTGGTTTAGTCCAGAAGAATTACCCAATAACAAATATTTTATTTTCGGAAATGAAGGTGCCAAAAACTTAGCGGCTCAATTGGATGTTCCTTTGTTGGGACAAATTCCATTGGTGCAAAGCATAAGAGAAAGTGGTGATGCGGGAAGACCTGCTATTCTTCAAGAAACTTCTCCTACTGCAATTGCATTTAAGGAAATGACTGATAATATTATCGAACAAATTAATTGGAGAAATGAAAGTCTTGATCCAACAAAAATAGTTCCTGTAGAATATGGAGCACCTAAATGTTCCACTTAACTTTATGAATATGAAAACAGAAACCTTAAACGAAAAAGTTGAGTTTGCTCTTGAACAATTAAGACCTTACCTTAGAAGTGATGGCGGTGATATGGAATTGGTAGAAATTACTGAGGATAAAATTGTTAAAGTAAAATTATTAGGTGCTTGTAAAACCTGCACAATGAGTAATATGACTTTAAAAGCAGGTTTGGAAGAGGCTTTGAAAAACTCTGCTCCTGAAATAAAAGGAATAATGGCTGTTGAATAAATTTATATTATGAAAAAACTACTTTTAATATTACCCGTTTCAATCTTATTATTTAGTTGTACGAAAAACAACTGTAAAGCCATTTCAAATCCAGATTGTATTTGCACAATGGAGTATAATCCAGTATGCGGCTGTAACGACAAAACTTATGGCAATCCTTGTCAAGCAGAATGTGAAGGAATTAAAGATTACAAATCTGGTGAATGTAAATAACTCTTAATAATGTTTTTAGAAATTAGTCCATATTCAGTAGATCAAAGAAAAATTGATACCATTGTAAGTACACTCAGAAAAGGTGGCGTCATTGTGATTCCTACTGATACAGTATATAGTTTTGCTTGTGATTTGATGAACAAAAAAGCGCTCGAAAAGTTAGCTCGTTTAAAAAATGTAAAACTCAATAAAGCCAATTTCTCTCTCGTTTGTTATGATTTGAGTACGCTAAATGATTACACCAAACCTATTGATAGAAGCACATTCAAGATAATGAACAAAGCGCTTCCGGGTCCTTATACATTTATATTGAACGCCAGCAACAATGTCCCAAAACTTTTTGATTCCAACAAAAAAGAAATAGGAATTAGAATTCCAGACAATGCTATTGCTCGTGAAATCGTATTAAGTTTAGGAAATCCATTAGCAGTAACTTCTGTTCACGATGATGATGAAATCATTGATTATACCAACGATGCTAATGAAATTTTCCAAAGATTCGAAAACGAAGTGGATATCGTAATTGATGGAGGATTGGGAACATTAGACCCATCTACGATAATAGATTTTACCAACGGATATCCAGAAGTAATTAGAGAAGGTCTTGGAGCGATAGATTTTATTTAAAAGTCTAAAATTTACTATTTTTACAAAATAGAAAAGATATCACCATCATTGACAGTTTCAACATTTTCAAAAACAGATTTTGCTTCAATTATAAATTCCTCTGTAGTATCATATCTAGCAGAGAAATGTCCTAAAAGCAATTTTTTGGCGTTTGCCAGTTTAGCTATTTGAGCTGCTTGAAGTGCAGTAGTATGAAATGTTTTCTTAGCTCTCGGCAGCATATCATTCAAAAAAGTAGCTTCGTGATACAGTAAATCTACCTCTTGTATCAAGGGTAAAATCTTTTCTGTATATCTCGTATCCGAACAAAAAGCATAAGATCTTTTGGGCAATGGAGGCAGAGTTAAAACATCATTTTTGATGACTTCACCATTTTCTTTAATCCAATCTTCTCCTCGAATCAATTTATGCATCATCGCTACAGGTACTTTGTAAACTCCCAAAACTTCCTTATTAATTCTAAATGGTTTTTCTTTTTCTTTTATTAAAAATCCATTACAATAAACTCTATGTTCCAAAGGAATCGTATGAATTTCGATACACTTGTCTTCATAAATCAACTCAGAAACTTCACTTTGAAGAGGGTGAAAATGGATATCAAAAGCCAATGTAGTTTTACTATGATGCAATTGGTCGTAGATAATTTTTTGCAAAGGTTCTGGGGCATAAAGATTTAAACTTTTGGTTCTTCCGTTCAAATGCATCGAAGAAAGAAGTCCCATCAAACCAAAATAATGATCGCCATGCAAATGAGAAATCAAAATGTGTTGTATCCTTTGCGGTTTCACTTTGAATTTTTGCATTTGCATTTGAGTTCCTTCTGCGCAATCAATCAAAATATACCTTTCTAGCACATTTATGTACTGAGAAGTAGGATTTCTATGCAATTTTGGAATGGCACTTCCGCTGCCTAATATGTGAACATCAAAAATCATTATAAAAAAAATCCCTTCAACTTATTCAGAAGAAGGGATTGTATTATCATATTAATAAATATTATTTGCTAACGATTAACTTTTTAGAAATCGTATTTTTTCCATCTGTAATAGTATAGAAATATACACCATTTGGAACATTTGAAGCATCAAAGTTAATTCTATTTAAACCTTTAGAAGTACTCAAATTTTGAAGATTAACAATTGAACCTAACAAATTAGTTACAGTAAAAGTAACCTCACTATTGTATCCCATTGCAAATTCAATAGTTGTGTTTCCGTTTGTTGGATTTGGATAAGCAATCAAAGATTTCATTTGATTGTTACCTACTTGCTCTACACTTACAGGTGTTTGCTCTGCAATTACTAAATAATAACCATCGTAAGTAACTGTTCCTTGAGAAACAGGAAAAGTTAAAATTGTAGCAAAAGGCTCAGTAACAATTGTAAGTGGGTAAGAACCAACTTGAGGTACAGTAGGATCTGAAGTGCTAAATAAATCTACACATCCTGAAGTACCTCCTGGGAATGAACAATTTGAAGGATTACAAGTGTAATCAAAATTGGCTGGTAAACCTGTTACATCTTGTAAATCAATTCTAGCAATTTGAACTGTAGCACCTGAAACAACCGTATCTGCTGGAACAACAAAAGTAATGATTTCACTGTAAGGTTGACCAGTGTAAGCTACAGATAAATTTGTGGTTGTATCTGGAGAAATACCACTTGTAACTGCTGGATCTGGTGTACATTGAGCACTTGCAGCAAAACCTAGAGTTATTAGTGCTAAAGAAAGTAATGTTTTTTTCATATATTTCATTTTTAGTTTATAAAATTAAATCATTGCTTTTGCATCCTCTTGGTTGGCTGCAATGTTTAATACATTATGTAATTGAGAAATCTCAATCAATTTTTTCACATTCGGTTGTAATCCAAACAAAACCAATTTCCCATTTTCTTTGAATAATCTGTTCCCCACTAATAAGGCACTTAATCCTGAAGAATCGCAGTATTTGGTTTCCGTTAAATCCACAATAACAGATTTCGTTCCAGATTTTTCTAATACTACAAACTCCGATTTTAAATCGGGAGCCAATAAAGTATCTAATTTTTCTGCATCGATTTTAATGATATCAAAATCAGTCGATTTCTCTGTTGTTATAGGCATTTTTAACGTTTGTTTAAGTTTGTTGTTCCCGAAATTAAGATTTTTTTTTTAATTACGATATAAAATTTAGATTTTTTATATTAACAAAAAACTATTTATAATTAATCTCTATTGATTTTTGAGGCTAATAAATAAATGACAGCCATTCTAATAGCCACACCATTCTCAACCTGATTCAATATGATAGACTGCTTACTATCAGCAACATCCGAAGTGATTTCCACACCTCTATTGATTGGACCAGGGTGCATAACTACAATTTCTTTGGAGAGGTTATTTAAGATTTTTTTGTTCAAACCAAATTGCATTGTATATTCTCTAATAGATGGAAAATATTTAATTTCTTGTCTTTCTAATTGAATTCTCAACATATTGGCAACATCACACCACTCAAGAGCTTTAATTAAATTGTGTTCTACTTTTACATTTAAATCTTTGATGTATTTAGGAATTAATGTTGTTGGACCACAAACCATTACTTCTGCGCCTTGTTTTTGAAGAGCGAAAATATTAGACAGCGCTACTCTACTGTGTTTGATATCTCCAACGATGACTACTTTTTTGCCTTCCACAGTGCCTAATTTTTCTCTGATTGAATAACTATCCAATAAAGCCTGTGTGGGATGTTCGTGAGTTCCGTCTCCTGCATTGATAATTTTAGCGTCAATATGTCTTTCCAAAAACAAATGTGCACCTGGATTGGGATGTCTCATCACTACCATATCCACTTTCATGGAAAGAATATTGTTTACTGTATCTACCAATGTCTCACCTTTTTTCACGCTTGAAGAAGCGGCACTAAAGTTAATCACATCTGCGGATAATCTTTTTTCAGCTAATTCAAATGAAAGCCTAGTTCTTGTAGAGTTTTCGAAAAATAAATTAGCGATGGTGATATCTCTCAATGAAGGAACTTTCTTTATCGGACGATTGATGACTTGCTTAAAACTATCTGCTGTTTCAAAAATGATTTGAATATCTTCTGGAGTCAACTGTTTGATTCCTAATAGGTGATTTACGCTTAAGTCTCTCATTACACTTCTTCGTTTTTGTTATATAGCAACACACAATCTGTTTCTTCGTTTTCTCTCCATTGCACTTTTACGTATTCTTGATCAATGGTATCTACGGTTTTCCCTGTATAATTTGGTTGAATCGGCATATTTCTTTGAAATCTTCTATCGATAAATGCCATAAACTCAAAAGCGGTTGGTCGTCCATAAGTGAGGCAAGCTTCCATTCCTGCTCTTACTGTTCTTCCAGTGAAAAGTACATCATCCACAATGATTACATTTTTGTTTTCTATTGAGAAATCCAAATTAGTTACCGATGGAATTTTGGGCTGAGCTGTTCTTCTGAAGTCATCTCGAAAAAAAGTAATATCCAAAGCGCCAACTTGGGCATTGATATTGGCTAAATTCATCAATTCTTCTTTGAGTCTATTAGCTAAAAAAACACCTCTTGGTTGTAAACCAATGATTACAGCGTTTGAAAAATCTCCGTGATTCTCTATCAATTGATAGCAAAGTCGCTTGATGGTGAGTTCAAATTGCTTGCTATTGAGAATGATTGTTGGCTTCATTTTATTAAGATTGCACAAAAATAACATTTTTAATGTCCAATATAAAATGAATGTGAATTATTTTATGAAATTGTTAATTTGAAATTTCAAGAATGACGTTTGTACGAGCGAAGAAATAGTGACAAAAATGTTTTTGGTTGTCATATCGACCGGAGTGGAGACATCTATAAACGAGATTTGGGATTTAGACTTCT